>NZ_DGNN01000025.1:0-94152 GCF_002388965.1 Leisingera sp. UBA4491 | reverse complement strand
CGCGCGAAACATTCGGACAGCAATGCTTACCTTTATTTCCGGCGCTCGCGGGTCCGTTTCAGCAGGCGGCCGATGGTGAAAGAGGTGCGCGGCGCGTAGACATAGCTGGTGCGCTCTTCCGGGGTCGCGCGGACTTTCATCCGGCTGAGGCCGAAGACGATCAGCAGCACGTGGCCGCCGGCAACATAGGCAAACAGCGCCGGCGGTCCGTAGGCATCAATCAGCGCCGAGGAAACATAGGGCGAGGCGATGGCGCCAAGCGCGTACCAGAACATCAGCGCCGCCGACAGCTCGACCCGTTCGGCGGTCGTGGCAAAGTCGTTGGCGTGGGCGGCCGAGACCGAGAAGATCGGGAAGGTTGTGAAGCCGAAGAACCCTGCTGTCACCATCACCCCCAGGGTGCCGGTGCCGCTGGCCGCCATGGTGATGCCGCAACTGAGAATGGCGGCGCCCGACAGCCAGATCAGCACCCAGCGGCGGTCGTATTTGTCGGCCAGCCAGCCCATCGGGTACTGCGCCAGCGCCCCGCCCAGAACAAAAGACGCAAGGAAGAAGGCGATCTGGCCGATCTCCAGCCCGACCTCCTGGCCATAGATCGGCCCCACCATCCGGAACGAGGCGGAGCTGAGCGCGGCCACGATCACCCCCGCCACGGCCAGCGGCGAGCAGCGCCAGGCCAGTTTGGGGCGCAGGCGCGGCGCGTCGGGGATTTCCGGCTGGCTGGCCCGGGTCAGGGTCAGCGGCAGCAGCGCCGCGCAGCACAGCAGCGCCAGCAGGTTGTACGAGATATAGGCTGCGGGCGGCAGCACCGCGATGATCAGCTGCGCCGCCAGCGAGGCGCTGAGGTCGGCCAGCCGGTACGTGCCCATGGCGCGGCCGCGGGTTTCGTTGGTGACCTTGGCGTTGAGCCAGGCCTCGATCACCGTGTAGCAGCCTGCCACGCACAGGCCGGAGGCCATCCGCATCGCCGCCCAGGCATAGGGGTTTTCGGTCAGCGTGTGGCCCAGCAGCCCCATGGCGCCAAGCGCGGTGCACACGGCAAAAGCGCGGGAATGGCCGACATTGCCCATCAGCCGCGGCGCCCACCAGCAGCCGATGAAGAAGCCGAGGAAATGGCCGGAGCCGAGAAGGCCGATCTGCTCCGTGGTGAAGTTGAGCGTCAGCCCTGAAATGGCATCGAGCGGGCCGACGCCTCCGGTCGACAGCTGCAGCAGGATGACGGACAGAAACAGGGCGGCAAAGGAGATGATCAGGCGCATAACGGTGCGACCATGACAGGCTGAGACGGCATTGCCAGCCGGTTTCCGCCAAACCCGTGTCGTATTTCTGCGCGGCGGTGCTTTTCGGCACGCCGCTGGCGGGGTCAGCCCGCTTGCCGGATGCGGGCCCGGATCGCCAGGCTCACCCGGTCGGCGACCAGGCCCGCATAGCCGGTGGCGCCGAAGGCGGCGCGGCTGAGCACGCCTGTAAGATGCACGTCCAGTTGCCGCAGGTCGTCCGGCGCGCTGCCGGGGCGGCGGTAGAGCGCGGCCTGCAGGGTGACCGGCCGGGTGGTGCCGCGCAGGGTGAGATCGCCGGTGATCTGCGCGCCGCCGGACAGCCGCCCGTCAGGCCCGAGGCGGACCCGGGTGGAGCGGAAGCGGATGTCCGGATGCCGGGCGGCGTCCAGAATGCCCGGGCTTTTCAGCGCTTCGGTGGCAAAGATCAGCCCGGTCCGGGCGCGCCGCGCGTCGAGGGTGATATCGGCCTCGCTCCGGGCCAGGTTCTGCGGGTCGATGCGGATGCGGGCCGCGCGCACCGGAAGCCGGCCCTGCTGCGGCTGGCCGTTGAGCAGGAAGGTAAAGCGGACGTCGGTGGCGCTGGGCACCAGGCGGTACGGCAGCGGCGCCGCCATCAGCGCCTGCGGCGCCAGCAGCACGGCGCTGAGGCCTGCCAGCAGGCGGCGGCGCTGTATCCGGGCAGGCGGTGTCCGGGCTGTTTGCATGGGGTTTTCCAATCCGTTTTGCGGGCTGCCGTCCGAGCTTATCGCGGTTTCCCGGCGGGGCGGCTCACTTTCCCGCGTGCGGCGCCGGGGGGCTTGCGCAATCCCACGAAGCACCGGCAGGCCTGCGGCGGCGCGGCGGGCTCCCGCCAGGCGCCGGCTTTTTGCCAAAAGCCATCGCCTGTTGGGCCCGGCACCGGGCAAAGCCCGGTGCCGGGCCCAAAGCCGCTAAGGCGGCGCTGGCGCAGCCAGGGCCTCCTGCGGGTGCGGGAGGGCTCCGGATCGGCCTTGGGGCATGGCCCCGGATCGGCCTTGGGGCATGGCCCCGGATTGGCCTTGGGGCAGGCCTTGGGCGGTCCCGGCAGGCTCCGTGCCTGCCGGGACCGCTTGGGGTGCCGGAACAGCCTGCAGCGGGCTGCCTGCGGCAGCCTGGAGGATCTGCCAGCTGCGGGGCGGCAGGGTGCGGGCGCGCAGGCGCTGCAAGCTCCAGCAGCTTTGCGGGGCGGTGCCCTCCCCGCCGGCCGCCAGGCCGCACGCGGGCAGGTCATGGCGCAAGCGGTTGCGGGCCGCGCGGTTATGGGCAGGGGCAAGATGCCAGCGGCTTTCGATGCCCTGGGCGCCGCCCTGACCGGGGGTCAGCAGCAGGCCCAGCGGCGCCGGGCCGAAACACCCGCCGGCCTCCGCCGCCAGGTGCAGCCGCCGCACCGGGGTCATGGCGGGCGGTTCGGGCAGCTCTGCCACCACCAGCGCCGCTGCGCCGCTGCGCAGGGCTTCCTCCATGGCCCAGAGCTGGTCCTCTGTCCGGGCGGCCTGCACGAACAGGAAGCGGGCGGGGCTGGCACAGGCGGCCAGCCCCTCCGGGTTCAGCGGGCGGCCGCCCCGCGGCGGCAACAGCCACAGGACCGGCGCGGGGGCCGTTTCCGGTGCGGTTTGCCAGGTGCTGTTCCGGGCTGCTTGCTGGGCGGCGGCGGCGAGCCAGAGCGCAAACCGGTGGCGGGCGGGGCCGCAGGCCTCATGCGTGCGGCCGTGCTCCAGGGCAATCCCTTCCGTCAGGGGCAGCGCCGGGCGGGGGCTGTGGCGGCGGCGGTTGAGCAGGTGAGTCGGCATGGAGTGACTATAGAGTGTTCGCTATTTGTTCTCAATTATAACCGTGGGCGCAGGGGGAACTGCCGCAACGTGGTGCTCCCGCCCGGACCAGCGCCTCCGCGGGAGGCGCAGTTCCGGTTGGGCCGGGCGCCGCGCGTTGCGCGACGCGGCGGCGCGTGCGGCAGGCCGGCCCGGACGCTGTCAGGCCGGGGCGAGCGCGTCTTCGAGCGCCTGGAAAAAACCCGCTCGGGCATGGGTCTCGATCCAGGGCTTGTGGCCGCAGCGCCGCAGCAGGCGGAAGCGGAGACCCGGCAGCGCCTTTCGCAGCGGCTGTCGGACGCCGGCGGCCGGGTGCGGATCCTGATCGCCGTGAAGGGCAATCACCGGGCAGCGGATCCTGGCCGCCTCCCGCAGCAGCTCGCCGGAGCGGCGCAGCTCTGCAGCCTCGGCCCAGACGCTTTGGAAAATCCCGCGGTCAAAGGAGATCTGCGGAGGCGGAAGATCCGGCAGCGGCGCACAGGCCTCTGCCTGGTCCAGCAGCTGCACCGCGCGGGCCAGGCCTGCCGGCGTCTGCATGCCGCTGCCGCCAAGCAGCGCAGTCAGCTCCTGCCGTTCCGCAGGCCGCAGGCGGGCCTGCCGGACGGCGTCAATCTGTGCCGCAAACCGGGCCTCGAAGGGCGGGCAGCCTGCCAGTACCAGTTTGGCGGCCAGATGCGGATGCCGGGCTGCCAGCAGGCAGGCCAGCCAGGCGCCCCAGGACAAGCCGATCAGAACCGCAGGGGCGGCGCAGGCCGTCTCCAGCTGGTGCCGCAGCTCGGAGATCTGTCCCTCCACGGAAGTCTCGGACTGCCAGGGCTCCAGCACACCAAAACCGCGGGCGGCCAGTTCCTGCGCCACCGGGGCCGCCTCGCCGGCAGCACCCGGGCCGCCGTGCAGTACTGCGGCGATGAACGGCTGGGCGCCGTGCCGCCGTATGAACGGGGCCGCTGGCGGCATCCTGCGCGGCTCAGCCCTCGCGCGGGACGACCGGGCCGCCCTGTTTGGCCCATTCGGTGAAGCCGCCCTCAAGATGCACCACGGGGTTCAGGCCCATCTCCATCGCCGCTTTGGCACTCAGCGCCGAGCGCCAGGCGCTGGCGCAGTAGAACACATAGGTCTTGTCCTGGTTGAACACCGGTTTGTGATAGGGGCTGTCCGGGGCGATCCAGAATTCCAGCATCCCGCGCGGGCAGGAAAACGCGCCTGGGATCATGCCGGTGCGCTGCAGCTCGCGGATGTCGCGCAGGTCGACGAAGACGCAGTTCTCGTCCAGAACCTTCTGCTTGGCCTCTTCGACGGGCATGGTGCCGACCAGGCTGTTTGCCTCGGCCAGCAGCGCCTTGACGCCCTTGGTGATGGTTTGCGGCATGGGACCTCCTTTGCTCGGCTTGCGCGCAGGCTGGCCGCTTTGCCGCGCCGGTGCAAGCGGCTTGCACTTCCCGGGCGGGGCCTTAGGGTCGCAGGCACATCCGGAACTGGGGAGCGCGCGATATGAAAATGAACCCGTTGGGCCGTACCGGCATCGAGGTCTCTGAACTGTGCCTGGGCACGATGACTTTTGGCACCCAGACGCCGGAGGCGGAGGCCCATGCGCAGATCGCCATGGCGCTGGCGGCAGGCGTGAACTTTGTTGACACGGCGGAGATGTATCCGGTGAACCCGGTCAGCGCCGAGACCATCGGCAACAGCGAGCGCATTATCGGCAGCTGGAACGCAAAGACGGGGCGGCGCGGGGATTATATCCTGGCAACCAAGCATTCGGGCGAGGGGATGAAACATGCGCGGGACGGGGCGCCGATCTCGTCGAAGACCATCGCGGCCGCCGTGGAAGGCTCGCTGAAGCGGCTGCAGACGGATTACATTGACCTCTACCAGTTCCATTGGCCGAACCGGGGCAGCTACATGTTCCGGCAGAACTGGACCTATGACCCCTCCAGCCAGAACCGGGAGGAGGTGCTGGCCAATATGGAGGACTGCTTGGAGGCGCTGCAGCGAGAGGTGGAGCGCGGCACCATCCGCGCCTTTGGCCTGTCGAACGAAAGCGCCTGGGGCACCGCCCAGTGGCTGCGCATCGCCGGGGAACGCGGCTGGCCGCGGGTGGCGACGATCCAGAACGAATATTCGCTGCTGTGCCGGATGTATGACACCGACCTGGCGGAGCTGAGCGTCAATGAGGACGTCGGCCTGATGGCGTTTTCGCCGCTGGGCACCGGGCTGCTGACCGGCAAGTATCAGGACGGGGCGGTGCCGGAGGGTTCGCGCAAATCCATCAACCCGGAGCTGGGCGGGCGCCACTCGCCGCGGGTCTATGAGGCGGTGGCGGCCTATCTGGAGATTGCCAGGCGGCACGGGCTGGACCCGGTGCATATGGCGCTGGCCTGGTGCCGGACCCGGCCATTCATGGCGTCAGCGATCTTTGGCGCGACGCATCTGCCGCAGCTGGAGCATCTGCTGCAATCGGTGGAAGTGGAGCTGAGCCAGGAGGTTCTGGACGAAATCAACGCGGCGCACCGGGCGCATCCGATGCCGTATTGAGGCAGGTTGAAGCGGGCGGAGGAGGGGGCGCTGCCCCCTCTTGCGCTTGCGGCGCAATTCACCCCCGGGATATTTCCGGCCAGAAGAAAGGGATCCTGCCGGGCTCAATGCGCTGTCGGGCGGGCCTGTTCCTGGCGCAGGTCGCGGGCCGAGGTGCCGTGCGCAGTGCGGAAGGCGCGGGCGAAGCTTGACTGCGAGGTGAAGCCGGTCGCCATCGCCACCTCCATCAGCGGCATGTTGGTATCGGTGACCAGGCGGCGGGCTTCGGCCAGGCGCAGCTGCAGGTAGTGATCCTGCGGGGTGGTATTGAGGCGCAGGCGGAACTGCTGCTGCAGGCTGCGCGGGCTTGTGCCGAGCGTCTCGGCGATGGCGCTGAGCGGCAGCGGCTCGTCCAGCGCCGACTCCATCAGCGCGTTGGCCTTGGCAGTCAGCGCATTGTGCTTGCGGCCGCCCAGCCGGCTTTGCGGGCGGGGGGCGGCGGCGGGGCCATCGTAGAGAAACAGCCCGGCCACCCGGGCAGCAAAGCCGGCCCCGTGGCGGGCGCCGATGACATGCAGCATCATCTCGATCGCGGGCGTGGCGCCGCCGGAGGTCAGGCGGCCCTCAGAGACGGTGAAGCGGTCGTTGCGGGCGTCAACCTCCGGGAAGCGGGCGGCGAAGTTTTCCAGGTCTTCCCAGTGGGTGGTGGCCGGGTGGCCGTCCAGCAGGCCGGCTTCGGCGAGCAGCCACGGGCCGCCGTCGATGCCTGCGATGGTGGCGCCGGTGGCGGCGATGCGGCGCAGGCCGGCCAGCAGGCTGGGGGTGGCGTGGCGGGCCAGCTGAAAGCCGGCCACGACAATCAGCAGCTCGCAGCCTTCAAGCCGGGCCAGGGGAATGCTGGGCACGGTGAGGCCGCTGGTCAGCGTCGGCGGCTCTGCCGTGGCGCTGACGTAATCCCAGTCGAAGGCCGCGCGGCCCGCCAGCCGGTTTGCGGCGCGCATCGGGTCCACCGCCGCCGCGAAGGACAGCGTGTTGCATTCGTCCAGCACCAGCAGCGCGGTTTTCAGCGGCCGGTTTTCGGGCTGCAGGATGTTTTTTGCGGATTTCATCAACTTCGATTCGCCTGGTGTAAACTGTGCCGTAAAAGGCTGCGGCAGAGTCGGTGCCAGCGCAAATCAGAATCTGGGGAGGAGCCTGGGGATAACCCGAGGCAAAACCCTGTACATCGACGGGAGAAGAAAAATGCCGCTGGAAATGAACCGCGAGGTCTTTATCACCTGCGCCGTGACCGGCTCGGGCAGCACCCAGGACCGCAGTCCGCATGTGCCCCGTTCGCCCAAGGAAATCGCTGAGTCGGCCATTGCGGCGGCCAAGGCCGGGGCGGCCATCGTCCACTGCCACGTGCGCGATCCGGAAACTGGCGCGCCGTCCCGGCGCCTGGATCTCTACCGCGAGGTGACCGAGCGGATCCGCGATGCGGAGGTGGATGTGGTGCTGAACCTGACCGCCGGCATGGGCGGCGACATGGTGTTCGGCGACACCGAAAGCCCGCTGCCGCTGAAAGAGGCGGGCACTGATATGGTGGGCGCCACCGAGCGGATGGCGCATGTGGCGGAATGCCTGCCGGAGATCTGCACCCTGGACTGCGGCACCATGAACTTTGCCGAGGCCGATTATGTCATGACCAACACGCCGGGCATGTTGCGGGCGATGGGCCAGATGATGACCGACTTGGGTGTGAAGCCTGAGATCGAAGCGTTCGACACCGGCCATCTGTGGTTCGCCAAGGAGCTGGTGAAGGAAGGCGTGCTGGAGCCGAAGGCGCTGGTGCAGCTGTGCATGGGGGTGCCGTGGGGCGCGCCGGATGATCTGAACACCTTCATGGCGATGGTCAACAATGTGCCGGACGACTGGACCTTCTCGGCCTTCGCGCTGGGCCGCAACCAGATGGCCTATGCGGCGCAGTCGGTGCTGGCGGGCGGCAACGTGCGGGTCGGGCTGGAGGACAATCTGTGGCTTGGCAAGGGCGTGCTGGCGGAAAACTGGCAGCTGGTGGAGCGCGCGAACACCATCGTGTCGAACATGGGCGCGCGGGTGATCGGGCCGCAGGAGGTGCGCGAGAAGCTGGGTCTGACAAAACGCGCGCCGGCGGGCGGCTGAGGGAACCGCTCAGGACACGGGACGTTGGGGTGTGATGAAAACCAACGTTCCGATTCAGGAGATTCCGTCCATGACCTTCCGCAAATTCATCCCGGCAGTTGCTGCCTCAGCCCTCGTCATCGCCGCCGCGGCGGCCTCTGTCCGGGCCGAGGGCTACCGCGACACGAACGTGCCGATGACAGTGCAGGAAGATCTGGATCTCACCCGCTATTTGGGGATCTGGTACGAGATCGCCCGTTTTCCCAACAGCTTTGAAGAGGGCTGTGAAGGGGTGACGGCAACCTACAGCGCGCGGGAGGATGGGCGGATCAGTGTCGTCAACCGCTGCCGCCGCGAGGGGCTGGATGGCCCGGTCGAGGCGGCGGAGGGGGTGGCCCGCGTCCGGGCGCCGGGCAAGCTGGAGGTGAACTTCGTCTCCTGGCTGAGCTGGCTGCCCCTGACCTGGGGCGACTACTGGGTGCTGGATGTGACTGAGGATTACTCGGTTGCGGTGGTCGGCACCCCGGGCGGCGAACAGGGCTGGATTCTGGCGCGCAGCCCGGAACTTGGCGCGGAAGAACTGGACGCGGCCAAATCCGTGCTGCGCAGCAATGGCTATGATCCTGAGGCATTGGAGATGGTGCCTCAGACCAAGGAATAACACACGGGCCCGGCGGCCGGGTCCCTCGGAGGATGGACGACAATGGTGGAGCAATCTGCGGCAATTATCGGCGGCGGGGTTATTGGCGGCGGCTGGGCCGCGCGGTTCCTGCTCAATGGCTGGAACGTGCGGGTGTTCGACCCGGACCCGGAAGCGGAGCGCAAGATCAGCGAAGTGCTGGCCAACGCCCGCCGCTCGCTGCCCGGCCTTGGCAATGTGGCGCTGCCTGCGGAGGGCAGCCTGACCTTCCATGACACCATTGCGGAGGCCGTGGACGGCGCGGCATGGATCCAGGAGAGCGTGCCGGAGCGGCTGGACCTGAAGCAGAAGGTCTATGCCGAACTGCAAGCCCATTGCGCGCCGGATGCGGTGATCGGCTCTTCCACCTCGGGCTTCAAGCCGTCGCAATTGCAGGACGGGCGGGAGAACCCCGGCCAGATCGTGGTCGCGCATCCCTTCAACCCGGTCTACCTGCTGCCGCTGGTGGAGCTGGTCACGACAGCGGCCAATCCGGCGGGCGTCATCGACCGGGCCAAGGAGATCATTACGGCAATCGGCATGTATCCCCTGCACCTGAAGAAGGAAATCGACGCCCATGTGGCGGACCGTTTCCTGGAGGCGGTCTGGCGCGAGGCGCTGTGGCTGGTCAAGGACGGCATCGCCACCACCGAGGAGATCGACAACGCGATCCGCTATGGCTTTGGTATCCGCTGGGCGCAGATGGGCCTCTTTGAGACCTACCGGGTTGCGGGCGGCGAGGCGGGCATGAAGCATTTCATGGCGCAGTTCGGCCCGTGCCTCAGCTGGCCGTGGACCAAGCTGATGGATGTGCCGGAGTTCACCGATGAGCTGGTCGATCTGATCGCGGGCCAGTCGGATGAACAATCCGGCCAGTATTCGATCCGAGAGCTGGAGCGGCACCGGGACGACAACCTGGTCGGCATGATGCGGGCGCTGGGCGCTAATGACTGGGGTGCGGGCGCACTGCAGAATACCCATGACCGGGGCCGCGAGAGCGAGGCCGGTCTGGTGCGCGCGATTGATGACATTGAGGACCTGAGCCAGCCGGTGCTGACCCAGAGCCGCGTGGTGCCGCTGGATTGGACCGATTACAACGGCCACATGACAGAGAGCCGGTACCTGGATGCCTTCGCGCAGTCCACCGACCGGCTGATGATGATCATCGGCTGCGATGCGGAGTATATCGCCAACGGCGGCAGCTACTTCACCGCCGAGACCCATATCCGCCACATCGACGAGGTCCATGCGGGCGACCCGATCCAGGTGCGGACCCGGGTGATCATGGGGGCGGGCAAGAAGATGCACCTGTGGCACGAGATGTATTCGGGCGAGCGTCTGCTGGCGACCGGCGAGCATATGCTGCTGCACGTGGACCTTGCGACCCGCCGCTCTGCTCCGCCTGCGCCGCATATCGAGGCCAATCTGGTGAAGCTGGCCAAGGCCCACGCCGCGCTGCCCGCGCCGGAGGGCCTGGGCCGCGCCATCGGCGCTCCGCGGTGAGGTCTGGGGCATGAACCGGGTTCTGATCACCGCCGGCGGCTCCGGCATCGGCCGGGCCATGGCCGAGGGCTTTGCCGCCGCCGGCCATCAGGTCTGGGTTACGGATGTGAGTGCCGTGGCCCTGGCGGATGTGCCGGAGGGCTGGCGGGTAACGGCGGTGGATGCCACCGACGAGGCGGGTGTGAAGGCGCTGTTTGCCGACATCGCTGAAGTCTGGGGCGGGCTGGATGTGCTCTGCGCCAATGCGGGCATCGCCGGGCCGACCGCATTGATCGAAGACATTGCGCTGGAAGACTGGCGCAAATGCGTGAGCGTCAATCTGGAGGGCTGCTTTCTGGCCGCCAAATACGCCGCACCTTTGATGAAGGCGGCCAGGGCCGGGTCGATCATCGTGACATCCTCAACTGCCGGGCAGTACGGCTACCCGAACCGGGCGCCTTATTGTTCCGCCAAATGGGCGGTCATCGGGCTGATGAAGACGCTGGCGATGGAGCTTGGCCCCTTTAATATCCGCGCCAATGTGATCTGCCCCGGGGCGGTGGAAGGCCCGCGGATGGAGGGCGTGCTGGAGCGCGAGGCGGCGGCCAAGGGCATGACCCGGGATCAGGTTTATGCGGGCTATGCCGCGGGCACATCGATGGGGCGGTTTGTGGAGGCGCGCGACATTGCCAATATGGCGGTGTTTCTGGGGTCAGACGCGGCGCGGCTGGTGTCGGGGCAGGTGATTGCCGTGGACGGCCATACGGAGAACCCTGACCCGAAGGTTTGAGGAAGGGGCGGCGGGCGGAACCGCCCGCCCAACGGCAAAGTGTTCCGCCCGGCCGCAAGGCCGGGCTGCGCCTGCCTGCCCCTCGGCAGGCGCAGCTCTCAGTGTTCGGTGGATCCGCTGCTGATCGCCGCCCTGAGCGCCCGGAGCCGTCCCGGCAGCTGCCGGGCGGTGATATCGGCTTCGCGCACCAGATTGTCGAAATGGCTGGTGAAGGTGGCGATCCGCTCCTTGTCGCGGAAGGCGAGGTAATGGGTGCCGGCGTAAAACACGCACAAAAGCGGGCCGAAGATGGTGATCGGCGAGGAGTAAAGCCGCTTGGCATCGAACAGGTAAATGCGCAGGCGCGGGTAGAGCTGCTCGCAGAGCCGTTCGAACTGGGCGAGCTGTTCCAGACGCACCTCCAGCGGCAGCCCTTCATAATAGCCCACGCCATGCGCGAAGCTGTCTAACTCGTAGAGCGGTAGCGCGATTTCATAGTCAGACGGCGACTGGCGCATCCATGTCAGCCGGTCCTCTGACGCGCCGATGGCCTGATCCGCCGTGCGGCCCAGGTGCGGCGAATACTCCCATTCCAGCAAGGCGCGTGTTTTCAGCATGTCGGGCAGCGCAGCCGGCACGTGGCGGATCTTGTAGCCCTCAGCCTCCTGATGCCAGTCAAAGATCCGCTCATCCACCAGAGCGCGGGGAGCTTCGGTGAGGGAGAGGCTGGAGGCCAGCAGCTCCGCCGCGCTTTCGGGCCGGTCGGAGAGGCTGAGGAGCCAGTCGGCAGAGACCCCCAGCGCACCGGCACAGGCCCCGACCACATGCGCGTTGGGGAGCCGCGCGCCCTCATCCGTCAGCAGCTGCGAAATGGTGGAGCGGTCGACGCCGACCGCACGGGCCAGGGCGCTTTGGCTGAGGCCGCTGTCGCTCAGCGCCCGGTTCAGCCTTTGCCGGAACTGTTCCGCGCGCACCCGTTTGTCGATATTTTCTATCATGCGTTTATAATTATCACATTCGTTGGATTTTGTTAACTCTATTCGGAATTCTGCACACCCTCCTGCGGCGGTACCTTGGAAACAAGCACTTACCCAAGAATAACAGGAGGCAACATGGAAACGCGCAAGCGCTCCATAGTGAAGGCGGTGATTTGGAACGGTCTCGGGCTGGTCTCGATGACGCTGGTGGGGCTGGCGGCCACCGGCTCTGTCAAGGCGGGCGGGGCGATGGCGCTGATCAATACCGGCATCGGGTTCACCGTCTACCTGGCGTATGAACGCGTCTGGGCGCAGGTCCAATGGGGGCGGCGCCATGTCTGAGCGCCGCACCGGATATCTGCCGCAGGGGGCGGAGTGGGGCACCCTGGCGCTGATCCTGGCGTGCTACGGCGGCTGGCTGGCGGCGCTGTGGCTGCTGCCCGGCGTCAGCCTTGCGCTGACCGTTCTGACGCTGGGCGTGATGGCGGCGCTGCATTCCTCGCTGACCCATGAGGCGCTGCACGGGCATCCGTTCCGCCGCCGCTGGCTGAACGAAGCGCTGATGGTCTTCCCCCTCAGCATGGCAATCCCCTATGGCCGGTTCCGCGACACCCATCTGGCGCATCACGAGGATGAGGCGCTGACCGACCCCTATGACGACCCGGAGAGCAATTTTCAGGATCCGGGCGTCTGGGCGCGTCTGCCTGCGTGGCGCAAGACCCTTTTGCGGATCAACAACACGCTGCTGGGGCGGATGGTGCTGGGGCCGCTGCTGGGGCAGATCTGCTTTATGGCGGCTGACTGGCGGCTGGCACGCAAGGGGGCGCCCGGCGTCCTGCGGGACTGGCTGCTGCACGCGGCCGGCCTGATCCCGGTGATCTGGGTGGTGCTGCAATCGCCGGCGCCGCTGTGGGCGGCGGTGCTGGGGGCCTACATGGGGCTGGGGATTTTGAAGATCCGCACCTTCCTGGAGCACCGGGCGCATGAAACCGCCCAGGGCCGCACCGTGGTGATCGAGGACACCGGGCCGCTGGCCCTTTTGTTCCTGAACAACAACCTGCATATCGTGCACCACATGCATCCGGGCGTGCCCTGGTATGCGCTGCCGCAGCTGTACCGCACCCGCCGGGAGGCGTTTCTGCAGGCCAATGGCGGCTACTTCTACCGCAATTACCTGCAGATTTTCCGCAACTATCTGCTTCGCGCCAAGGACCCGGTGCCGCATCCGCTCTGGCAGCAGGGGGAATAAGCGCGCATAAGCACAGGCATGTTTGCCTGGATCCCCGTTTCCATTGCCGCTGCTTCATTTCAGACCGTGCGGTTCATGCTGCAGAAGGTCCTGAGCAGCGTGACGCTGTCGCCGGGCGGAGCCACCTTCGCCCGGTTTTTGTATTCCGCGCCCTTCATCCTGGCAGGTCTGGCGCTGTATCTGGCAATCTCTGGCCAGGCGCTGCCGCCGCTGCCGCTTGCGTTCTGGATCTATGCGGCGATTGGCGGCACGGCGCAGATCCTGGCCACCGTCTGTGTGGTGGCGCTGTTCAAGCAGCGTAATTTTGCGGTGGGGATCACTTTCAAGAAGACCGAGGTGATCCAGACAGCCATCGTCGGGCTGGCGGTGCTGGGCGATCCCGTCAGCTTTGGCGGCTGGGTGGCGATCCTGATCGGGCTGGCGGCGGTGCTGGTGCTGTCGCGGGCACCGGATGCGGCGGGCGCGTGGTGGCGGCACCTGACCAACCGCGCGGCGCAGCTGGGGCTGGGATCCGGCGTGCTGTTTGCCTTTTCCGCGGTCAGCTACCGCGGCGCCTCCTTGCAGCTGGGCGATCTGGAGCCTGCGTTCCGCGCGGCGGTGACGCTGGCCGCGGTGGTGTCCTTGCAAACGCTGTTCATGGGCGCGTGGCTGGGCCTGCGCGACAGGGGCGAGATCGCCCGGGTCTGGGCGGCGCGCAAGGTGGCGGTCTGGGTGGGGCTGACCAGCATGGGCGGCTCGTTCTGCTGGTTCTGGGCCTTCACGCTGCAAAACGCCGCCTATGTGAAGGCGGTGGGGCAGGTGGAGCTGCTGTTGTCGCTGCTGGCCTCGGTGCTGTTCTTCAAGGAGAAGGTCACGGGCCGCGAGCTGGCGGGCATGGGGCTGCTGATCGTGTCGATCCTGGTACTGGTTCTGGCAATCTGACCAGCGCCGCCTGCGGCAGGGCAGCCGGGATTATGGGGTAATCCCGGCTCGGAAAACGTTACCCGTCCGCGGGCATCGGATAGCCCTTGAGGCGCAGGAACAGGCTGGCCTCGTCGTTGTTGTGGAAATAGGGCACGCTTTGCGGCGGCTCGGCATCGCGGACGCGGGCGGTGACCTCGGCCAGCACCACCTCGGTGATGAAGGGCAGATCGAAACTGCGCACCTGGCTCAGCGGGATCCACTGCAGATGCGACAGCTCATCCGCGGCGCGGGAGAAATCGTCCAGATCGCCGGTGATCTGATCGGCATCCACCAGGAAGAAGCGCGCATCGAAGCGGCGCGGGCGGCCCGGCGGGGTCAGGGCGCGGAACACGAATTGCATCGCCTTGGCCGAAGGAACATGGCCGGTGGCGGCAAAGCTCCGCCAGTCTTCGGGGATGTCCCCGGTCCAGCTGCCGGGCTCGCCCAGGATCAGGCCGGTTTCCTCCCACAGCTCCCGCACCGCGGCGACGCTGAGGGCATGATGTGCGCCGTCCGGCGCCTTGTCGGCCAGGCGTTCCTGGCAGACGGGGGAGATTGGCGAGGCCAGGGGGACCTGCGCATCTTCCACATCAACCGCGCCGCCCGGGAAAACGAATTTGTTCGGCATGAAGGCGGCTTGGGCGCCGCGCTGGCCCATCAGCACCTGCGGGTCGCTGGTCATCCGGCCGCGCATGGCGATGACCGTGGCCGCGTTGCGGATCGCGGTCTTGTCGGTGGTGGTTTCGCCGGAAAGAAATGTGTCGCTCATGCTGTTACTGCCCTGTTACCGCCGGGGAGTCCTTGCCAAACCCGTGCATCCGCCGCGCCCATTGGTAGGCGATGACGATCCCCTTCATCCGCGGCAGAAGATAAAGCGAAGAGGCCAGACAGCCAATCGTGAACACGGTGAACATCACCAAGGGTTCTGGCCGCCAGGAGAAATAAACCACATGCATCAAGGGCGCCATGACGTGGCCAACGATCAGGATCGTGAGATACGCGGGACCGTCATCGGCGCGCGCGTGGGTCAGGTCCAGGCCGCAGTGGCTGCAGCTGCTGTTCACCTTCAGATAGGAGTGCAGGAGCTTGCCCTGCCCGCAGTTGGGGCATTTGCAGCGCCAGCCCTTGGCCAGGGCGGGCATGGTGGGGCGGTCGTGCTCTGCGTCATGGGCCGTAACGGCGGGGGACTCGGTCATGAAAATATCCTGTGTGCTGCCCGCATCTTTGCGCGCTTCAGAAGGGGGCGAAAGGGGAAAGCCCGAATTCTGCGCCGGTTTGCCGCAACGTGCCGGGTGCAAAAAAATCCTCGCCGCTGCGACGGATCTGCGCGGCTGGCGCGTTTCTCTTGTGCATCAGGCAGCAAGAGGCTGCCGCAGGACAAAGGAAAGACGATATGAAACACGTCAAGTTCATTACCGCGATCGTTGCCGCCGCTGCCGTGACTGCTGGCGGCGCTGCCCTGGCGCAGGGATTTGGGCACCACGGGCCGCGGATGTCCTTTGAGGAGATCGACGCGGACGGCAATGGCGAGGTGACCAAGGCCGAGATTGAGGCGATGAAGGACGCGCATTTTGCCAAGGCTGACGCCGATGGCGACGGCAAGCTGACGCTGGAGGAGATGCAGGCGCGGGCACGGGAGCATGCCAATGAGCGGGCCGCACAGATGCTGGAACGCTTTGACACCGACAAGGATGGCGCGTTGACTATGGACGAGCTGCCGCAGCCGCGCCGGGCGGGCAAGATGTTTGACCGCATGGATGCCGACGGCAGCGGCGGGATCTCCAAGGCGGAATTCGAGAATGCCCGGATGCATCGCGGCGGTATGCACGGCCATGGGGCCGGGCAAGGGAATGCTACGGAGCAGAACTGATCGCTGACGCGTGCTGCATAAGACGGAAATATCGCGGCGCCGGGCCCCTGACGGGGGTCCGGATGCCATGAGCGCAGCGGCGGGGGAGGCCTCTGATGATGCGCTCATGGTGCTCTATGCCAATGGCGACGGGCGGGCGGCGGCAGAGCTGACCGCGCGGCTGGGGCCGCGGGTCTTCGGCGTGGCGATGCGGGTGATGGGCAACCGCACGGACGCCGAGGATGTGACCCAGGAGGCGATGCTGCGCTTATGGAAGATGGCGCCGCAGTGGCGGCCGGGGGAGGCGCAGGTGTCGACCTGGCTCTACCGGGTGGCGATGAACCTGTGCATCGACCGCAAGCGGCGCGCCCGCGGCGGCCATGCGGATCTGGATGCGGTGCCCGAGCCGCCGGATCCGGGCCGCTCGGCGGCGGAGCAGATGCAGGACGGGGCGCGGCAGGATGCGTTGCAGGCCGCCCTGATGCAATTGCCGGAGCGGCAGCGCCAGGCGGTGGTGCTGCGGCACCTGGAAGAGCTTTCGAACCCGGAAATCGCCGGGATCATGGACATCAGCGTCGAGGCGGTCGAGAGCCTGACCGCCCGGGGCAAACGGGCGCTGGCCGCGGCTTTGGCCGGGCGGCGCGAAGAGTTGGGGTATAGCGATGGCTGACACGGATAAAGCACTGGAGGAGCTGGAGGATCTGTTTGCCGCGGCACGCAGCGCGCGGCCCGGAATGCCGGCGCATCTGAACACTGCCATTCTGGCCGATGCGGCACGCGCGCAAGCGGGCTTCAGCGCCGCGCGGCCTGCGCGGGCGGTGCGGCAGCCGAAGTGGCGGCAACTGGTCGAGGCGATTGGCGGCTGGCCTGCGATGGGCGGGCTGGCGGCGGCCTGCGCGGCGGGCCTGTGGATCGGGATGGCGCCGCCTTCCTTTGTGCCGGACCCGGTGGTTCTGGCGGGCTATGAGGACAGTAGCACAGCGGTGCCCTATGATAGCTATGACTTGGCGCTGATGCTGAGCGAGGACTTGCAATGAGTGCGGAGGGCAAGCCTGGAATGAAGCTTTGGCTTAAACTGCTGCTGGCGGGATCGCTGGCATTGAACCTGGCGGTAATCGGTATTGCCGTTGGAGCGGCCTGGCGGTTTTCGGGCACAGACAGGCATTGGCACAGGCCGCAGGCAATAGAGCCTTTGATTTTCCGCGGCCTTGAACCTGAGACCCGCAAATCGCTGCGCTTGGAAGCTGGAGGCGAACACGGAAGTTATCATAAGAGGCGCAGGGCAGAGAGTGCCGCAGTGATAGAAGCGCTGCGCAGCGGCAGTTTCGACGCCGCAGCGCTGCGGGATATGCTGCGCAGCCAGGCGGACGCGCGCCACGCCTTCCACACCAAGGTGCAGGACGCCTGGGTGAGCAAGATGGAAGCGATGACGCCGGAAGAGCGTGCTGCCTTTGCTGACCGGATGGAAGAGCGGATGCAGCAGCGCGGCAAGCGCTGGCACGGGGCTGGCCACGGCCGGGACTGACCCGCGTGCAGCAGGCATTGGAGATCGCTGGTCATCAGAAAGGCAGCCGGTCGCAGCTGCCTTTTTTTTGTGAGTGCCGGAATTCGCAAAAGGCGCGGGCCTCAGGCGGCCACGGTGCATTCCCTGGGCAGCGTCACCTGGTTGCGGCCGGCATTTTTGGCGTTGTAGAGCGCCTGATCCGCCTTATCGACCAGCGCGGCGGTGCTGTCTTCGTTGCCGCCGCCGCCCATGACGGCGCCGATGCTGATGGTGACCTTGACCGGCTCGGTGGCGCCGGGGACCTGGAACGGGGTTTCGTTGATCGCGTTGCACAGGGCGACGGCGGCGATGCCGGCCTCCGCCTCGCTGGCGCCGGGCAGAACGGCCATGAACTCCTCGCCGCCGACGCGGGCCAGCAGGTCGGCCGGGCCCAGCACCTGCTGCATGCGGCGGGCGGCTTCGATCAGCACCGCGTCGCCGGCCGGGTGGCCATAGACATCGTTAATCCGCTTGAAATGGTCGAGGTCGGCCAGCATGACGGCAAATTTCTCGCCATTGGCGGCGGCGGAATGCGCCACCCGGTCCAGGAAGGGCTTGGCATAGCGGCGGTTGTAAAGCCCGGTCATCGGGTCCAGCACCGCAGCGCGCAAGCCGTTGCGGACGCTGTCGCGCAGCCGGTCCTTGCGGGCCTTGTGCTGCAGCTGGGCGGTGAGGCGCAGCTTCAGTTCTTCGACATCGAAGCCGGTCTGCAGCACGTCATGGGCGCCGCGGTCCAGCGCTTCGGCGGCGATCTGCGGATCGGCTGGATTGGGCACCGCGATCACCACCGTCTGGCGGGTGGCGGCGCGGGCGCGCAGATCGGCCAGCAGCCGCAGGCCGGGGCCGGCCGAAGCCTCGTTCAGCTCGATGATGATGGCATCGGCGACCGGCGCCTGCATCAGCCCCTGGATGTCGCTGATCGCGTGGGTGCGCAGGGCGTAGGGCAAGCAGGCGGAGAGATGGTCCCGCCAGGCCATGGCAGTGCGCGGATCCTGCGCAACCAAAGCAACGGAGGCGCTGCGCAGATCCTCGGCGCAGCAGCGGTCGCTCAGCGGCAGAATGAACCCGTGCGAGGCATCGCGCTGCAGGTTCAGCTCCTCATCCGCGCTGCGGGCGCGCAGCAGGCTGCGGATGCGGGCCTGCAGGATCACGTCGTCCACCGGCTGCTGCAGCACATCGTCGATGCCTGCGGCCAGCGCCTGCAGCCGGGCCTTGTGGCCTTCCCAGTCGGAAACCGCGATCACCGGCAGGTCGGACAGCGCCTCATCCGCGGCCAGCTCGCGTTTCACATCGGCGGCGGTGCCGTCGGGCAGCGACATCGCGGTCAGCACCAGATCGGGGCGGTGCTGGCGGGCGGCCTGCAGCACCTCGGCCACGCCGCCGGCCTGGACCACATCGTAGTAGGCAGCCGCCAGCTGCACCTTCAGCATGATGCGGTTGGTGGAGACGCCGTCGATGACCAGGATAGTGCCTTGCACGCGGTATCCTTTCGCCCCTTGCAAATCCTATGACTGGAAGTTTTGCTGAGACTGGTTAAGAAACCCTTTCGGATTTTTACTAAATTGGCCGCAATGCGGCAGGAGTGTGGAGAACATGCGGATTTCCGCCGATGGCGCCGAGACCCTGGCGCTGAAAGCCCTGGCCTGGCTGGCCGGAAATGATGAGCTTTTGCCGGTGTTTCTGGGCGCAACAGGCGCCAGCGAGGCGGATCTGCGCGCGCGGGCGGCGGAGCCGGAGTTCCTTGGCTCGGTGCTCGATTTCTTAACGATGGACGACAATTGGGTGATGCAATTCTGCGATTCCCAGGGCCTGGCGTATGAGATGCCGCTGCAGGCGCGGATGTCGCTTCCGGGCGGGGCGCAGGTGAACTGGACTTGAGATCGGCAGGGGCTGTGCCTAGGGTTCCGCCAAGATCCCGCGGAGGAGAGGACCCGCCATGCCCGTTGATGCTTTTCTGTTCGACAAGGACGGAACCCTGTTCGACTTTGCCGCCACCTGGAACGGCTGGGCGGCGCAGGTGCTGGAGACGCTTGCCAAAGGGGACCGGGCGGTTCTGGAGGCGATGGCTGAGGTGATCAGCTATGATCTGGAACGGCGGGCGTTCAACCCCGACAGCCTGGTGATTGCCGGCTCCAACGACGAGGTGGCGGAGGTGCTGGCGCCGTTTGTGGCGGAGATGGAGATCGAGGAACTGGCGGTGTTCCTGGCCCGAAGCGCTGCGGAGGCGGAGCTGGCGCCGGCGGTGCCGCTGGCGGAGTTCCTCGACGGGCTGCTGGCGCGCGGCAAGGTGCTGGGGGTGATGACCAACGATGCCGAGATTTCCGCCAGGAGCCAGCTGGAGCGGGCCGGGGTGCTGGACCGCTTCGCCTTTGTCGCGGGCTGCGACAGCGGCCATGGCGCCAAGCCGGACCCGGACCCGCTGCTGGCGTTTTGCAGGGTGACTGGAGTACAGCCGGAGCGCACCGCCATGGTCGGCGACAGCCTGCACGATCTGGAGGCCGGCGCCGCAGCCGGGATGCGGCGGATCGGCGTTCTGACAGGCATGGCGCTGCGCGAGGAACTGGCGCCGCACGCGGATATCGTGCTGCCCGACATCGGCCACATTCCGGCCTGGATCGACGGCTGAGCCTTTGCTGATTCCCGTGCCCTGAGATGGTGAGGGGCAGCTTTACCGGCGCACGGTCCCAGTGCGCCGGTTTTTTTGCGGCAGACTGGGCATAAGTGTACAGAAATATCCCGCACCGCCGGATTCCAGTGAAAAAACGACAGCCGTGGTCGGGAACGGACAGGTTCGGGCAGCCGGGACTGGCACAGTGGATGGCTATCGGCACTTGCGAAACTCGGATTCAGGGGGGACCGGCATGGCAGAGACAGGCGCACGCAAGCGGCGGGGCGGGGGCAGGGCAGGCGCGGCGGCCCGGCGCGGCAGTGCGGCACTGGAGCAGATGCCCTGGCAGATCCCGGTCAACATCGACCGGCCGACGGAGCCTTTGACAGAGGAAGGCATCCAGGCGATCCACGAGGGGGCCATGCGCATCCTGGAAGAGATCGGCGTGGTGTTCCTGAACCCGGAAGCGCTGGGGATCTTCAAGCAGGCCGGCGTCAAGGTCGAGGGTGAGCTGGTCAAAATGGACCGCGATTTCGTGATGGAGATGGTGGGCAAGGCGCCCCGCGAATTCTCGATCACGCCGCGCAACCCGGACCGGACCATTCCGCTGGGCGGCAACCACATCCTGTTCGGCAATGTGTCCTCGCCGCCGAATTACTGGGACATGGAGCTGAACAAGAAGGTGGCGGGCAACCGCGAGCAATGCCGCAATCTGCTGAAGCTGACGCAGTATTTCAACTGCATCCACTTTGCCGGCGGCTACCCGGTGGAGCCGGTGGACATCCATGCCTCGATCCGGCATCTTGATGTGCTCTATGACAAGCTGACCCTGACCGACAAGGCGATGCACGCCTACAGCTTGGGCAAGGAGCGGGTCGAGGATGTGATGGAGATGGTGCGGATTGCTGGCGGGCTCAGCCATGAGGAGTTCGACGCCAAGCCCCATATGTACACCAACATCAACTCCACCTCGCCGCTGAAGCACGACTTCCCGATGATCGACGGCTGCCTGCGGCTGGCGCGGCGCGGCCAGGCCATCGTGGTGTCGCCCTTTACCCTGGCGGGCGCGATGGCGCCGGTGACCATGGCGGGCGCCGTGGCGCAGTCGATTGCCGAAAGCCTCTGTGCGATCGCTCTGTTTCAGTACGTGCGCCCCGGCACGCCCTGCGTGATCGGCACCTTCACCTCCAACGTCGACATGAAATCGGGGGCGCCCGCATTCGGCACGCCGGAATACATGCGTTCGACCCAGATGACCGGGCAGATGGCGCGGTTTTACGGGCTGCCGATGCGCTCATCGGGCGTTTGCGCCGCCAACGTGCCGGACGGGCAGGCGGTCTGGGAGACCTCGAATTCGCTGTGGGCGGCGGTGCAGTCGGGCACCAATATGGTCTACCACGCGGCCGGCTGGCTGGAAGGCGGGCTGATTGCCAGCCCGGAAAAGTTCATCATGGATTGCGAAATCCTGCAGCAGATCCAACGCTACATGCAGCCGCAGATCACCGCCACCGGTCCGGAGGAGATCGCGCTGGATGCGATCCGGGAGGTGGGCAACGACGGCCACTTCTTCGGCATCCAGCACACCCAGGACCGCTATGCGACCGCCTTTTATCAGCCATTCCTGAGCGACTGGCGCAACTATGAGGCCTGGGAGGCGGCAGGCGCCACCTGGACCGCGCAGCGCGCCCACAAGCTGTTCAAGGAAATCATTGCCGAGTTCGAAGAGCCGCCGATGGAGCCCGCGATCCGCGATGAACTGGCGGACTTTGTTGCCCGCCGCAAGTCCGAGGGCGGGGCGCCCACTGACTTCTGACGCCAGTATCTGTGCGGCGAAAGGCGGAGGGCATGCCCTACGCCGTTTCGTTCGGCAGGCTGGCGGCAGGACAGATCCCGCCGGTCTGGCGGGCTTGTCCGGCTGCGCTCTTGCCTCTGGGCGCCAGCCGGTTCAGTACAGACGCAACAGAGTCTGAGAGCAGGCTGACAGGGCGCTGTGCCGGATTTGATTGGCCAGAGGCCTGTGGCTGAATTGCGCTCGCAACACGCACAATGCCAGTGCCTGCTGCGCAGGAGGCAGGCTGGGTGCAGAAGTCATAAAAACCGGGGAAAATGCGCGCGATAGACCACCTAAATTTGCTTTGTTGGGCCTTTCTTAACCCGCAGGCGTCAAGACTGCGGCATAGGCAAAGAGGGGCCATTGCATGCACGGTCTGATCAACAGGGCGATTCAGGCTTTTGTGACCAGTACCTACGGGGCGGACCGCTGGGAAGAGGTTATGGAAGAGGCCGGACTCGGGTTTACCGAGTTCGAAGCGATGCTGTTTTACACGGATGAGCAATCGGGCCGGATGCTGGCGGCAATGGAAAAGGTCCTGGCACGCCCTCTGCCGGAAATGCTGGAGGACATGGGCACCTTCCTGGTGTCCAACCCGCAGGTGGAGGCGCTGAGACGGCTGCTGCGCTTTGGCGGTGTGAATTATGTGGAGTTCCTGCATTCTCTGGATGACCTGCCGGACCGGGCGCGGCTGGCGGTATCCGACCTGCATCTTCCGGCGCTGGAACTGGTGGAGCAGACGCCGCAGCAGTTCGAGCTGGTGTGCCAGCCGGGGCTGCCCGGCTATGCCTATGTTCTGATGGGCGTTCTGCGGGCGATGGCCGATGATTACGGCGACCTTGTGTTTCTGGATCACAGCGGCACCCAGGGCGGCGCCGAGGTGATTTCCATCACCGTGGTGGAAACCAAGTTCGCCGCCGGGCGCGAATTTGATTTGGGGGCGCACTCGTTATGATGACACTCCAGCAGCTGACGCAGATGGCAGGCGTGGTCTGCCCGATGTACGTCATTGCCGATCCCAAGGGGCGGATAGTCTCTGCCGGGCCGACCCTGAAAAAGCTGCGCCCGCAGCTCACCTGGGAGGGGCGCCGGTTTTTCCGGGTGTTTGATCTGTCTCGGCCGCGCTCGGTGCGCTCGGTGGAGGATCTGCTGCGCACCTCCGGCAGCAAGCTGCATTTGCAGTTCCGCGATGCGCCGCAGACCGGGCTGAAGGGGGTTTGCACGCCGCTGCCGGATGGGCAGGGCGCGTTCATCAACCTGTCCTTCGGAATCTCCGTTCTGGAAGCGGTGCGCGACTACGACCTGACCAGCGCCGATTTCTCGCCCACCGACCTGACCATCGAAATGCTCTATCTGGTGGAGGCGAAATCCGCCGCGATGGAGGCGTCGCGCCAGCTCAACCTGCGCCTGCAGGGGGCAAAGATTGCCGCCGAGGAACAGGCGTTTACCGATACGCTCACCGGGCTCAAGAACCGCCGGGCGATGGATCATGTACTGCGGCGGCTGATCGCCAGCGGCCGTGAATTTGCGCTGATGCATCTGGACCTGGATTTCTTCAAGCAGGTGAATGACACGCTGGGCCATGCCGCCGGCGATGCGGTGCTGCAGCAGGCGGCGCGGATCATGGTGGAATGCACCCGCCAGTCGGACACGGTGGTCCGGGTGGGCGGCGATGAGTTTGTGATGATCCTCGAAGGTGTGCTGGACACGGCGCGGCTGGCGGCCATTGCCAAGCGGCTGATTCAGCAGCTGGAGGAACCCATCCCCTTTGGCGCCCAGACCTGCAGGATTTCCGCCAGTGCGGGCACCACCCTGTCGACCTGGCAGAAGGTTCCGGACCCGCAGCAGCTGCTGAACCAGGCGGATCTGGCGCTTTATGCGGCCAAACGCGCCGGGCGTGCGCAGCATTGCTTCTACCGGGAGGGCATGGAGAAGGATGAGGCAGGCCCGTGCAGCAGCGGCGAGTCTGAGCCGCGGCAGGCGGCGGGCGGCCCTGCGTCCTGACCGGCTGGACTACGGCAAATCATACTGAACCGGGGCGGAGATAACGCCGCGGTTCAGCGTGTTATCCATACATCGTCCAATCAGCGCATCGCATGGAAATAGTGCAAACAGCGCCCAGTACGGACGCCGCTGAACGGATCAAGCCTGCGCAAGTGCGCTGCTTTTCTCATTTTCTTGGAATAAGTGGCAGCCCGTAGGGGAATCGAACCCCTCTTTCCAGGTTGAAAACCTGGCGTCCTAACCGATAGACGAACGGGCCACTCTGTCTGTGAGGCGCTGTTTACTGATTGCGCCGGCCGGGCGCAAGAGGATTTTTGCAGAAAGGCGAATTTTTTTACGCGCCGCTCGGCAGCGCTAATGCCTTGGAAACAAACGCAAATAATCGCGCTTTCAGCGCGTTTCAGCAGTCTGTTTCTGGCGGAGGAAGTGGCAGCCCGTAGGGGAATCGAACCCCTCTTTCCAGGTTGAAAACCTGGCGTCCTAACCGATAGACGAACGGGCCACTCAGTGCGTGAGCGGGTATTTAGTTATAAGCGCCGGAACCCGCAAGAGAAAAAATACGCATCCGCGAATTTTCTTATCCACAGGCCGCAAGTCCTTGAAATGTCAGGCTTCGGCGGCGTCTTCCAGGCGCAACTGGGGGCTTTGGCGGCCGCCCCAGGTGTTGATTTCCAGCCGACCGGCAAAATGGAAGCGGGCGCCGCCGTGCTCCAGCAGCCGCGGGCCCAGGGCGGTGTCGAAGGCGCCAAAGCAGATTGCATCCACGCCGCCGCCCATCCCGTCGCTGAGCGAGAGTTTCAGGTGGCTTTCGCCGACCTTCTTGGCAAAACGCACCTGCAGGTCGGGCAGCGCATAGCGCGGGGCAGGGGCGCCGGCGCCAAAGGGGCCTGCCTGTTCGATCTGCCCGATCAAGTCCACCGTGGCGGCGCCGGGCATAAGGGCGCCGTCCAGTTTCAGATCGGCGGGGCCGCCCTGGCCTGCGCCCTGTTTGGCCAATAGTTCGCTCAGCCGCTCCATCGCCGGTTCCAGTTTGTCGCGCATGACGGTGAGGCCCGCTGCCATCTTGTGGCCGCCGCCCTTGACCAGCAGCCCCTCTGCCGCCAGCCGCTGGATCGAGGCGCCAAGGTCGACACCGGACACGGACCGGCCCGACCCCTTGCCCTCTTCCCCGTCGAAGCCGATGACAACCGCGGGCCGGCCCGCGGCTTCCTTGAGGCGCGAGGCGACGATCCCCACCACGCCCGGATGCCAGCCCTCGCCAGCGGCCCAGACCAGCGGCGCCTCCAGCCCGCGCGCCTCGGCCTGGTCCAAAGCCGCGGCGCGCACGGCGTTTTCAATGTCGCGCCGTTCTGTATTCAACTGGTCCAGCCGTTCGGCCAGGGCGGCGGCCTCATGCGGATTGTCAGTTGACAACAGCCGCGCGCCCAGGTCGGCCTTGCCG
Source organism: Leisingera sp. UBA4491 (assembly GCF_002388965.1). Classification (NCBI taxonomy): domain Bacteria; kingdom Pseudomonadati; phylum Pseudomonadota; class Alphaproteobacteria; order Rhodobacterales; family Roseobacteraceae; genus Leisingera; species Leisingera sp. UBA4491. The sequence continues at coordinate 69,019 of NZ_DGNN01000025.1, read as the reverse complement.
ATGCGCCCGCCGGCATTGACCCGCGGCCCCAGCAAAAAACCCAGGTGATAGGTGGAGGGGGCCGAATCCATGCGGCTGACATCGGACAGCGCCACCAGCCCGGGACGTTTGCGCGCCGCCATCACCTTCAGGCCCTGGCGCACCAGCGCCCGGTTGGCACCGATCAGCGGGGCCACATCGGCGACGGTGGCCAGCGCCACCAGATCCAGCAGGGCCATCAGATCCGGTCCCTTGGCGCCTGCCTCGCGCATCTGCCGCCCGGCCTCGACCAGCATCAGGAACACCACGCCCGCGGCGCAGAAATAGCCCAGGTCGCCGCTTTCGTCCTGCCGGTTGGGGTTCACAACCGCCACGCAATCCGGCAGCGTCTCGCCGCCCAGGTGGTGGTCCAGCACGATCACATCGGCGCCTTTGGCGGCGGCGATGGGCTCATGGCTCAGCGTGCCGCAGTCGACGCAGATGATCAGGTCATGGGCGGCGGCCAGCTCCTGAATGGCGGGCACATTGGGGCCATAGCCCTCGTCGATGCGGTCCGGGATGTAAAGCGTCGCCTCAAGCCCCATTTGCCGCAGCCACACCAGCAGCAGCGCGGCGGAGCTGCCGCCGTCGACATCGTAATCGGCAAAGACCGCAATCCGCTGCCTGCGCTGCACTGCCTGCAGGAACCGGGCCGCGGCGGTCTCCATGTCCTTCATCTCGCGCGGGTCGGGCAGCAGCTCCTTCAGCTTGGGGTCCAGAAACCCCTTGGCCTCCATCGCCGGAACGCCCCTGCGGGCCAGCACCTGACAGACTGACCGGGGCAGGCCGGTTTGCTGGGCCATCATCTCCGACGCCCGGTCCACTTCCACGCCGGGGCCGACCCAACGGCGCCCGCTCAAGGACTGCTCAACACCCAAAAAGCTCATCATCTGCCCCCATGCGCAAAGGCCGGACCCAATACGGACCCGGCCCTTTCATCTTTCTTCAAATACTCCCGCCGGAGGCAGCGGCGCAAGCCGCTTCCCGTCCGCGCAGGACCGGCTTACATCTGATGCGGTGCCACCGGCGTGCGGTAGGACATGCGGCGCACAGACCCGGTCTTGGAGCGCATCAGCAGGGTGGTGGTCTCGACCCAGCCGGGCTGGCGCTTGATGCGCGGCAGCAGCGAGCCGCCGGTGACGCCGGTGGCGGCAAAGATCACGTCCTGAGTGACCATTTCATCGCGGGAATAGATGCGGTCCAGGTCGGTGATGCCTGCCTTGGCGGCACGCGCCTTTTCGTCGTCGTTGCGGAACAGCAGACGGCCGAAGATCTGGCCGCCCATGCATTTCAGCGCCGCCGCCGCCAGCACGCCTTCCGGAGCGCCGCCCTGGCCCATGTACATGTCGATGCCGGTGGTGCCGCTTTCGGCGCAATGCATCACGCCGGCCACGTCGCCGTCGGTGATCAGACGGATCGAGGCGCCGGTTTCGCGCACTTCGGAGATCATCGCCTCATGGCGGGGGCGTTCCAGGATGCAGACGGTGATGTCGGACGGCGCGCAACCCTTGGCCTTGGCCAGCGCCTCGACCCGCTCGCGCGGGGACATTTCCAGTGACACCACGCCTTCGGCAAAGCCCGGGCCGATGGCCAGCTTGTCCATATAGGTGTCGGGCGCGTGCAGCATCGAGCCGCGCGGGCCCATCGCGATCACGGTCAGCGCGTTGGGCATGTCCTTGGCGGTCAGGGTGGTGCCTTCCAGCGGGTCCAGCGCAATGTCGACGCCGGGGCCGTTGCCGGTGCCGACTTCCTCGCCGATATACAGCATCGGCGCCTCATCGCGCTCGCCTTCGCCGATCACGACGACGCCGGCGATGTCCAGCAGGTTCAGCTGCTCGCGCATGGCGTTCACGGCCGCCTGGTCGGCGGCCTTTTCGTCGCCGCGGCCGATCAGCGAAGCAGAGGCCAAGGCGGCCTGCTCGGCAACGCGGGCCAGGCCCAGCGACAGCATGCGGTCATAAAAGGGCGCGTCAGAGGTGTTCGAAGTCATACCGGAAATCCTGTCTCAACGGGTCAGATGTGAATGGGCGTTTCAAGCCGAATAGCGCGGGGCGGGGCCGGGTCGCAAGGGCAGATAGCGCTCGCCCCGGCTGGAATGCCCCGCCGCGGCGCGCAAACCGGCCGTTTTCTGCGGGCGGGGCGGGTCAGACCTCTTCGATGCGCAGGGCGACGGGGGTGCCGTCGACCACATCGGTGGCGGAGAGGCCGTCCAGCGCCGCATCCAGGGTGGCGCGGGTGCATTTGTGGGTGACGATCAGCACCGGCGCAACCGGTTCCGAATGGCCGTACTGGCGCATCCGGTCGATCGAGACGCCGGCTTCGCCAAGGATTGCCGCCACTTTTGCCAGCGCGCCGGGTTTGTCCAGAAGCCCCATGCGCAGGTAGAACGGCGCGGGCAGGCCGGTCTGGGCGGCCGGGGCCTCCTGCAGGGTTCCGGCCGGCTGGCCGAAGGTGGAAATCCGCAGGCCGCGGGCCAGGTCCAGAACGTCGCCCATCACCGCGCTGGCGGTCGGGCCTTCGCCGGCGCCGGGGCCGCGCAGCACCACCTGCTCGATGGAGTCGCCCTCAATCACCACCATGTTGGTGCCGCCTTCCAGCTGCCCCAGCGGCGAGTCGGCAGGCACCAGGCAGGGCGACATGCGCTGTTCCAGCCCGCGGGCGGAGCGCTGCGCCACCCCCAGAAGCTTGATCCGGTAGCCCATGTCGGCGGCGGCGTGGATGTCTGCCAGCTGGATGCGCTGGATGCCTTCCAGCTGCACGCTGTCAAAGTCCGGCTTGGTGCCAAAGGCGATGGAGGCCAGCAGCGCCAGCTTGTGGCCTGCGTCGATGCCGCCCACGTCCAGGTTCGGGTCGGCCTCAAGGTAGCCCAGGCGTCCGCATTCCTCGAACAGCGCGTTATAGCCCTGCTCGGTGGCCTGCATCTGGGTCAGGATGTAGTTGCAGGTGCCGTTCATCACACCCATGACGCGGGTGATCTCATTGCCCGCCAAACCTTCGGTCAGCGATTTGATCACCGGGATGCCGCCGGCCACGGCGGCCTCAAAACGGATCACCCGGCCCGCGGCCTCGGCTTGTTCCGCCAGGGCCTGCCCGTGGATCGCCAGCAGCGCCTTGTTGGCGGTGACCACATCCTTGCCCGCGGCCAGTGCGGCCTCGGTCGCAGCCTTGGCAGCGCCTTCGTGGCCGCCCATCAGCTCGACAAACACATCCACGTCGTCACGCACCGCCAGCGCCACCGGGTCGGTTTCCCATGCATAGCCGCTCAGCGAAATCCCGCGGTCCTTGCTGGCGTCGCGGGCCGACACCGCGGAAATCACAACCGGACGCCCGGTCCGTGCCTCCAGCAGCGCAGCATGGCGGCGGATGATCTTGACCACGCCGATGCCAACCGTGCCCAAACCTGCAATCCCAAGACGAAGCGGTTCTGTCATAGCTGGAGGTCCTTTGTTCCGAAATGCTCCGCCCCGCCTTATCGGGTTCGGCGCGAGCGTGCAACGCCGCTGCCGCCTGCAGCGGGCAGAACCAGATGGGAATGCCGGGAAGCGGTCAGAATTCGGCGTTTTTCACCGCCGCGGCGCGGCGCTGCAGACGGGCGCTGCGGGCGTCGAGCTCCTGCTGCAGCTCTTGGCTGGCCTGCTGCGGCGGCGGCAGCGGCGCAACCGCGTCATCCAGCGGCAGCAGCCTGGGGTAGCCCGCATTGCGCAGGTCAGGGGTCAGCCGGTCCTCCAACTCAGGCACGCGGGTGCAGGCGGCAGCGCCTGCCACAGCCAGGAGGAAAGTGATCCGCGCCCACATCTGCATTGCCTTAGCCCTTTGTTCCGCTCTGCCGGTTCTAGGGGCTCCGGCGCGCCTGTACAATTGATTTCCAGCTGCAGCGCGCCGTTGGCTTCGCCGGGCAGAGCGGGTACAGAAAGCTGCAGCCGCATTCTCTCTTTTATATGAACACCTGTTCAGTTACTGTTGCAGGCATGGCACGCACCCAAGGTTCCCATTCCGACATCACCGGCCCCCGCATCCGCGAGGCGGCTTTGCGGCTGTTTGCCCAGCATGGCTATGCCGCTGTGTCGATGCGCCAGATCGCCAAGGAAGTGGGGGTGCAGGCCGGGGCGCTGTACAATTACACACCGGACAAGCAGAGCCTGCTGTTCAGCCTGATGTCGAGCCACATGGAAGAGCTGCAGGCAGCCTGGGATGCGGTACCGCGGGCCGCGGGCGCGATGGAGCGGTTGCGGGCCTTTACCGGATTTCATATCCGCTTTCACCTGGAGCGCCCCGATGCGGTGTTCATCGCCTACATGGAGCTGCGCAACCTGACGGAGGAAAACTTCACCGTCATCGAATCGCTGCGCCGCGACTATGAAAACGGGGTGGAGGGGATCCTGAAGGAAGGTGTGGAGCAGGGCGTGTTTGCTATCCCCGACACCAAGATCGCAACGCTTGCGGTGATTGCGATGCTGAACGGGGTCAACACCTGGTACCGGTCCGAAGGGCGGCTTTCGCTGGATGAGGTGGAGCGGGCCTATTGGAACATGGTGCAAAAGGCGGTCAGCGCTTGAGCCTGTTGACCCTGCGGACCAGACGCCTGCGTGCGGCGCGCTGGCAGGAGCTGACGGAGGCGGACCTGGCGGCGCTGTTTGCGCCGAAGGTGGTGCAATGGCTGCCGGAAGGGTTCCGGACGCAGGACAGCGACCGGGCCCGGCGGGATTTCCTGGCGGCAGTGGCGCAGCAGGCTGAGGTGATTGGCTTGTGCGCCGCGAAGGGGCAGGCAATCGGGCTGCTGATCCTGTCGTATTCGGAGGACGGCAGCAAAACCCGCAACCTTGGCTATCTGTTTGCCGAAGCTGCTTGGGGGCAGGGCCTGGCGAGCGAGCTGATCAGCGGCTTGCAGGCGCATTTCAGCGGCAGCGGCATCTGCCTGAGCGGCGGTGTCATGCAGGAAAACGCGGCCTCGGCCCGGGTGCTTGAAAAGGCCGGATTCACCCCGAAGACCGCGGGCGGGGAGACGATCTATAACTGGTGCGCCAGCGGCTGAGGTACAGGGGGCCGGCCTGTCAGCTCAGCAGGCCGATCATGTCATAGTGGTCGATCTGGCGGTTCAGGACCATCGGGTCCTCTTCCGGCAGAACATGCGGCTGCTCCCAGTCCTCGCCGGCAAAGGCCTGCAGCGCGTCGATGCTCTCCCACACCATCACCACGCAGAAGGTCGCGGGCGAATCCGGCCGCGGCAGCCCGGCTGTGACCGAGACCAGCCCCGGCTGGCGGCGCACATGCGGCACGGCGGTATTGGTCAGGAAGTCCTTGAAATCTCTGATCTTGTCGTCGCGGACGGTGGCGCGGAACACCCGGATAATCATCTCTCCCCCCATCTGAGCAGTGGACGGGGGGAGTATAGCACATCAGGGCCCCGTTTGGCGGGCCGCAGCCGGCCAATGCGCGGGCTTGCGCCGCGCGCAGGGCAAAGCGGGCACCGGTTTTCCCGGTCAGTTTTACCCGGTCAGTGCGCGGGCTTTATAAATGTGCCATTGCGCAGGTCGCGGAAGGCCTGCTGCAGTTCGGCCTGGGTGTTCATCACAATCGGCCCGTGCCAGGCCACCGGCTCATTGATCGGCGCGCCGGAGATCAGCAGGAAGCGCACGCCCTCGGGACCTGCCTGCACGGTGATCGCGTCGCCGGTGCCGAACCGGACCAGAGTGCGGTCGCCGGACAGGTCGCGGATGTTGACCTCCTGGCCTGCGACCTCCTTCTCCAGCAGCACCCCTTGCGGGGCTGAGGCATCGGCAAAGGCGGCCTCGCCCTCGAACACATAGGCGAACGCGCGGCGGTAGGTGTCGACCGGCAGGGTCTTCCTGACGCCTGCGGGGACGTAGACATCCAGGTACTGCGGGTCGGCGGCGATGCCGTCCACCAGGCCGCGCTTGCCCCAGAAACCGCCGGCAATCACCTTCACCCGGGTGCCGTCATCGTCGATCACCTCCGGGATCTCGGTGCCCTTCACGTCCTGATAGCGCGGCGCGGTCATCTTCTGGCTGGCGGGCAGGTTGCCCCACAGCTGGAAGCCATGCATCTGCCCCTTGGCGTTGCCCGAGGGCATTTCCTGGTGCAGGATGCCCGACCCGGCGGTCATCCACTGCACGTCTCCCGCACCCAGGGTGCCGGTGTTGCCCAGCGAGTCGCCATGCTCCACCGAACCGGCCAGCACATAGGTGATGGTCTCGATGCCGCGGTGCGGGTGCCAGGGAAAGCCGCGCAGGTAGTCCTCGGGGCGCTCGTTGCGGAAGTCGTCGAACAGCAGGAACGGGTCCAGCTCCGACGGGTCCTGAAAGCCGAAGGCGCGGTGCAGCTTGACGCCGGCGCCCTCAATGTGAGGCTGGGCGGCGCGGGTTTCGAGAATGGGTCTGAGGGACATTTCCATGCCTCCTGTAAACATTGGCTGCGGCTAAGATAGGCTGTGCAGGACTGTCCGGAAACCTGTCGCCGGAAACGGGTGCTGTGCGCAGGTGAACAGACTGGCCCGCAGCCCGCAGGGCTGCCCGGCCCAACGGGACGCGCTGCCGCAGGCGGCAAGGACGGGCGGGAGCATTGCCGTTGCCGGGGGCATCCCCTGCGCGGTAGCCTGAGCAAATGACACAAGCCCCCGATCCCCTGCTGCAGCTGCCGCCGGAGCGGCTGCAGGACGCTTTGCGCCTGATCTCCTTCGCGCTGGAGGAGGGGCGCTCCTCCAAGGATCCGGAACAGCTGCTGGCAAAGGTTTGCGGCCTGATCCGGGCGGCGGGCGTGCCGCTGCAGCGGACTGCCTCCATCGTGCAGCTGCTGCATGCCGAGGCGGTGGCCAGCGCCCGCTTCTGGGAGCACGGGCAGGGCACCCGCAGCGAGCTGTTCCCGTTCAACGAGGACAGCGGCGAAGGCTATGCGCGCTCCCCGGCGGCCGATGTGCACAGCACCGGCGACTGGGTGATCCTGTGGCTGCCGGACACGCCGGACGGCCGCTATGGCATCGTCCCGGACCTGAAGGCGGAAGGGTACACCCATTACATCATGGCGCCGGTTTTCATGGCAATCGGCACGGCAGGCATCTTCAGCTTTGCCACCCGGGCGGCAGAGGGGTTCTCCGGCGAAGACATCCGTTTCCTGCGAGCGGTGTTTCCGGCGCTGGCCGCCAGCCAGGAGGTTCTTTCCACCGCCCGGACCCTGCAGGAGGTGCTGCGGATCTATGTCGGTGAGGAGCCGCAGCGGCGGATCCTGTCTGGCGATGTGCACCGGGGCGAGGTGATGCGGATCCGCTCTGCCATCCTGTTTGCCGATATGCGCCGCTTTACCGGACTGACAGCGGGCATGAGCGCGGAACAGGCCACCGGTCTGCTCAATGCCTATTACGACTGCATTGTGCCGCCGGTCGAGGCCGCGGGCGGCGAGGTGCTGAAACTGATCGGTGATGGCATTCTGGCGATCTTCCGCGCTGAGGAGGACGAGGCGCGAACCTGGCCGCGCGGGTGGCGGAGCTGTGCGGCGCCAAAGATGAGCCGCTGCTGGTGTCGTCCGGGTTCCTGCAGCGGGCGGGGCTGCAAGGGCGCTCACTGGGAGCGCAGAGCCTTAAAGGACTGCAAGCACCTGAGGAGGTGTTTGCCGTTTCGCTGAGCCCCTGAGCGCTGTTTGGAAAATCAGCCAAGGGCCGCTTGCGGCAGGGGCATTTTCAAAGCTCTCCTGTTTCAGGCCCCGTCCCACCACGCCGACGGTTTGCGCCGCTGCCCATGCTTGCCAGCCAGCCGCAGCGCCAGCTTGCGCAGCGGGCCAAGCGCCAGCTTCAGCCACAGCCGGTTGCGCCATCTGGAATAGTCGCGGTTGAACGGGCAGACCCGCATGCAGATGGCGCAGTCAGAGGCCATCTTGGCCCAGAACGAAAAACACTTCTCCGCGTCCGAGGTCCATTTCCTGACCCCCTTGATCGCCGAGACATTGGCGGTTTCAGTGGAGGGCGGGCCATAGGGCAGCGCTTTCACCGGGCAGGCGTCGGCGCATTTGGTGCAGATCCCGCAGAACGCCTTCACCCCCAGCGGCTGCGGCAGGTCATGCGCCAGCGGCAGGTTTGTGAAGATCTTGGAGAACCGCAGGCGCGGCCCGAATTCCGGTGTGATCACCATCTGATTGCGGGCGTATTCCCCCAGGCCCGCCTTGACCGCATAGGGGATCACCAGGCCGGTATCGTTCATCGAGGCCACTGCCTCATAGCCCAGATTGCGGATATAGGCCGCCAGTTGCATCACGATGGAGGCCTCGTGGCTGTATTCCCGCCCCGTCGCCGCCCCCGCCAGCGCAGAGGGGTAGGCGGCCACCAGGTCCTTGTCCATCTCATGGCCCAGCACGATCACGCTGGTCAGCCCCTCGGGCAGATCATGCGGCGCCTCGGACATGTCACGGGCATCGACCCGCGCCGTATAAAGCCAGCGTTCGTCCAGATCGGTGATGCCGCAGAGATCGGCGCCGAAGAACCTGGCGATGCGTTTCACCTCGGCGGACATCTTTACGGGGTCGTTAACGGCCAGTGCGTCCCTGGCAACCGGCGTGTCCGGCCGGATGGCGGCCTGGAACCCCTCCCGGACGCCCTCATGCGCCCGGCGGCTGGAGACCACGTCGGAAATCAGCCAGGCCGCGTTGCGCAGGGCAAAGTCGCGCTGGGTGAAGCCGTCGCCGCGCCGCGGCGCGGCCTCCATCCGGTAGGAGGCGAAAAACCTGGCAGTGTGTTTGGATTTCACCCGCTCGTCCCAAAACGCGCGGGTGAAAATGTCGTTGCGCTGCGAAAACCGCTCGAAACCGTCGGTGACGTCGATCCCTGCGGCTGCGTCGCCGTCACGCTGGGGCGGTGTGTTCTGAGGCCAAGGCATGGCAGGACGCTAGCCGCCTGCCGGCGGTCCGGCAAGGGGCCGTGCCGGTCAGCAGAACAACGACACGACCCAGTCGCGCACCAGGGCGGTTTCGGCGCTGTTGGGGGCTTCGCCTGCGGCGGGCATCAGATAGTGGCCCTGGCCCATAGGGATTTCAGCGTCCAGAACCGGCGCGAGCCGGCCTTGCGACAGCGGCAGTTCGGCGTAGCGGCGCATCAGCATGGCCACGCCGGTGCCGGAGGCTGCCAGCTCGATTGCGGCCAGAGAGGTGTCGACATAAAGCGGCGCGCCGCGGTCCTTGAGCGGCACGCCTTCCTGCTCCGACAGCCGCAGCCAGTGGTCCTGGTAGCCGTGGATGTGAATCAGGGTCTGGCCGAACAGCTGGTCCACCGATTGCAGCTGCGCTGCAAGCTGCGGCTGCGCGGCGGGAATCACGCTTTCGGTGGAAAGCAGATGCGCGCGCCGGTCGAACCAGCCAGTAGGACCCAGCCGCAGGTCGATATCCACGTCCTCATCCTGGGTGCTGCCGGCCCAGACCGCCGAGATCAGCCGGATGCGGATATGCGGGTGGGCGCTGTGAAACGCCCCCAGCCGCGGCGCCACCCACAGCACTGCCGTGGAGACCGGCGCCCGCAGGGTCACGGTCTGGGTCTGCGCGTGGCCCAGCAGGCCGCGGGTGGAATAGGCAATATCCGTGAGCGCCTGCGCCACCGACGGGTAATAGGCGTGGCCCAGCTGCGTCAGCTCCAGATGCCGCGACCGGCGGATGAACAGGGTGATGCCAAAGCTTTTCTCCAGGCTGCGCACCTGGTGGCTGACCGCGGCCTGTGTCAGCCCCAGTTCCTCCGCCGCGGCGGTGAAGCTTTTGAGGCGGGCGGCGGCCTCAAAGGCGCGCAGCCAGACGAGATTGGGCAGATCGGACATGTGCGTTGCAAAAATTTTTGGGGTCAGGACGCATTATTATTCGTTTTTGCTTTGGCTGAGGTCAAGCTAGCCATATCGCAGGCGATACCCCGGGGAGGAGAAGCGGGACATGAAATCTAAGATGAAGATCGGCTTTATCGGCCTCGGCAATGTCGGCGGCAAGCTGGCCGGCAGCCTGGTGCGCAACGGGCTGGAGGTGGCGGTGCATGATCTGGATGCGGCGCTGGTCGGGAAATTCGTCGCGCGCGGCGCCAAGGCGGGCGGCAGCCCGGCGCAGATGATGCAGGACTGCGATGCGGTGATCACTTGCCTGCCGAGCCCTGCAGCCTCGGACGCGGTGGTCACCGAAATGCTGCCGCATGTGCAGCCCGGCAAGATCTGGATGGAGATGTCCACCACCGACGTGGAGGAGGTGAAACGCCTGGGCGCCCTGGTGGCAGAGCGCGGCGGCGCGCCGGTCGACTGCCCGGTATCCGGCGGCTGCCACCGCGCCGACACCGGCAATATCTCGATCTATGCAGGCTGCGAGCGGGAAACCTTCGACCGGATCCTGCCGGTCCTGACCACCATGGGCCGCCGCATCCTGCATGTGGGGGAGATGGGCAACGCCAGCCTGCTGAAGGTGATGACCAATTACCTGGCCAACATCAACCTGCTGTCGCTGTGCGAGGCGCTGACGGTGATGAAGGCCTGCGGGATGGACCTGGGCATGACCTATGAGGCGATTGCGATGTCCTCGGGCAACTCCTTTGTGCATGAGACAGAAAGCCAGCTGATCCTGTCGGGATCGCGCGATGTCAGCTTCACCATGGATCTGGTGATGAAGGATATCGGCCTGTTCCAGACCCTGGCCGACCGCCACAATGTGCCGCTGGAACTGTCGCCGCTGATGATTGAGATGATGAAGGACGGCCAGCGCCGCTATGGCGAGCGGGCGCAGTCCGACCGGATGATCGAGCGGCTTGAGGAAGCGACCGGGCTGTCGGTCACAGCACCAGGATTCCCGCAGGAACTTGTCGACGACGAGCCGGAAGAGCCGGGGTATGAGGTGGCCGTGCGCCGCGCGGCAGCAGAATAAGTTTGCCCGAACGGCACGGCCGCATTCAGCCCCCGTGCAGGCGGGGGCTGTTTTCTTTGGCAAATCCGGTTTATGCCCGGCTCAGCAGTAAGGGGAGCAGCTGATGAGCAAAGACGTTCTGGCCACAATCGAGGCTTCCGGAGCGCGCCGGGTGATGGGCACGGCGATGCTGGGCCTGACCGGCGGCCTGCTGGTCTATGTGGCGTTCTATGCGCCGCCGTCGCCGGCCTGGCTGGTGTTCCTGCTGGTAGTGGGGGCCGCGGCGCTGTGGCTGGCGGTGCGGATGTGGCAGGCCACAACGCACCGGATCGAGCTGACCTCCGAGGAGCTGCGCTGCTCCAACGGGCAAGTGATTGCCAGGGTGGAGGATATCGAAGCCATCGACCGCGGCTTCTTTGCCTTCAAGCCGTCAAACGGGTTTCTGATCCGCACCGGCACGCCTGGAAGCCGAACCTGGATGCCGGGGCTGTGGTGGCGGTCCGGCCGCCGCATCGGTATCGGCGGGGTGACGCCGGGGTCGCAGGGCAAGACGATGTCGGAAATCCTGGCCGCGATGCTGGTGCAGCGCGGCCAAGTCTGATCAGGCAGGCGGCCCGGCCTTCTCGGCGTCATCGTTGTGGTTGTTGCCGTTGCCCTTGTCCTCGACAAAGACGACCTGAGGGGCGAAGCGCGGGCGGGTGAAGACAAAGTTCTGCACGTCCATCAGCGGAATGCCCACATTGAAGGCCGGCTGGATCTCGTTCCAGGTCTCCACCAGGATCACGCGCTCCTGATCGGGCATCGCGGGCAGATTGTCCTTCACCTCGTTGATGGTGCCGTCAACCCACTCCTGAAACACGCTGCCGCGGACTTTTGACCAGTCGACGTAATACCGCTTGTCACCCTCGTCCCAGCGCACAACGGAGATCCGGGTGGACAGCGTGGTGTCGCTGCGCACCAGTTCCGTGGCCAGCGCGTGCATGCTGTCTATATAGGCTTCGTTGACGTAATTGGTCTCGCGCGAGATCAGGTCGGAGACAGTATAGGCGGCCTTCATGTTGATGCTTTCCTGCCGGAAGGCGTCAAAGAAGGTGTAGATGGCTGCAAACAGCCCCAGCAGCAGCGGCGCGTAAAAGGCGAACTCGATCGAGACGCTGCCTTGGGTGCCGTTCAGAAAGCGGCCGGCGGGACCGGGCAGGCGGCCTGAGATTTGGCGGGACAGCAGGGTCAGCATGGCGTTACCTCGGTTCCTGGACGAAGGCGGATGAAGCGATCAGATTGACGCGGCCGTCGCCGTCCTTGGTCAGGTGGGTGCCCAGCCCCCAGGTCGGAAAGATCGGCTCAAATTTCATGCAGGCGCGGATGAACATCAGTTCGTTTGACTGGCCGTTCACGAAGGTCCGCACCGGCTGAACCTCCTCGACACTGTCAATGCAGTCAGGTGTCGGGTCGATTGGCGTCCAGGCGTAGGGGTTGATCCGGAGCATTTCCAGGCGCAGGGACGTGTTGCATTCGTCGATGAAGCCTGAGCGGGTGCAGATCTCATCGCGCAGCTGGTCATGGCTCATGTCGCCGCCGGTGCTGAGGCGGATGGTGCGGACCGTCTGGTCCAGCGCCCGCTCCAGCTGGGAATGGCGCAGGTTGATCATCCCCAGTTCGACGGTCGACATCAGGATCATGATGAAGGCCGGGATGACGATGGCGAATTCCACGGTTGCGTTGCCATCCTGCTGCTGCCTGAAACGGCGCAGAGTGTTTGCTGCAAGGCGGATCATTGGGTCAGCCTCAGCTGGCGGATCGAGGTGGCGATGGACGAGAACGCATCGGAGATTTCCAAGCCCTCCACATCGAAGAAGTGGGCGGGCGAGCTGGCGCAGTCTTCAAGCACCCTGATGCCCTTGGTCGGGGCCTCGAAGCCGACCGAATAGACGATCACGCCCTGATCCTTGGTGATGTCGCAGATCGTCTTGGTGTGCTGGTCCTTGGCGACGCGGTTGTGGAAAGTGCGGCCTGCCGTGTACCAATAGGCCCAGGCGTCGGAGGTGTTTCTGTAGAGATTGCGGGCAATCGAGGCCAAGGAGACGCGGGCGTGCAGTTGCTGATAGGTCAAGCGCTCAGAGGTGCCGGGCTCCTCTATCTCTGCGCAGTAGTAACAATTCTTGTATGTGCCCTCACCGAAAACGTGGTCCTCCCAGCGTCCCTTTGAGTACCAATAGTAGTTGTTCCCGCTGGGGTTGTAGATCGAGAATACGCCGGCCTCTTCATTGTACCAGACTTCCGAGAGACCGTCCCGGCGGCTGTTGTTCAACATGTATTGGTTGGTATTCTGGCCGTCGGACATCAGGATGATGATCTTCAGCGTGTCGCCGCTGCCGTAATCGGTGGGGCGGTTGCGGAAAGCCGCGTCAATTTCGCCATCGTCAACCAGCGCGTTCACAACACCGCGCGCCGTGGGGTCCAGCAGGGCGCTGCCCCATTTCATCCCGATATCGATCGAGGTGTTGCCGGAGGCGGTCAGGCTGTCGATGTAGGCATGCAGTTTTGCGGCATCATTGGTGAAGGGCAGAATGGCTGAGCCTTCCCGGGTCGGGCAGACGGGATTGTCGATCATGTTCATCGAATAGGTGAACGTGTCGAAGTGCGCGGTGCGGATCAGGTTTTCATCCTGATTGAGCGTGTGTTTGCTGAACTGGTCCTTGATGAAATTCACGCAGTAGGAATAGTCATGCTCCTGCGAAACGTTGGGGTATTTGCTGAGCAGCTCCTTACCGGCATTCACCTGCGTCGCATACGGGATGATCGAGATCGACAGGTTGGTGACATCGGTATTGGTGGTAATCTGTGTCACAAAGGACTTCGCGGCGGCCTGCAGGTTCACCAGCCGGTTGCCGGAGTTCATGGAGCCGGAGATATCAAGCACCATCGAGATTTCGACGCTGCCGATGGTCTCTTCCGCCCGGGAGTTTGCGTAGAGGGACATGTTGTCGCCGCCTGCGAACTTCAGCAGATAGGCCTCGAAATCGGTGTTGATCGTCGCCTCGACACTTTTGTAGCCAAGACCCTTCTGATCATCGGGGTCGGAATAGTACTGCTGCAGCCCGGCCTTGGTCAGATAGTCCAGAACGACAGCGTCGGCGTCCAGGGATTGGTCCAGATCCGCCGCGGCGAGCACTGCCCGGTCGAGCGTGTACTGCAGCTCGGTCCGGTCGCGCTCCATCCGCATCAGGTCCACCCCGATGCCGCCGACCGCAAGCATGGCCAGGAAGGTGCCGATCATCGGCTTCGCCAGAACCCCGTCCTCTTCGCGCAGGAAGCTTTGCACCTTGGACAGCCCGGGCAGCCTGAGCGGGCTGCACAGCGCAGTGGAGTTTTTGTGACGCATGTTCATCGTAACACCCCCTAAATGCCCTGCCGGCTCTGGAACGGGTCTGCACGGCTTTGGCAGCGGAATTTACGTTTATTAATGCTTGGTAAAGGTGGCGGAATTGGGGCGCCATTTTGCCGAAATAGCTACGATTGTAATGGACCGGAGGTCCAATATTCCGCTGTTGCGCCGCGTTGTCGCGGTGGTGCGTACAATGGCTTCCGGGCGGGCGGCGAATCGTCAACCTTTGGATAAAATGAGAATCTTTTTGGCAGGGAATGGTCAAAAAGGTCGCACTCCTTAATTATCTCTGCATAGAGTGAGGGCATCATCGGCAGCGAGTCGATGTTTGATCACGGAGAAGTTTTTAGATGAGCAGCCGCACAGAGCCGAGCTTCCGCGAAAGCGTGGACCTGATGTTTAACCGGGCCGTATCCCTGATGGATCTGCCGCCGGGGCTGGAGGAAAAGATCAGAGTTTGCAACGCAACTTATACAGTGCGGTTCGGGGTGCGCCTGCGCGGTGCCATGCACACGTTTACCGGCTACCGTTCCGTCCATTCCGAGCATATGGAGCCGGTAAAAGGCGGTATCCGTTATGCCACCGGCGTGAACCAGGATGAGGTTGAGGCGCTGGCGGCGCTGATGACCTATAAATGCGCCCTGGTGGAGGCGCCGTTCGGCGGCTCCAAGGGGGGCTTGTGCATCGACCCGCGCGAATATGACGAGCATGAGCTGGAGCTGATCACCCGCCGCTTTGCCTATGAGCTGGCCAAGCGCGACCTGATCAACCCGTCGCAGAACGTGCCCGCGCCCGACATGGGCACCGGCGAGCGCGAGATGGCCTGGATTGCAGACCAGTACGCGCGGATGAACACCACCGACATCAATGCCAAGGCCTGTGTCACCGGCAAGCCGCTGAATGCAGGCGGGATCTCCGGCCGGGTCGAGGCGACCGGGCGCGGCGTGCAATACGCCCTGCGCGAGTTCTTCCGGTATGAGGAAGACAAGGCCGCCGCCGGCCTGTCCGGCAAGCTGGAAGGCAAGCGCATCATCGTTCAGGGGCTCGGCAACGTCGGCTATCACGCGGCCAAGTTCCTGTCCGAGGAAGATGGCGCGCTGATCACCGGTATCATCGAGCGTGATGGCGGGCTTTACAGCGCGGACGGCCTGGACGTGGAGGCGGTGCGCAACTGGATCGTCAAGCACGACGGCGTGGCCGGTTATCCCGACGCGCAGTTCGTCGAAGACGGCGCGCTGCTGCTGGAGGAAGAATGCGACGTGCTGATCCCGGCCGCGCTTGAAGCGGTGATCAACCTGTCCAACGCCGAGCGTGTCAAGGCGCCGCTGATCATCGAGGCCGCGAACGGCCCGGTGACTGCAGGCGCGGACGAGATCCTGCGCAAGAAGGGCACGGTCATCATTCCTGACATGTATGCCAACGCAGGCGGTGTGACGGTGTCCTACTTTGAGTGGGTCAAGAATCTCAGCCATATCCGCTTCGGCCGGATGCAGCGCCGTCAGGAAGAGGCGCGCCACCAGCTGGTCATCGACGAGCTGCAGCGCCTGGATGACGTGATGGGCGATACCTGGTCGATGTCGCCGCACTTCAAGGAGAAGTACCTGCGCGGCGCGGACGAGCTGGAGCTGGTCCGCTCCGGTCTCGATGACACGATGCGGGTGGCCTATCAGTCAATGCGCGAAGTCTGGCACAGCCGCGATGACGTGACAGACCTCCGCACCGCCGCCTATCTGGTGTCGATCGACAAGGTCGCCAAGAGCTATCACGCCAAGGGCCTTTGACGGGCCGAACGGGCGGACTGCAAGGTTGCGCAACAGCGGCGGGGCGGAGGGGAAACTCTCCGCCCCGTTCTTATTCCCGCCTGCAGGCTGCACGTTATCTGCCGCCGCAAATAATACTGGACACAAGTGATCAGTTCGTGTGATTTCCAGCAAAGCCGTGCTGATGTGCCGCAAGTTGAGGGTTTGGGCTAGGAGCTGCAGGCGAAAGCAGGTAGCAATGCCGCCAAGGCCCGGGCCGGTAATTTTCCGGGTGCGGACAAGTGATTTGACGGGGAGGGACGACATGCGGTTTTCGGGCTGGCGTGTGCTCCGGGAGGGGCTCACCGGAAACAAGGGGTGGAAGCCCCATTGGCGGGATCCTGAACCCAAATCCGAATATGACGTGGTGATTATCGGCGGCGGCGGCCACGGGCTGGCAACCGCCTATTATCTCGCCAAGGAACACGGCATCACCAATGTCGCGGTGCTGGAAAAGGGCTACCTCGGCGGCGGCAACGTCGGCCGCAACACCACCATCGTAAGGGCCAACTACTACCTGCCGGGAAACTCCGAATTCTATTCCCACTCGCTGAAGCTGTGGGAAGGGATGGAGCAGGACCTGAACTACAACGCGATGATGTCCCAGCGCGGTATCATCAACCTGTTCCATAACGACGGCCAGCGCGATGCAGCCGTGCGCCGGGGCAATGCCATCGTCAACCAGGGCGATGACGCGGAGCTGCTGAGCCGCGAACAGGTGCGCAAGCTGGCGCCGTTTCTGAACTTCGAGAACAACCGCTTCCCGATCATGGGCGGGCTGATGCAGCGCCGCGCCGGAACCGCGCGGCACGACGCGGTGGCCTGGGGCTATGCCCGCGGTGCCGACATGCGCGGGGTGGACCTGATCCAGAACTGCGAAGTCACCGGGATCGACGTGGAAGGCGGCAAGGTGGTGGGGGTGCAGACCGTGCGCGGCCCGATCCGGGCGAAGAAAGTGGCGCTGGCGGCTGCGGGCCGCTCCGGCCAGGTGGCGGCGATGGCGGGGCTGACGCTGCCGGTCGAAAGCCACGTGCTGCAGGCCTTTGTGTCCGAAGGGCTGAAGCCCATCGTCGATCACGTGATCACCTTTGCCGAAGGGCATCTTTATATCAGCCAGTCGGACAAGGGCGGGCTGGTGTTCGGCAGCTACCTGGATTTCTACAGCTCTTATGCGGCGCGGGGAAACCTGCCGATGGTAGAGCATACGATGGAGACCTTTGTGGCGATGGTGCCGGCGGTCAGCAAGGCGCGTCTGCTGCGCAGCTGGGGCGGCATCATGGACATGACGCCTGATGGCTCCCCGATCATTGATCATTCGCCTATTGACGGGCTCTACCTGAACTGCGGCTGGTGCTATGGCGGTTTCAAGGCGACGCCGGGATCGGGCAGCGTTTATGCGCATCTGATCGCCACGGACCGGCCGCATGGTGCTGCCGCCAGATTCAAGCTCGACCGGTTCCGCAGCGGCGCTGGCCTGATGGATGAGGAGGGGACCGGTGCGCAGCATAACTTGCATTGATCGTGCCTCCGCCGCGGCAGGGGGCGCTGCCCCCTCGGCCTTGCGGCCTCACCCCCGGAGTATTTTTGCAAAGATGAAAGGGCGCCGGTCATGAGGATTACCTGTCCGCTCTGCGGTGAAAGGGACCGCCGCGAATTCTATTACAAGGGTGCCGCGCTGGTGCGTCCGGCTGAGGGCGCGGATCTGGACGCCTGGCATGGTTATGTGAACCTGCGGGAAAATCCGGCCGGGCCGCTGGATGAACTGTGGTATCATGAGATGGGCTGCAATTCCTGGCTGAAGGTCACCCGCAATACCGCGACGCATGAGATTCTGGCGGTGCAACTGGCCTCCGAGGCCGGGCTGGGAGGTGAGACATGAGACTTCCCGGGAAAGGTTTGAACCAGGGTGCGAAGCCGATCACCTTTGTCTTCAACGGCCGCCACATGATGGGGCTGGAGGGCGATACGCTGGCGGCAGCGCTTCTGGCAAATGGCGTGCACCTGGTGGGGCGGTCGTTCAAGTACCACCGCCCGCGCGGGGTGCTGACCGCGGGCAGCGAGGAGCCGAACGCGCTGGTGACCATCGGCACCGGCGGCCAGCAGGACCCGAACGTGCGCGCCACCCAGCAGGAGCTGTTTGAAGGGCTGGAGGCGCGCAGCCAGAACTGCTGGCCCTCGGTCGAGCGCGACGTGATGGCGGTGAACGATCTGGCCGCGCCCTTCTTTGGTGCGGGGTTCTATTACAAGACTTTCATGTGGCCTGCGGCGTTCTGGGAGCAGCTCTATGAACCGCTGATCCGCAAAGCGGCAGGCCTTGGCGCGCTGTCAGGCGAGGCGGACCAGGACCGCTATGAGAAGGCCTTTGCCTTCTGCGACGTGCTGGTGATCGGCTCCGGCCCTGCCGGGCTGATGGCGGCGCTGACTGCAGGCCGGGCCGGGGCGGATGTGATCCTGTGCGAGGAAGACAGCCGTATGGGCGGCCGCCTGCTGGCCGAGCGCGAGGAAGTTGGCGGCAAGCCGGGCCATGCCTGGGCGGCAGGGGCAGTGGCCGAGCTGGAGGCGATGGACAATGTGCGGCTGATGACCCGCACTGCCGTCACCGGCGCTTATGACCAGGGCACTTACGGCGCGCTGGAACGGGTCTCGCACCACCTGCCGCGTCGGCATTCGCTGAAGGGCAGCCATCTGCCGCGCGAGTGTTTCTGGCGGATTGCGGCCAAACACGCGGTGCTGGCGGCAGGCGCAATCGAGCGCCCGGTGGCCTTCCGCAACAACGACCGCCCCGGCATCATGATGGCGGGCGCGGTGCGCGCCTATCTGAACCGCTGGGGCGTGGCGCCGGGGGAGCGGGTTACTATCTTCGCCAACAACGATCAGGCGCATCGGACGGCGCGCGACCTGCATGACGCGGGCGTGCATATCGCGGCGGTGATCGACAGCCGCCACGAGGCGCCGGATGGCGGCCCTTACCAGGTGATCAAGGGCGCGCAGGTCTGCGACAGTGCCGGGCGTCAGCGGCTGGAAAGCATCACCGTGCGCTCAGTCAAGGGCGAGGAGAAGATCCAGACCGACTGTTTGGCGATGTCCGGCGGCTGGAACCCGTCGGTGCATCTGACCTGCCACCTTAACGGCCGTCCGGTGTGGAAGCGCGAGGCGCTTGCCTTTATCCCAAGCGAAGGCGCGGTGCCGGGCATGGTTGCCGCAGGCGCCTGCAACGGCACATTTTCCACCGCAGGCGCGCTTCGCGAGGGCGCGGAGGCGGCTGCAAAGGTTCTGGAGGCGCTGGGCCTGAAATCCTCCGCCGCCGATCTGCCGCAGGCGGAGGACGACCCTTATCGCATCGCCGCTTTGTGGGCGGTGCCGGGTAAGGGCCGTGCCTGGCTCGATTTCCAGAACGACGTGACCGTCAAGGATGTGAAACAGGCGGCGGTGGAGAACTTCCGCTCTGTCGAGCATATGAAGCGTTACACCACCCAAGGCATGGCGGCCGATCAGGGCAAGAACTCCAATGTCGCGGCACTTGCGGTGCTGGCGGATGCCACCGGGCAGACCATTCCGGAAACCGGCACCACCACCTTCCGCCCGCCGTTTGTGCCGGTCGCCATCGGGGCGATGGGGGCGGGGGCCACGGATGAAGGCTTCAAGCCGCAGCGTTTTCTGACCTCGCATGGCGAGAGCGACACCCGCGGGGCGCATCAGCTGGAGGTGGGCCTGTGGTACCGCGCCGCCTATTTCCCGAAGCCGGGAGAAACCAACTGGCGCCAGTCCTGCGACCGCGAGGTCACTTTGGTGCGCAATGCGGTCGGGATCTGCGATGTCTCCACCCTGGGCAAGATCGACATTCAGGGCGCCGATGCGGGCAAGTTCCTGGATTTCCTTTATACCAATACCTTCAGCACCCTGAAGGCGGGCAAGGTCCGCTATGGGCTGATGCTGCGCGAAGATGGGTTTGTCATGGATGACGGCACCACCGCGCGGCTGGGCGAGAACCATTTCGTCATGACCACCACAACCGCTGCCGCGGGGCAGGTGATGGCGCATTTGGAGTATGTCGCCCAGGTGCTGCATCCGGAGTGGGATGTGCGGTTCACCTCGGTGACGGAGCAGTGGGCGCAGTTTGCGGTCGCCGGGCCGAAGTCTCAGGAACTGCTGAATGGCCTCGTGGATGAGGACGTCAACAGCGAGACCTGGCCTTTCATGGGTTGCGGCGCGGCGACCGTGCTGGGCGTGAAGGGGCGGCTGTTCCGGATTTCTTTCTCGGGCGAGCATGCCTATGAACTTGCCGTCCCCGCGCGCTATGGCGAGAGCCTGTTCCGCGAGTTGCTGAAGCGGGCCGAGGCGATGGGCGGCGGTGCCTATGGCATGGAAGCACTCAATGTGCTGCGGATCGAGAAGGGCCTGATCACACACGCGGAGATCAACGGCACCGTGACTGCGTTTGATCTGGGCCTGCAGGGAATGATGTCGACGAAGAAGGACTTCCTGGGCAAACCCATGTCCACCCGCGAGGGGCTGATGGCCGAGGATCGGATGCGCCTGGTGGGCCTGAAACCCGTGGGAGCGGCCAAAGAGATCACCGCCGGTGCGCATCTGTTCACGCCGGGCGATCCGGTCGAGCGGATTTATGACCAGGGCTATGTCACCTCGGCCGGCTATTCGCCGACGCTGGGGCACCCGATCGGCCTGGCGTTCCTGAAAGAGGGGCCGGACCGCATTGGCGAGACCGTGCGCCTGGTCGACCATATGCGGGGTGCCGACACTCTGTGCGAGGTTGTCTCGCCTGTGTTCTTTGATCCGGAAGGAGACCGTGCCCGTGGCTGAACTGATTGCGAAAAGCCCTTGCGACGGGCTGCTGCCGGTGACCGTCGGCGGCATGAGCCTGACGGAGGAGCACCCCGGCGACATGTGGGCCGTGGCGCCCTTCAATGGCGAGGATAAGGCGCTGAGCCAAGCGCTGGAGGCTGCCCACGGCATGGCATTCCCCGCGGCAAACCGTGCGACGGGCAAGGCGGGCAGCCGGGCTGTCTGGTTCGGCCGCGGCATGGCACTGCTGATAGGGCCGGAGCCCGACGCCAAGCTGGCCGAGCACGCGGCGCTGACGGACCAGAGCGACGCTTGGGCCGTGGTGAGGCTGGAGGGGCGGGGCGCAGAGGACGTGCTGGCGCGGCTGGTGCCTGTCGACCTGCGGGCCGCTGTGTTCAAGCGCGGCCACACGGTGCGCAGTGAGCTGAAGCATATGATGGCCTCGGTGACCCGCACCGGCCCGC
The DNA here is from genome assembly GCF_002388965.1 of Leisingera sp. UBA4491. Taxonomy (NCBI): domain Bacteria; kingdom Pseudomonadati; phylum Pseudomonadota; class Alphaproteobacteria; order Rhodobacterales; family Roseobacteraceae; genus Leisingera; species Leisingera sp. UBA4491. The sequence continues at coordinate 47,690 of NZ_DGNN01000025.1, read as the reverse complement.
AGGCGTTTCAGATCATGGTGTTCCGCTCGATGGCCAAAACGCTTGTGCATGATTTGAAAACAGCCATGGAAGCTGTCGCGGCGCGGGGGTAACCTCTGGGGATCACCAACTGATTCCCGGAGCGCATCTATGATCCGCATCGTCCTTGCAGCCGCCTTGCTGGCGGCGCCGGCCTATGCTTCTGAAAGCAAAGAACAAAGCTGTAAGTACCAGGGCCAGGTCATGGCCGCAGTGCAGCAGGCGCGTCTGGACAGGGTGCAGCAGGAAGATGTGGAGCAGACCATTCTGGGCAGTGAGCCGGAATGGCCCGCGGCCTATTCCAAGGCGATCCCGCAGCTGACAAGCCACGTCTACGCGATGAAGCGGCGCGACCTGAAAGGCACCGACCTCGGCGCGCTGTTCGAACAGCAGTGCCTGCAGAACTGGGATCAGATCCAGGCGATGCAGAAACAGCTGAAGTCTAACTGATATGTCCCTGCCGCCCGGCTTTTTGGATGAACTGCGCACCCGCATCAGCATTTCTGATGTTGTCGGGCGCAAGGTCATGTGGGATCAGCGCAAATCGCAGCCGGGCAAGGGCGACTACTGGGGGCCGTGCCCTTTTCATCACGAGAAAACCGCATCCTTCCATGTCGAAGACCGTAAGGGTTTCTACTACTGCTTCGGCTGCCACGCCAAAGGCGACGCGCTGAAGTTTGTGCAGGAGACCGAGAATGTCGGTTTCATGGAGGCGGTGGAGATCCTGGCCGGTGAAGCGGGCATGGAGATGCCCAAGCGCGACCCGCGCGCGCAGGAGCAGCAGGACCGCCGGACGCTGCTGGCCGATGTGATGGAGCAAGCGGTCCAGTTTTTCCGCCTGCAGCTGAAAACCAATGCCGCCCGCGACGCGCGCGCCTATCTGCAGCGCCGCGGCCTGACGGCGCAGGCGCTGGACCGCTGGGAAATCGGCTTTGCCCCCGATGGCTGGCAGAACCTTTGGGATGCGTTGCGCGGCAAGAATGTGCCCGAGGACCTGATCATCGGGGCGGGCCTGGCCAAGCCCTCGAACAAGGGCGGCAAGCCTTATGACACCTTCCGCAACCGGATCATGTTCCCGATCCGCGATGCGCGCGGGCGGGCGATTGCCTTTGGCGGCCGGGCGATGGACCCGAATGACAACGCCAAATACCTGAACTCGCCCGAGACTGAGCTGTTCGACAAGGGCCGCAGCCTTTACAATCACGGGCCGGCACGGGCGGCCTCTGGGCGCGGCTCCACGCTGGTTGTGGCCGAGGGCTATATGGATGTGATTGCGCTGTCCGAGGGAGGTTTCCAATCCTCCGTTGCGCCGCTGGGCACCGCGATCACGGAAAACCAGCTGCAGATGCTGTGGCGGATGTCGGATGAGCCGATCATCGCGCTGGACGGCGACACCGCTGGCATCCGTGCGGCCATGCGGCTGATAGATCTGGCGCTGCCGCTGCTGGAGGCCGGTAAATCCCTGCGTTTTGCCATCATGCCCGAGGGCAAGGATCCCGACGACATGATCCGCAGCGAAGGTCCGGAAGCGGTGCAGGCGGTGCTGGATCAGGCGATACCGATGGTCAAGCTCTTGTGGCGGCGCGAGACCGAGGGCAAGGTTTTCGACAGTCCCGAGCGCAAGGCGGCGCTGGACAAAAGCTTGCGGGAAAAGATCAAGCTGATCCGCGATCCCTCGATCCGCAAGCACTATGGCGAAGACGTCAAGGAAATGCGCTGGCAGCTGTTCCGCGGCAGCCGGGGCGGCGGCGAGGGCGGTTATCAGCAGCGCGGCGGCAGGGGCGGCGGCTTCCGCGATGGCGCCCGCGCGCCCTGGAAACCTGGCAAGGGGTTCGGCGTGATCCCGCAGCCGCGCGCAACCACCCGGGCCTCGCTGGTCGCGGGTGCCGACGATGAATCCTTTGCTGCGATGCGCGAGGCGGTGATCCTGGCGACGGCGATCACCACCCCGGCGGTGATCCCGGAATTCGAAACCAGTCTGGAGCGTCTGCAATGCGCCGACCCGGATCTGGCGCTGCTGCGCGACATGGTGCTGCGCCACGGCATCGACGCGCCGGAGCGGCTGCGCGAGGAAATCGACTGGTCTTTGGGGCCTCATGCCCTTGAAAACCTGTTTGGCCTTCGCCACGTTGCAATCATCCCTTGCCTGCGCAAACCCGGCGACACCGAACTGGCCAGCATGACCCTGGCCGAAGAGCTCGCGAAACTTGAAGCGCTGCGCGGATTGGATGCGGAACTGGCAGAAGCCGAAGAGGATTTGCATGGCCTTGCCGATGAGGCGCTGACCTGGCGGCTGCGGCAGGCGGCGGAGGCCAAGAATAAAGCGGTGCGCAGCGAAAACGAGGACCAGGCGCAGTATGACGTGGGCAAGAATGGCGCGCGGCTCAACCGGGATGAGCGTGATGCCTTCGGCGCCCTTTTGGACCGGATCGGCTTTTCAGAGAAGTGACACGCAGGGGTGATTCTGCGTTTTGCTAAGGAAGAGCACAGGAAAATTGGGTAAACGGGGTGACGAATCGGATGATCGCGCACATGATTCGCGTGATTCGAACTGCCCCGCAGCCCCTGAGTAGGAGCATTGAATGGCCGCCAAAGACACCGACGACCGCAAACCTGACGATCAGGACGCCGAAATCTCCCTTGATATGAGCCAGGCTCAGGTCAAGAAGATGATCGCGGAAGCCCGCGAAAAAGGCTACATCACCTACGATCAGCTCAATCAGGTTCTGCCGCCGGATCAGGTCAGCTCGGAACAGATCGAAGACGTGATGTCGATGCTCAGCGAAATGGGCATCAACATCATCGAGGACGAAGAGGCCGAGGAAGAAGAGAACAAGGGCGCCACCGACCTTGTGACCACCGAAGGCCCGCGCGAGGTTGCGCTGGCAGGCGCGCAGACCGAGAAGCTGGACCGCACCGACGACCCGGTGCGCATGTACCTGCGCGAAATGGGCTCGGTCGAGCTGCTGAGCCGCGAGGGCGAGATCGCGATTGCCAAGCGCATCGAGGCCGGCCGCAACACGATGATTGCGGGCCTGTGCGAAAGCCCGCTGACCTTCCAGGCGATCACCATCTGGCACGACGAACTTCTGTCCGAGGACATTCTCCTGCGCGACGTCATCGACCTGGAGGCCACTTTCGGCAACCAGCTGGACGAGGACGGCGAGGAAGAGACCCCGGTGGTCGACGCTTCCGCGGTACAGGCCGCGGCCAAGCCGGCCAGGGAGGAAGGCCCGGAGCTGGACGCCGACGGCAACCCGATCTCCACCGACGACGATGACGACGAGGACGATCAGGCCAACATGTCGCTGGCCGCGATGGAGGCTGCGCTCAAGGACCGGGTGCTGACCACGCTGGAGCGGATTTCCACCGACTTCGCCGAGCTGAGCGAAATGCAGGACAGCCGGATCTCGGCCACTCTGAACGAGGACGGCTCCTTCAGCTCGGAAGACGAGGCGCGCTACCAGTCGCTGCGCTCCGAAATCGTTGAACTGGTGAACGGCCTTCACCTGCACAACAATCGGATCGAAGCGCTGATCGACCAGCTTTACGGCATCAACCGCCGTGTCATGCAGATCGACAGCTCGATGGTGAAGCTGGCCGACCAGGCCCGCATCAACCGCCGCGAGTTCATTGACGCCTACCGCGGCCGCGAGCTGGACCCGAACTGGCTGTCGGAAATGGGCGAGAAGCCGGGCCGCGGCTGGCAGATGTTCATTGAACGCTCCACCGACAAGGTTGAGGAGCTGCGCTCCGACATGGCCCAGGTGGGCCAGTATGTCGGTCTGGACATCTCTGAATTCCGCCGCATCGTGCAGCAGGTTCAGAAGGGCGAGAAAGAAGCCCGCCAGGCCAAGAAGGAAATGGTCGAGGCCAACCTGCGCCTGGTGATCTCCATCGCCAAGAAATACACCAACCGCGGCCTGCAGTTCCTGGATCTGATCCAGGAGGGCAACATCGGCCTGATGAAGGCGGTCGACAAGTTCGAATACCGCCGCGGCTACAAGTTCTCGACCTATGCGACCTGGTGGATCCGTCAGGCCATCACCCGCTCCATCGCGGACCAGGCCCGCACCATCCGGATCCCGGTCCACATGATCGAGACCATCAACAAGCTGGTCCGCACCGGCCGCCAGATGCTGCACGAGATCGGCCGCGAGCCGACCCCGGAGGAACTGGCCGACAAGCTGCAGATGCCGCTGGAGAAGGTCCGCAAGGTGATGAAGATCGCCAAGGAGCCGATCAGCCTTGAAACCCCGATCGGGGACGAGGAAGATTCGCAGCTGGGCGATTTCATCGAGGACAAGAATGCTGTGCTGCCTCTGGACAGCGCCATTCAGGAAAACCTCAAGGAAACCACCACCCGGGTTCTGGCCTCGCTCACCCCGCGCGAGGAGCGGGTCCTGCGGATGCGGTTTGGCATCGGTATGAACACCGACCACACGCTGGAGGAAGTCGGCCAGCAGTTCAGCGTGACCCGCGAACGGATCCGCCAGATCGAGGCGAAGGCGCTTCGGAAGCTGAAGCACCCCAGCCGCTCGCGCAAGCTGCGCAGCTTCCTGGATCAATGAGCCTGATCCCCTGGATCATGGATTATGATCCGGGGGATGCGCTGTCTGAGCTGGAGCGTGCAATTGTTGCTGCAGCCTTTGTTCAGGTGCCGACCCTAAAGAGTTCGGTGAACGAAGAATTAAGCGTCGTTCACCGGAACTATACCGTTCATGGATTGTATACGGATTTCCGGCCTCAAAATTCTGCAGGCTATCCCGAAAGGGCCGTGTTGGAGCCCCTGGATATTTTCGTCGATAGCGAGAGTATCGAACACGGCGCTTGCGCGGCAGTATACTACATTGATGACTGCCTGCTCGGACTTGAGCTGGCCAGCTACGGTGGCAATGTTGCTCTTCCTGTAACGTCATTTTCGATTGTGTGGCAGTCGAAGCCCGCCGAGATTTCATCTTAGCGGCCAAGGGGGGCTGAGGGTGAAGGTTTTCAGTTCGAATTTCGATAGCCTCATCGTCTTCGACGGCGAGTGCGTTCTGTGCTCTGGTTTCTTCCGTTTCATGCTGCGCCATGACCGGGCGGGGCGGTTCTCTTTTGCCACCGCGCAGTCGCCGCTAGGGCAGAAGCTGTACCGGGACCACGGTCTGTCCGCAGATGAGTTCGAGACCAACCTGGTGATTATCAACGGCCGCACTTACCAGCGGCTCGATGCCTTTGCCGCGGCGATGCGGGCGCTGCCCTGGCCGTGGCCGGTTCTGTCGGCCTGCCGGTTTCTGCCGGGATGGCTCAAAGATCCGCTTTATTTCAGCGTCGCCCGCAACCGCTACCGTCTGTTCGGCCGCTATGACCGCTGCATGATCCCCAGCCCGGAGGTCCGCGCCCGCTTTGCTGCCGGGGGCTTTGGCACATGAGGGACGCCTTTGGCGAGATCATCGCAGCGCAACGGCTGGAGGTGCCGCCCGCTCTGCTGCGGTTCCACGCGCAGCCGCCGGAGCGCAGCCAGGGCGTTGTCACGGTTGAGGGCGGCAACGGCTGGGCGCGGCTGCTGGCCGGTCTGGCAGGGTTTCCGCCGCCGATGCCCCGCACCCGCTTCCGGCTGGATGTCGCCCCGCAGGGCAGGGGCCATGTGTGGCAGCGCAGTTTCGGCAAGTACCAGACCCGCTCGCGCCTGCGGTTTGATCCGCGCAAGGGGCGGGCCGTGGAACGCTTCGGGCCGGTGGAGCTGGAACTGGCGGCCTCGGTCCAGCAAGGCGCGCTGGTGGTGACAGTGGAAAGGGCGCGGCTGTTCGGCCTGCCGCTGCCCCGCGCCCTGTGCCCGCAAAGCGCGTCAATGGAGTATGAGACGCCGAAGGGGCACCTGGGATTTGACATCTCTGCCAGCCTGCCGCGGATCGGCCTGCTGGTGCGCTACAGCGGCCATATCGTGCTGCCGGAGCTGGACGTCAGGCGTTAACCATTTGGTAACCCTGGCGTTGTTCCGCGCGGCGGCGGCGCGTAAAATCCCGGGTATCGCCAAAGGTCTTCCGGGGGGAAGAAGATGTCTGAACACGCCGATATGAATGAGGCGCTTGCCGCGCTGACGGACAAGCTCCGTTCGCTCAACGATCTGGTGACGGCCAACCAGTTCATGGTCGAGGCGCTGGCGCAGCAGGGCGGCACCCTGCAGCAGTTGGACGCCAGCAGCTCCAAGGCCATGCTGCGGCGCCAGGCCCGGGTCAGGTTCCACCCGGAAACCGGCACAGCGCCCAACGCTGCCGTTCTGGCTGTCCTGGAGGAGGTTCTGGGCCGCCAGCAGGAAAGCGCGGAGATCATTCCGTTCCCGGTTCGGGCCTGACATCAGCCTGCACACATCTGCGAGAGCAGGCGCCCCAGCCCGCAAGCGGCGCTTGGAGCCCTTGCCGCCAATCCCTATGCTGAAAGAAGCAAAGGGATATTTCCGGATGAGAAACTTCATGTGCGCGCTTGGCCTGGCCTGTCTCGGCGCGGTTCCTGCGGCCGCAGAGCCTTTCCTCGCCAACCGGGGCGTGCGGGTGCTGCCGGTCGATGAAATCATCTACGAGGTGGTGCCGGGCAGATCCGGAGGCACCTGGGATTACTGGTGCGCCGCCGCCCAGTATGCCCGCCGGGAACTGGGGGCAAACTGGACCGACCGTTTCTATGTGGTGCGCGGACGGGACATGAGCGTGACGACCGGCCGCCGCTCGTCGGTGCAGTTCACCCTGTACCCCAAGCGGGCCGGCATCACGCCCAAGATCGGCTGGCTGTCGCTTGGCTTCCGCCCCGGCGAAAGCATGTCTGTGCAGCAGGGGTATGGCTACTGCGCGCAGGCGTCCGCGTTGTAACCGGCGCTGCAGGCCCGGGCACGCACGGCAGTGTGACTGGCTTGTGTCTCAAATCTTCCTACCCTTGAGGGGGAGCCGCCCGGCCGGGCGGGCAACCTTCAGACCGGAGGGAAGATCACATGAAACCAGCAACCGCCGCCACGGTCCTTGCCGCGTCCTTGATCCTGGCGCTGCCGGACGTGTCCGCCGCCAACGCCAGCCGCCATAGCATCCGGGTCAATGCGGTGTCCGATGGCGTCTTCGAAGTCATTGCCCGCAGCGGCAACGGCTATCTGTTCTGGTGCGGCGCTGCGGATCACGTGCAGCGCGTGCTGCGGCGGCCCTGGAGCACCAGCCTGTATATCTACCGCGGCCTTGGTCCCAGCAAAACCACGGGGCGCCGCTCCGCGGTTCAGTTCACGCTGGACCCGAATTTGGCGGCTGCCGCACCGGCGGGCGGATACGGGTCTGTTAACAGCCTGCAAGCTGGTGATACAATGAGTGTGTTAAGGGCCCATGAGTACTGCTTCGTGCCGTTTGGGCGGCCCTGAAACCAGATTGATCCGCGGCCGCCGCGGCGGCGGGGAAGGGGATTGAAATGAGCATTAAAAAACTGTGGCTGCCAGGGCTGCTGGCATTGGTTCTGGCCGTTCCGGTGCCCGCTTCCGCCTGGCGGGCGATCAACCGGAACGAGGTGCTGCCGGTCTCCGAAGGTGTTTGGGAAGTGGTGGCCCGGAGCCGGTCCGGCGCACAGGACTACTGGTGCAGCATCGCTGACTTCGCCATCCGCCAGCTGCGGGCGCCGGTGAACCAGCGGATTTACGTCTGGCGCGGCGAGGGGCCTTCGGTCAACCGGCCGGGCCGCAAGGCGGTGCAATTCGCCTTTGGCCTGCCGCCCGGGGTGCCTGACCGCTCCGGCAGCCTGTCGCTGAACGTGCGGCAGGCGGGCGACAGCCTGCGGGTGACGGCAGCGCAGACCTATTGCTATGACCGGCTGCCCGGGCGCGACCGCTGGCTGCCGTAACCAGCGGTTTTATGAGCCGCCTCAGTTGCCTGCCGGTCCGGTTTGCGCCAAAACTGCCTCATGCATCATGAATTCACCATTCCGACGCGGGGGCAGGGCCTTTATGAGTTTACTGCCGGGATACAGTCCTGGGTGGCCGCAATCGGCCTGCAGGAGGGGCTGCTGACGCTGTTTGTCCGCCACACATCCTGCTCGCTGCTGATCCAGGAAAACGCCGACCCCGAGGTGCAGACAGACCTGCGGGCGTTCTTTGCCCGGCTGGTGCCGCCCTCGAACCATCCGTCGATGTCTTACCTGCGCCACACCTATGAAGGCCCGGACGACATGCCTGCCCATATCAAGGCAGCCCTGATGCCGGTGAGCCTGACCATCCCGGTGGCGGGCGGCGCGCCGGTTTTGGGCACCTGGCAGGGGGTCTACCTGTTTGAACACCGCGATGCCCCGCACCAGCGCCGGGTGGCGGCGCACTTGGAGTAACCCTCTTTATCTAGCGGCGGGAAATCACCTCTACCCAAATTCTGGAGGGTAGCCTATAGTTGTGGATAACCGGGCCGATCCCGGCACTAATAATCAAACTGACAGGATTGAGGAAGCAGGCGGATGCGCTGCCCATTTTGCGGAAATATCGACACTCAGGTCAAGGATTCACGCCCCGCCGAAGATCATGTTTCGATCCGCAGGCGCCGGTTCTGCCCCGCCTGCGGCGGCCGGTTCACTACCTATGAGCGGGTGCAGCTGCGCGATCTGGTGGTCATCAAGACCAATGGCAAACGCGAGGATTTCGACCGCGACAAGCTGGAGCGTTCGATCCGCATCTCGATGCAGAAGCGCCCGATTGAGCCGGAACGCATCGACCAGATGATTTCCGGCATCGTGCGGCGGCTGGAAAGCATGGGCGAGACCGACATCCCCTCCAAAAAGATCGGCGAGATCGTGATGGAGGCGCTGGCCCGGATCGACACCGTAGCTTATGTGCGCTTTGCCAGTGTTTACAAGAACTTCCAGGCGGCAGACGACTTCGAGGATTTTGTCCACGAGCTGCGCCCGCCGGCGGCCCCGGAAGAATAATGGACACAGATCACCGTTACATGGCGCTGGCGCTGTCCCTGGGGCGGCGCGGGCAGGGCAATTGCTGGCCGAATCCGGCTGTGGGCTGTGTCATCGTGCAGGGCCGACGCATTGTGGGCCGCGGCTGGACCAAGCCGGGTGGCCGTCCCCATGCGGAAACCGAAGCGCTGGCGCAGGCCGGTGAGGCCGCCCGCGGCGCCACCGCCTATGTCACGCTGGAGCCTTGCGCCCATCAGGGGGCAACGCCGCCCTGCGCGCAGGCGCTGATCAAGGCCGGGGTGGCGCGGGTTGTGGCCGCGATCGGGGACAGCGATCCGCGGGTTTCCGGCCAGGGCATCCGGATGCTGCGGGACGCGGGCATCCGGGTGGACACGGGCGTCTGGGGCGCCCAGGCGGCACGCGATCATGCCGGGTTCTTCCTGAAGACCGAACAGGGCCGTCCGCTGGTGACGCTGAAGCTGGCCAGCAGTTTCGACGGCCGCATTGCCACCGGATCGGGGCAGAGCAAATGGATCACCGGGCCGGAGGCGCGCCGCGCCGTGCATGCGATGCGGGCGCGCCATGACGCGGTGATGGTCGGCGGCGGCACGGCGCGGGCGGATGATCCCTCGCTGACGGTGCGCGATCTGGGGGTGGAGCGGCAGCCGGTGCGGGTGGTGATCTCCCGCCACCTGGACCTGCCGCTGATGGGCCAGCTGGCCCGCACGGCCAAACAGGTGCCGGTCTGGCTCTGCCACGGCCATGGTGCGGATCAGGAGCGTATTCAGGCCTGGGAAGGGCTGGGGGCCAAGCTGATCCCCTGCGCCTCGCACGGGGTGCAGCTGGACGCGGCGGATGTTCTGCAGCAGCTGGGGCAGGCGGGTCTGACCCGTGTGTTCTGCGAGGGCGGCAGCGCCTTGGCGGCTTCGCTCCTGGCCTTTGATCTGGTGGATGAGCTGATCGGTTTCACCGCCGGTCTGGGGATCGGCGCCGAGGGGCTCCCCTCGATCGGGGCCCTGGGCATCGGCCGGCTGGAGGAAGCGCCGCGGTTCGAGCTGGTCGAAACCCGCCCCCTTGGCCCTGACATCCTGCACCGCTGGACCCGCGCGCTGCGCTGACGGCCTGCTATCTTTCCTGTCAGGCGGTTTCTCCCGCCCGTCGCCGGAGCATGGTCATGCTCCGCTCCCGTTGGGCGTGGCCCGGCGCCTTGCGCCGGGCCACGCCCAAGGCCGCCAAAGATGCGCTGGCGCCAGCCAGGGCGTCCTGCGGGCGCGGGAGGTCTGCCGGTGCCGCTTGCTGCTGGGCTCAGCGCCAGAGGCGGGCGTAAGTCGCAAACAGTCCCTGAAGTTTGGAGAGCAGGCGGTTGCCAAGGCCCGGATGCGGCAGGCGGCCTTCGCGCAGGCGCCGCACCGCCACCTCTACCGGGCAGGGCTGGCCGGTCACCGGGTCGAAATAGCGCGGGTAGTCGATCAGCGCCGCATGGGCGAGGCCCAACAGCGGCACCTGTGCCGTCCGCCAGGGCGGCACCGGCGCCAGATCCGCGGTCAGCCCCCAGCCGGCATAAAACGGCGTGCCCAGCGTCGTCACCTTCACCCCGCGCAGCAGCGCCTCGAACCCCAGGAGCGAGGTCATCGTCCACACCTCCTGCACGTTCTCCAGCAGGGCCATGGGGTCTGCCTGCGCGGCGACAATGTCCGCCAGCCCCTCGGCATTCACCTGGCCTTTGCGCAGCCCGGCCTCCACATCCGGGTGCGGCTTGTAGATGATCACCGCCTCCGGGTTGGCGTCCCGCGCGGCGCGCAAAAGCTCCAGGTTGGTCCGCACCTGCCCGGCGCCGCACAGGATCGACGCATCATCCTCCACCTGGCCCGGCACCAGGATCCGGCGGCCGTCCGGCAGCGCCGGGACGGCGCCGCCAAGGTTGTATTTCGACACGCCGTCCCGGACCAGCGACTGCACCAGGCGTTCGGCCCGCAGCGCCTCCGCCTGGGTCATGTCCACCCGGCGGGCAATCAGCGCATCCAGGCCGGAGGGCGTGCGCGGATCGTAGTAGATCCCGCTCCGGTCGGTCACCAGCGACAGCGGCGGCACCAGCTCCGCGCCCAGTCCGCGCGAGCGCAGGAAGCCGTCCTCCACCCGCACCGCGCCTTTATGCGCCTCTGTTGCCTTGCCGGCCCAGACCATCCAGTTGCGGCCACTGGCCTGTGCCTTGGCCGGGTCTTCGGTGAACAGCACCTTCTTTTCTGCGCCATAGAACTGTTGCAGCGGCCTTCGCTTCCACATCCGCATTCCGGAGGCGGCCCAACCACAATGGTCCTGCCGCCAGGCGCGGACGCGCGCCTCCAGATTGTCCAGCACCGTTTCCAGCTCGCACAGCTCATCCCGGAACGGGTCGTGCCATTTCGGGTAAAGGATCATCGCCGCCGCAAACAGCTGCGACCGTGTCAGCCGCCGCTGCCGCCGCGCGGGCGGCGCGTCGTCCGTGCTCAGCCCCCAGCCCGCATAAAACGGCTGGCCGAAGACCCGCGGCTTGTGGCCTGCCAGGATCGCCTCGAACCCCAGCTGCGACGAGACGGTATAGACCCCGACCGCGCCCTCCAGCAGCGCCCAGGGCGACACGCTGCCGGTGAACAGCTCGACCCGCCCCTGTGCGTCAAGGGCGCTGAAATAGCCCGCCCGGTAGCCGTGCAGCGTTTCGGGATGGGTCTTGATCAGCACCCGCGCGCCGGGGTGCTCCTCCTGGGCAAAGGCCAGCATCTCCAGAAACCGGGCGCGGTCCGCGCGCGATGCGGTGACGGAGGCATCGTCCCGTGCCTGGTCCGCCACCAGCACATAGCCGGGCTCCGGCACCGGATCTTCGGGATCAAAAGCGTTGTATTTGCTGAGATGCGCGGCTTTGAGCCGCGCAACCGCATCGCGCGCCCGGCGCATCAGATGCGCGTCATCCAGCGGGTGGCTGGCCAGGAGCTGCTCCAGATCCGACGGCACGCCAGCGTCGAAGTGCACTCCGGCGCTGTCCAGCAGCAGGCCCGCAGGCGGCTCCCCGGCGCGGCCGGGATGGACCGAGCGCAAGAAGGCATCCTCGACCCGCAGCAGCCCGCAGCCGCGCTTCTGCGCCACTGCCAGCCCGCGCTGCGCCGTGGGGGAGGCGCCCCAGATGCCGACGAGGTCTTCGGGCTGCGGCAGCCCCAGCCGGATATCGTAGCCGGATAATTGCAGGATGCGCCGCACCCGGCGCTGGGTCAGAAAGCCGCCGTTGTAAACAAAAAGCCGGGACGCAGCGCTCCCGGCTTTGTGCTGGCCTGCGGTCAGGCTCATGCTGTTTTAGCTGCCGTCCAGCGCGGTCGAAACGCTCGACAGGGATCCGACCGGCGTCACCAGCAGCGAGATGGTCTTGGTCCACTGCGCATACGGCGCTTCGGTGACATAAAGCGTGTCGTCGTCGCGGATCACAAAATCGCGGGCGACAAACAGCCCGTTCGGCTGTGTCAGGTTCAGCACATAGACCATGCGCTGGGCGCCGATCAGATCGTCGCGGCCCAGCACCTGGTTGGCGATTTCGGCAGGCTCGTTGCGCAGCACAAACACGCCCGTAGGGTCCGAGGCGGTGGAGATCAGGCCGCCGACCTGGGCAATGGCCTCCAGCGCGGACAGGTCCTGGCTTTCAAACGGCACCCGCGCCTGGGCGGAGGTTGCGCCAAGGGCGGTGAAGGAGCGGGTGTCCTCCTCCACCAGAATGCGGTCGCCGCCGCGCAGGGCGACATCCAGCGCCGGGTTGTCGAACAGGTCCTGGAACCAGATCTTGCCCTTTTCGTGGCCGCGGATCACGGTGACCTGGGCAATCTCCGGCTGGATCGTCACACCGCCGGCCTTGGCCAGCATGGAGGACAGGGTCCGGGTCGGGCGTTCGATCGGATAGACGCCCTGGGCGCCGACGGAGCCGGTGAGGCTGACAGTCGCCCCGTCGCCTGCCAGGCGGCGCACCTGCACCTGCGGATCCGGGGTCTGGTCTTCCAGCTTCCGGGTGATGGTCTCGCGCAGCTGATCCGGTGTATTGCCGGACGCCCGCAGGCGGCCCGCATAGGGCACAAAGATATAGCCGGCGCTGTCGACCTGCACCTCTTCCAGCACGGTGGCATTGGTGGCCTCGGCGGCCAGCAGCCCGTCATCGACGTTTTCCCAGACCGTCAGGCCCAGCACATCGCCGGGGCGGATGGTGTCAGAAGTCAGCCGCCCCGCCGAGGTGAACCCGGAGGAGAACCCCAGGGCAGGCACCACCGCCGTGGCGCGGGCCACCCGGTCGTTGACGGAGACGATAAAGGCATCGCCTTCCCGCTGCACGGACCCGGCGAAGATCTGGCGCTTGTTGGGGCCGACTTTGGGCAGGCCGCAGGAGGCGGCCAGCGTCAAGGCGGCCAGCATGGCCACCGGACGCGCCCAGCGAAGGGGAACGGATTTCACTGCTCGGTCTCCTCGACCAATTATTGTTTGCCTCAAGTTTTACCGGCAACCTAACCGGGCAGCAGGGAAAAATCCAGTCTTAGGGCAAATCTGCGTCAGGTCACAAGGCGAAACTGTTGCCGCGGTGCCGCTGTGCCCAGGCGCAGCGCGTCATAAGGATCTTCCTCCGCCAGCATCATATCCGCCACCTGGCGCAGCAGCTGGCGGCGCCCATTGCGCGAATAATACCCTCCGGGCACCTGCGAGGTTTCCAGAAGAAAGCGGCGGTAATCCTTGTAGGCGCGGCTGTCAGGGCGGCTGGCGGCGGCAAAGAATTCCGCCAGCGGCTGCTCCGAGACAAACTCAGGCTTGCCATAGACCGCGCGGCCAAACACCCGCAGCGGGATGCCGCGCCACAGCACCTGCTGGCCAGCGGTGGAATTGACGGTCACCGCTGTGCGCGCCTCGTTCAATAGCTGCGCCAGCTTGCCGCCGCGCACGTAATGCACCCGGTCGGCAATGCCATGCGCCCGCGCAAGCCGCCGCAGGGTGCGGCGCACTTGGGCACGGCCATCCTCCAGCGGGTGCGCCTTGATCACCAGGTGGTGGTGGCGCGGGGCGCCTGCGGCGAAACCGCCGATCACCTCCGCCAGGAATTCGCCCATGCTGCTGAACGGGGAATGCATCTGGAACGAGCTGTCATGCTCCAGCTGCAGCAGCGCAAGGTGATAGGGAAAGCCGCCGCCGCGGATGCGCTGCTCCGCCAGCCGCCGCTCCAGCGCCTGGACGGGCATCAGCAGCAAGCGCTTGAGGTAGAGCTGGAATTCCTTGGTTACAGGCAGCGCCCGGTGCGGGCGGAAGTTGCGGTACTTGCGGTTCCGGAACATCACGAACCAATGGTACAGCGCGCCATAGAAAACATGCTGGCGCATATCGCCCCAATGCGCAGGCGGCAGCGGCGCCTCCATGTCCGACAGCGCCAGCGCTTCCTGCATCTGCGGCACGGTCATGTCCATCAGCCGCGAATGGCCATTGGCGCCGCCGCGCTCATAGGTCACCCAGTAGGGACGCAAATAGCCTTCCTCAAACACATGCACCGTCAGCCCGCGCTGCCGGGCCGCCGCCACTGCGGCGGCGTGTACGGGCCGGGTGTCGCCGTAAAGCACAAGATCGGTGATGCCGCGGCTGTCCAGCAGCCCGGCCAGCACGTCAGGCCACTCCCGCTGCGGTCCGGTGAACGGAATAAAGCTCTCCCTGCCGCGCCAGAAGGCTTGATCGCCTGCATTGAACCCGACCCGCGCCACCTCGCAGCCCGCCGCCTGCAGCATTTTTCCGAGGGCAGCAAAAAACGGCCCGTGCGGGCCTTGCAGGAACAGAAAGCTCCGGTGCTTTTCGGCAGGGGTGGGCATCACAGGGGGCTGAACTCGAAAGACTAAGATAAGGATCGGATAATATTTGAGTGCGGCGAAACTAAGGCTTCAGCGGGGGGGATGGCAAGCCGGGGCTTGTGAAGACCGCACGGCTTGGCTACCTCTGCCGCAGGATAGACATTGCACCGGCGGGGAGCGCACCCATGTTCACAGGCATCATCACTGACGTTGGCACCATTGCCGAACTGGAGCAGCAGGGCGACCTGCGGGCAAGGATCCGCACCGGCTATGACACCGCCACAATCGACATCGGCGCCTCGATCGCCTCCGATGGGGTCTGCCTGACGGTGATCGCGCTGGGCGACGACTGGTACGACGTGCAGGTCTCGGCGGAGACCGTCTCAAAGACCAACCTCGGCGCCTGGACCGTGGGCAAGCGGGTGAACCTGGAGCGCGCGTTGAAAGTGGGCGACGAACTGGGCGGCCATATCGTGTCCGGCCATGTGGACGGCGTCGCCGAAGTGGTTGCCATGACGGACGAGGGCGACAGCACCCGGGTCACCCTGCGCGCGCCGCAGGCGCTGGCCCGCTTCATCGCCCCCAAGGGCTCGGTGGCGCTCAATGGCACCTCGCTGACGGTGAATGACGTGGATGGCTGCGATTTCGGCATCAACTTCATTCCGCACACCAAGGAGGTCACCACTTGGGGCGATGTGAAGGCGGGGGATCAGATCAACCTGGAAATCGACACCCTGGCCCGCTACGTCGCGCGGCTGCACGACGCCGGATAAGGGCAGGGCTCTTTCATCTTTCCCGAAATACTCCGGGGTGAGGCCGCCAGGCCGAGGGGCAGCGCCCCTCATGCGCCGGGGCGTCGGGGAGCAAACGCTCCCGCCCCTTTTGCCTGCATCACATATGCCGTCAAAAGCGTTGGGCCGCGCGCGCCGCCAAGGCGGCGCGTCACCACATGTCGCCAACGGTGTAGCCCGCCGGGAAGGGGTCGCTGGGGTCCAGCGTGTACTGGCTCAGCCCGTAGATCCAGCCTTGCCCTGACAGCGTTGGGACAATCGCTTGGTAGGGCCCAACCTGCGTTTCCTCCACGATCCGCCCGGTAAAGGTGGTGCCCAGCGGCCCGGCGTTCACATAGTCCTGGCCTAGCCCCAACAGCCCGCGCGCGTGCAGCACCGCCATCTTGGCGCAGGTGCCGGTGCCGCAGGGCGAGCGGTCGAGGATGCCGCTGGCGTCCTGCGGGCGCTCCGGATCGAACGGGCCGGTCGAAAGGGTGACCGCTCCGCGCCCATGGGTTCCTTCCGCCACCGGCGCGCCCCAAAGGTTGGTGATGGTCGGGCCGGAAATTCCGGGGTTGTCCGGATGCACCACCGGCAGCTGCTCGGCGGCGGCGTGGCGGATCGCCTCTGACACCCGAACGATCTCCGCGCCGTTGTCCGCATCGAGCGCAACGCCCAGAGTTTCGGCCCCGGCCAGCACAAAGAACATGCCGCCCCAGGCCACATCCACAGTGACGGTGCCCAATCCCGCCACCTCCACCTGCGCATCCAGATGCATGGCAAAGGCCGGCACGTTCCTGAACTCTACCCGCGTCACCTTGCCATCGCGGCATTCGGCCTTCACCCGGATCAGCCCGGCGGGGGCCTCCAGGGTCAGCTCCGTCACCGGCTCCGTCATCGGCACGATTCCGGTCTCCAGCAGCACCGTCACCACGCAGATGGTATTGGAGCCGGACATCGGCGGGTATTCGGTCTGCTCGAAAATGATGAAGCCCGCATCGGCCTCCGGGTGGCAGGGCGGCACGATGGCATTGCCGCACAGGCCGGGATTGCCGCGCGGCTCGCGCAGCATCGAGAGGCGGATCTCGTCATGGTTGGCGGCCATGTCCTGCATCTTCTCGAACACCGAGCTGCCCCGCAGCAGCGGCATGCCGCCGGTGATCACCCGGCCCGGTTCGCCCTCGGCATGAACTTCGACGGCTTGCAGTATGCGGGATGCGCGCATGTCCGGTCCTCCCAACCATCTGGCATCTGGGATCCTGAATTGGATCCAAAGCCAGTTGTGCACAGCTGCACAGGCCGCGTCCAGACCCCCTGGTGCCGTTTGCGGGACTGGCATTTGCCGCCGGCCTGGGCTATCTGGCTGGGAAAGAACCCGCAGTGCCAGGCGTGCTGCCCATGCACATCGAAAGGCTGCCATATGAGCTTTGAAAAACCGGGGCCGGTTGAGGCGCAACTGCGCGATGCGATCAGCCCGATTGAAGAGATCATTGAAGAGGCCCGCCAGGGCCGCATGTTCATCCTGGTCGACCATGAGGACCGCGAGAACGAAGGCGACCTGGTGATCCCGGCGCAGCACGCCGATGCCGCCGCGATCAATTTCATGGCCACCCATGGCCGCGGTCTGATCTGCCTGACCCTGCCGGCCGAGCGGATCGAGGAGCTGGGCCTGCCGATGATGGCGCTGCACAACTCGTCGCGCCATGAGACCGCCTTCACCGTCTCCATCGAGGCGCGCGAGGGGGTCTCCACCGGCATCTCCGCCGCTGACCGCGCGCTGACCGTGGCCACCGCCATCGACCCGGAGAAATCCGCCGCCGACATCGCCACGCCGGGCCATGTGTTCCCGCTGCGCGCGCGCCGGGGCGGGGTGCTGGTCCGCGCGGGCCACACTGAGGCCGGCTGCGATGTGGCGCGGCTGGCGGGCCATTACCCGGCGTCGGTGATCTGCGAGATCATGAAGGAAGACGGCACCATGGCGCGCCTGCCCGACCTGGTCGAATACGCACAGAAACACGGGCTGAAGATTGGCACCATCTCCGACCTGATCACCTACCGCGCCCGCAACGACAACCTGGTGGTGGAAACCTCGCGCGAGACCGTGACCTCGGAATTCGGCGGCGAGTGGGAAATGCGGCTGTTCACCGACCAGACCCACGGTATCGAGCATGTGGTGATGATCAAGGGGGACATCACCACGCCGGAGCCGGTGCTGGTGCGCACCCATGCGCTGCATGAGGCGACGGACATCCTGGGTCTTGGCCCGAAATCCGCCCGCCAGCTGCCCCGCGCGATGGAGATCATCGCCGAAGAGGGCCGCGGTGTGGTGACCCTGTTCCGCCAGCCGCGCAACGCGCTTTATGCCAACGAGGACGAAGGCCCGCGCACGGTGACCATCAAACAGACCGGCATCGGCGCCCAGATCCTGTCGGGCCTGGGCCTGCATGAGCTGGTCCTGCTGACCGACTCGCCCTCCACGAAATACGTCGGGCTGGACGCCTATGGCCTGTCCATCACCGGCAGCCGCCCCATTCTGAAGGACGCTTGATATGGCCGGACATGAAACCCACTACACCCTGCCGCGCGCAAAGTTCGACAAGCCGGTGAAGCTGCTGATCGTTGTCGCGCCCTACTACAAGGATATCGCCGACAATCTGGTCGCCGGCGCCGCGGCAGAGATCGAAGCCGCAGGCGGCACCTTTGAAATCGTGGAAGTGCCTGGCGCGCTGGAAGTGCCGACCGCAATTGCGATTGCCGACCGCAGCTCAAACTTCGACGGCTATGTGGCGCTGGGCTGCGTGATCCGCGGCGAGACCACACACTACGACACCGTCTGCAACGACAGCTCCCGCGCGATCCAGCTGATGGGGCTGCAGGGCCTGTGCATCGGCAACGGCATCCTGACCGTGGAAAACCGCAAACAGGCCGAGGTGCGCGCCGATACCGCCGATCAGAACAAAGGCGGCGGCGCGGCGGCTGCGGCCTTGCATCTGATCGCACTCACGCGTAAGTGGGGCGCCCAGACCAAAGGCATCGGCTTCAAAGCGCCCGCAGGGGCGTATCAGGTCGCCGGTACAGACAACGGATCCACCAGCGCATGAGCACCCAGGACAGCCGCCCCAAGGGCAATGGCAAGAATCAGATGAGATCGGCAGCGCGGCTTTATGCGCTGCAGGCGCTGTTCCAGATGGAACAGAGCGGCCAGACCTTTGACCAGGTGATCGTTGAGTTCGAGGACCACCGGTTCGGCGCTGTCTATGAAGGTGACGAGATGGCGGAAGGCGATGCCAAGGTCTTCCGCAAGCTGGTGCGTGAAGCGGTGAACTATCAGGCGCGGATCGACCAGATGACCGACCGCGCGCTGGTGGCGAAATGGCCGATCGCCCGCATCGACCCGACCCTGCGGGCGCTGTTCCGCGCGGCGGGGGCTGAGCTGACCCAGTCCGACACCCCGCCCAAAGTGGTGATCAACGAGTTTGTCGACATTGCCCGCGCCTTCTTTCCCGAAGGCAAGGAGCCGAAGTTCGTCAATGCCGTCCTGGACCACATGGCGCGGGAGGCCAGGCCGGACGCGTTCTAAGACCGGCCGGCACAGGGTTTTGAGGATAAAAGGGCGCGCCGCGGGGCGCGCTTTTTTTGTTTCAGGGGCTGGTGCTGCGCAAAGGGTGCGACAAATTCCGCTCATCCTGCCCGCAACCGCTGGACGGCGCTGCAAAGGCTGATAACCTCTTCGAGCTTATCTGGAGGACTCAGATGCCTGAACTGGTGAAAATGTATATCCGCAATGTTCTGATCGGCTTTGGAATCGCGGCCGCCTTTGTCGCGGTGCTGCTGTGGTTCAACGTGATGAACCTCTGGTCGCTGGTCACCGCCTCGGATGCGGGGCTGCTGGCGGTGTTCCTGCTCTGGTTCATGCATGGCATCGTCTTTGCCGGGGTGCAGTTCGCCTGGGCCGTAATGGCGATGGCTGAGAAAGGCACCGGCCCCCGCCGCGGCACGCCTGTGGTTGATGCGTTTCAGCCGGTGAAAGTGCCCGCCGAAAAGCCATCCCAGGCACAGCGTCAGTTGCGCACCCGCCGCTGATACGCGGAATAACGGAAATCCGAACCGCGCTTTCCTGACGGAGGGCGCGGTTTTCTTTTGCGGAGGGGGGGGAAGCGGCGGGACCACCAGTCAACCGTGCGGCTTTGATTCCCGAGGACCTGTATATACAGGTGGGCGCCAGGTAAACGGACCAGGATCCGCACAGAGCCAGCTCCCTCGGAATTGCTTAAGGCCACCGGAATGCTGCCTGTCACGAGAAGGGCAGAACCCGCCAAGGCCGTAAGTAAGCTGCCCGGCCCCTTGTTACAAGGGGAACGCGGGGCGGGCTTTCATCATTTCCCGGCAAAACCGCGGGATTGCAATTTGTTCACCAATTGTTCACATTCGCACCCATGATGGAAGATCTGCAGCCCGGACAAAAACTGGCCCGCGGGGTGTCGCGCTGTCTGCGCTCGCTCGGATTCGCGCCGCTGGAGGAATTCGTGCCCGCCCGCGGCTTGCGGGTGGACGTGATGGCGCTGGGGCCGAAGGGCGAGCTTTGGGTCATCGAATGCAAATCCAGCCGCGCAGATTTTCAGGCCGACAGCAAGTGGGAAGGCTATCTGGAGTGGTGCGACCGCTATTTCTGGGCGGTGGACATGGATTTTCCGGCCGAGCTGCTGCCGGACGGCACCGGGCTGATCATCGCTGATCCCTATGATGCGGAAATCATCCGCATGGCGCCGGAGGACAAGCTGGCGCCGGCCCGGCGCAAGAAGCTGGTGCAGAAGTTCGCCATGGACGCTGCCCGCCGCCTGCAATTCCTGCGCGATCCGGTCCCGGGCAAGGACGGGCTGCTGCTGGGCGGGGCAGGGGGCGCAGATCTGGAAGTATAAGGCGGAGGGACGCGCTCCCGCGCCTGCAGGTGCCCCGGCTGCGCCGGGTCCCCTTGGCAGCCTTGGGCCCGGCAGCGCGCCTTCGGCGCCCTGCTGGCGGCCGCGCGCTGCGCTGCCGCGCCAAGCGGTCGAGCTTGCGGCAGAACCGGGAACCGGCCCGGTCACAGGGGCGGCGGCCTAGACGCCCCGGATCACTTGATGCTGCGCGCCGCTTGGGCTGCTGCGCGGATCTCGTCGGCGATCTCTTCCGCCTCTTCCGGATCGAAGTCCATCGGAATCTCGGCGCCGCCCGCCTCGATGAAGATCCGCACCATGCCCTGATCGGTCGGGCCGATTTGCAGGTTTGCCTCGATGTCGCGTTCGGTATTGATACTCATCTTGCACTCCCTAGCCGGTCAGCGGAATGCAGCCGGTGCTAGCCCGCCGCACGCTGAAAGGCAAGCCGCCTTTGCGCTACACTAAGGCATGACGGATGTGATCTTGCGCCGATTCGCCCCGACCGACATGCAATGGCTGGTAGCCCGACACCAGGATCTCTATGCCCGCGAGGCGGGCTTCGACCAGACCTTCGGGCCGCTGGTCGCCGACATCCTGCACAGTTTCTGCGCGGGCCATGATCCCGCCTGCGAGCGGGGCTGGATGGCCGAAAGCCGCGGTGAGCGGCTGGGGACGGTGTTCTGCATGAAGAAGGACGCGGAGACCGCGCAATTGCGGCTGTTCCTGCTGACCCCGGAGGCCCGCGGCAAGGGCCTGGGCAAGCGGCTGTTGCGCGAGTGCGTGGAATTTGCCCGGGCCGCGGGGTACCGGGGCATGATGCTGACAACCCATGAAAGCCACCGCACCGCCTGTGCCCTGTACCGCGCGTTCGGCTGGCAGCTGACGGGCAGCCGCCCGGTGCGCAGCTATGGCCAGGACTTGGTGGAACAGACTTGGCGGCTGACGTTTGAAACCGCCGGCGCCTGATTTCCGCTGGGCGGGCTGCGCTGGATTCGGCTGCAATTGCAATCGCTTGTGGATAAATTCCGGGCGGATGCGGCGGATTGCAGAAGGTCTCGCACCAGACGTCCGGCAGCCGCGGTTTTCTGCGGCAGAAACGTGAAAAAACCTCTTGCGTGCCCCTGGGACGTGCTATAAATGCCCCCTCAGTGCCGCCTTAGCTCAGTTGGTTAGAGCGCTGGATTGTGGATCCAGAGGTCCCCCGTTCAAGCCGGGGAGGCGGTACCATCCCCCCCTATTAGAAATCACTATCCAGAACGCTCCGAGCACCTTTGTGGGACAGTCCTTCGAACTTGGGCTTTTGCTGCTGTTGATTGCGGCGGCACAGAGCGTGCTCTGCGATGCCATCTCCGTGTTTCAGTGCCGGAGGAGTGGCGGGAAGCAGGCCGGCCGCCGCCTGAACCAGCGGCCGGCCCCGGCCTCAATCAGCCGTGGTTGTCGTCGTCGTGGTGGTCGTGGTGGTGCCGTCATCGTCGTCGGCAATCACGACCAGAAACAGGGCGCCCGCGATCACCCCGGCTGTGGCACCGGCCGAAAGGCCGGTCTCCGGCATGCGGCTGGTGCTGGACTGGGCCACGGCTTCGGCACCTGGCGCCTGGCAGGTCACCTGCAGCGAGCCGTTTGGAAGATAGCTGGCGGAAACAGGCACCCCGGCACCGCAGGCCAGACGGCGCTTGGCCTCTTCCAGGGCCGGGTCCGCGGCCTGGGCAAAAGCCGCCTGGCCGGCGAAGGCGAGCGGAATTATCAGCGTGGCCGCCTGCAAGATACTGGTATACATGGATAAACAACCTTATGATTAGGAACGTATTCAGATTAGTTAACGGCTGAGCACCGGGCAATAACGCAGATACCTGGTTTCCGGGTTCCGGCAAGATGCCGCGCAGTGCCGCTGCGCGGAGCGGGCGGCGGCGGGTGCTTTCAGCGATGCAGCGGGGGTAACGAGATGCTGAATTCAATTGCCAAGACCTTGACCGCAGGGGTTTCCTGCCTGGGCCTGGCCGCCGCGCCGGCCCTTGCGCAAAGCCCGGGACCGTTTGTTTACACGGTGGTGGTGCCGGGCGGAGAGTTCGGCTCGGCGGCCTTTCTGGCGGAGCTGCTGGCGACGCTGGCTACGGCCAAGGCCTTTTGCCGCGCGACTGGTGATTCGGCGCTGCAGGTCGACTGCCTGTCCGAACGGCTGGAAGCCGCAGCGGGCAGTATTCCCGAGGATACCGATTACGACGAGGTGCGCAGCGTGCTGCAGGACAGCTCCGGCAGGCTCAGGCAGCTGGCCCGCCAGAACCGCGATCCCGACCGGAGCCGGGTGACCGTCTCCAGCGCAAGCGATCCGGCAGAGCGCACTAACCGGCCGCTCACTCCGGTGCGCGCCTCGGCTCAGGCGGCGGTCAACCGCGAAGCCGCCCGCATTCTGGATGACGCAGCCACCGTCCTGCTGCGCAGCGCGGAAACGGCGCAGGACCGGCAGACCCAATACGCTCAGATCGCCGCTGCAATCGACTCCAACAAGGTTCTGCTGAGGTCCTGAGCCGGGCGGCTCAGTCCGTGATTTGCACCGTTTGACGCAGCGCGCCGGTCTCGCGGTCGTAGATCAGGATGCGGTTGTCCCGGCTGACCACCGCGATCCAGTCCCGGCCCAGGGTCACCGCCTCTGCCTCCGCTCCGGCGGGCAGGGCGATTTCCGCAGGCAGCGGTGCATCACTTGCCTGCAGGCGGATGACAAGCAGTGAGATTATCACTACAAGCCCGCCAATCATCACCACGGTCAGCGTGGTCACCAGCCGCCGCAGAAACCGGATCTGCGGCGGCTCCGTTTGGATTTCGGTCTCGGAAGGATCAGTCATGGGCAGCCGCCGGATTGAGTTTGTCATCGCGGAAAACCCGCCTAAGCGGCTTGATAAAGCGGTTTCGCGCGATGTGCCAGAGGAGGCCGCCCTGTCGCGCACCCGGCTGGCGCGGCTGATCGGGGAGGGGGCGCTGACCGTGGATGGCGCCGTGGTGCAGGACCCAAAGGCCAACGTGGCGGCTGGCGCGGTTATCGCGATCGAGGTGGAAGAGGCTGAAGACAGCCATATCGGCCCCGAGGACATCCCGCTGGAGATCGTCTTTGAAGACGGCGACCTGATCGTGATCAACAAGCCTGCGGGCATGGTGGTGCATCCGGCGCCGGGCTCGCCTTCTGGCACCCTGGTCAACGCGCTGCTGCATCATTTCGGCGGCAACCTGTCGGGTGTCGGCGGGGTCAAGCGCCCGGGCATCGTGCACCGCATCGACAAGGAGACCAGCGGCCTCCTCGTGGTGGCCAAATCAGATGCCGCGCATCAGGGGCTGGCCGTGCAATTCGAGAAGCACACGGTGGAGCGCTACTACCAGGCGGTCTGCTACGGCGTGCCCGACGGCAACGATCCGCGCCTGCGCGGCGTCAAAGGGGCGAGCTTCGAGCCTGGCAATATCCTCAAGCTCACCACCCATTTGGCCCGGCACAAGACCGACCGGCAGAAACAGGCGGTGCTGTTCCAGGGCGGCCGCCACGCGGTGACCCGGGCCCGCATCTGCGAAAGCTTTGGCAATCCGCCCTGCGCGGCGCTGATCGAATGCTGGCTGGAAACCGGCCGCACCCACCAGATACGGGTGCATATGGCCCATGCCGGCCACAGTCTGGTGGGCGACCCCACCTATGGCGGCCGCCGCAAGCTGCCCGCCAAAGCGCTGAGCGAGGAGGCGCAGGCCGCAGTGCGGGCGTTCCCGCGCCAGGCCCTGCACGCCGCGGTGCTGGGGTTCGCGCACCCGGTCACCGGCGAACTGCTCAGATTCGAGGCACCCCTGCCGCAGGATATGGCGGATTTGCTGGCGGCTTTGCGCCAGTAATTTGCGCCAGTAAACTATCAGCAAATAAGTGTGTTCTGCCCTGTGATGCAATTCACAGACGGCAGCGCCGGCGCTAACATAGAAGAATTCCACAAGCGGTCCTTGAAAAGGACTTAGCGCTAACACATATGCGCTAATGTTAAGTCCTTATACATTTTGGGAGGGACACTTTATATGGCGAATTATGCAAACCTGCCTGCCCCGACGCCCGAAGGCGGCCTGAACCGGTATCTCCAGGAAATCCGCAAGTTTCCGCTGCTGGAGCCGGAAGAGGAATACATGCTGGCCAAGCGCTGGGTGGAAGAACAGGATGCGGCCTCGGCCCATAAGATGGTGACCTCCCATCTGCGGCTCGCGGCCAAGATCGCCATGGGCTACCGCGGCTATGGCCTGCCGCAGGCCGAAGTGATCTCCGAGGCGAATGTTGGCCTGATGCAGGCGGTGAAACGCTTTGACCCGGAAAAGGGCTTCCGCCTGGCGACCTACGCCATGTGGTGGATCCGCGCCTCGATCCAGGAATATATCCTGCGCTCCTGGTCGCTGGTGAAGCTGGGCACCACCTCGGCGCAAAAGAAACTGTTTTTCAACCTGCGCAAGGCCAAGGCCCGCATCGGCGCGCTGGAAGATGGCGACCTGCGCCCCGAGAACGTCAAGCGGATCGCGACCGACCTTGGCGTGACCGAGGATGAAGTGATCTCGATGAACCGCCGCATGTCGGGCGGCGATGCCTCGCTGAATGCCACCGTCGGCAGCGAGGGCGAGGGCACCATGCAGTGGCAGGACTGGCTTGAGGATGAAGATGCCGATCAGGCCGGCGATTATGAGGCCCGCGATGAGCTGGAAGTGCGGCGCGAGCTGCTGGCCGAGGCGCTGGACGTGCTCAACGACCGCGAGAAGGACATTCTGACCCAGCGCCGCCTGATGGATCAGGCTGTGACGCTTGAGGATCTGAGCTCGCAGTACAACGTCAGCCGCGAACGCATCCGCCAGATCGAGGTTCGGGCGTTCGAAAAGCTGCAGAAGAAGATGCGTGAACTGGCCAGCGAAAAGGGCATGCTGTCCAGCGCCTGACCTCTGCGTCCCCAAACAGCGTGTAAAGGCGGTGCCGCGGCGCCGCCTTTTTTCTTGCGTGCAGAGCGTGCCGGGCTGCTGGCGGTTGTGCTGGCTTTACGGCAGCAGTGTTTCCCCAATGTTTCGCGCGCGAAACATTGGGTCAGCTTGGCTGACCTGAAGGGCTGGCGGTTGCTGGCGGGGGGACCTGTCTGGCGCGTGCCTGGCCGCTGCGGGCTGGGTGCGCTCAAGCTGGATAGGGATGGCTGGCGAAGCTGCTGGCTGCAAGGCTGGCGCGTGGCTGGCTGAAATCACTCTGGTGGCTGGCGTCGCTGGCGGTCTGGCTGGCCCGAAGGGGGGCTGGAGCGCTGGCTGCTTGCGGCCTGGTGAGTCTGGCTTGCTCGCAATTTCTGTATCCTGTGTATCGGGCGGCATAAGGGCGGTCAAGGGAAAATGCAATAAAATCAAATAGTTGATAGATTTACTCGGTTATTGCCGCCGCAGGGCACTGGTCAGGGCGGCTGTGCGGCCCTACATTCACATCCTCTGGCACAGGAGGAGGAGCCATGGCTGGCGGCTGGGCGCAGGACGGCGCGGTGAATGAGCAGATCGAAGCTTCGATCAATGATGAACTTGCACGCCTGAAGGCGCAAAAGCGACCGGTGGGCGAAAGCCGGACCCATTGCGCCGAGTGTGAGGAGCCGATCCCGGAAAAGCGCCGCGCGGCCATTCCGGGCGTCAAGCTGTGCATCGACTGCCAGCAGGAACGCGATGGCGCGCATCAGGCGCGCGGCGGCATCAACCGGCGCGGCTCCAAGGACAGCCAGCTGAAATAAGCGCTGCCGGCGTCTGGCCGGGCTCTTACCGCCTTCTGCGCCGCAGCCAACGGCGGATCAGCTTTATGTCCATGGCGGCCACGAGAACGCCAAGCGGGACCATCCAGAAGCCAAGCACCGGCAGAAACCCGAAGATGCCGCCAAGGATCAGCAGGATACCCAACACCAGCCTCAGCCCGCGCGGCACATGCGCGCGGACCCAGGCAAAGAACGGGCGGAAGCGGTCTTTGAAACTGTCCTTCCCGGCCACTTAACCCTCCGCCGCCAGGCCCATCCGCAGAATGTGCTGCGGACCGGCAAGGCCGTGGGGGTAGATGCCGCCGGTATCGGCAAAACCGCCCTTCAGGTAGCAGCGGATGGCACTTGGGTTCTGCATGTTGACCGTCAGCAAAACCGCACCGCGCTCCGGGTAGCGGGCGGCAAGGTAGGGTTGCAGGGCTAGCACAGCCGCAGTGGCATAGCCTTTGCCCTGATCGCGGCTGTGGATCATAAAGGCGCGCAGGCCCAGCTCATCCGCCCGGGCGAACTCATAGGTCTCGTGATACAGCCGGTCGGTCTTGAAGAAGCCCACCGCGCGGGCGCCGTCGAGGACGGCGTGAAAATCCACGCCCTCCTCATCTTCTTCAAAGGCCTGCGCCACGGTGCCGCTAAAGCGGATCTGATCCGGCGTCACCTGGATGCGGGAGACCAGATCAAATTCGCTGCGGGCCACCGGGCGCAGGCAGAGGCGCATCAGTCCTCCATCGCCTCCAGCTCATCAATGAAGCCGGAGATCATGCTGAGGCCCTTGTCCCAGAACTTGGGGTCGGTGGCATCGAGGCCAAAGGGCGCCAGCAGTTCCTTGTGGTGCTTGGAGCCGCCCGCCTTCAGCATCTCGAAATACTTGTCCTCGAAACCTTCGGCGCCGCTCGCATAGACGGAGTAGAGCGCGTTCACCAGGCCATCGCCGAAAGCATAGGCGTAGACGTAGAAGGGCGAGTGCACGAAGTGCGGGATATAGGCCCAGAAGGTCTCGTAACCGTCCATGTATTCAAAGGCTTCGCCCAGGCTTTCCGCCTGCACCGACATCCAGATGGCGTTGATGTCATCCGGCGTCAGCTCACCCTCGGCGCGGGCGGCGTGCAGTTTGCATTCGAAATCATAAAAGGCGATCTGGCGCACAACCGTGTTGATCATATCCTCGACCTTGCCGGCCAAGAGCACCTTGCGCTGCTCCTTAGTTTCGGCCTTGTCCAGCATCTTGCGGAAGGTCAGCATCTCGCCAAAGACAGACGCGGTTTCCGCCAGCGTCAGCGGGGTGGAGGACAGCATCTCGCCCTGTTCGGCCGCCAGCACCTGATGCACGCCGTGGCCCAGTTCATGCGCCAGGGTCATCACGTCGCGCGGTTTGCCCAGATAGTTGAGCATCACATAGGGGTGCACGTTGGTGACGGTCGGATGTGCAAAGGCGCCGGGCGCCTTGCCGGGTTTCACGCCGGCGTCGATCCAGCCGTCCGAGAAGAAGGGGGCTGCGATTTCGCCCATACGGGGGTCAAAGGCCTCATAGGCCTCCATCACCGTCTTTTCGGCCTCGTCCCAGCCGATAATGCGGCTATCCTCCAGCGGCAGCGGCGCGTTGCGGTCCCAGACCTGCATCACGTCCAGCCCCAGCCATTTGCGCTTCAGCTCGTAATAGCGGTGGCTGAGCTTGGGGTAGGCGGCAACCACCGCCTCGCGCAGTGCCTCGACCACTTCCGGTTCAACATCGTTGGACAGGTGGCGGCCGGTCTGAGCGCTGGGCATGCCGCGCCAGCGGTCGATGATTTCCTTTTCCTTGGCTTGCGTGTTGTGGACGCGGGCGAAGGTCTTGATGTTCTCGCCGAAAACGCGGGCCAGTTCGCGGGCGGCGGCCTCGCGCTTGCTGCGGTCCTGCTCGGTCAGCAGGTTAAGGGTGCCTTCGATGTTCAGCTCTTCACCATCAACGGTGAAGGTCAGGCCCGCGATGGTTTCGTCAAACAGCTTCTCCCAGGCATCGCCGACAATGCCGAGGTCGTGCATGAACTTTTCTAGCTCGTCCGACAGTTGGTAGGGCTTCATGGCGCGGATGCGGCGGAACACGCTGGCATAGCGGGCGAGTTCTTCATTGGCCTCCAGATGCGCCTGCATCGCGTCATCTTCGATCCGGTTCAGCTCCAGCGTGAAGAACACCAGCGGGGTGGTGGCGATGGTCACCTT
The DNA here is from genome assembly GCF_002388965.1 of Leisingera sp. UBA4491. NCBI lineage: Bacteria > Pseudomonadati > Pseudomonadota > Alphaproteobacteria > Rhodobacterales > Roseobacteraceae > Leisingera > Leisingera sp. UBA4491. Next base: position 19,299 of record NZ_DGNN01000025.1, on the reverse strand, counting down.
TTCCTGGCAGTCCGACAGGAAGGCCGCGCGGTCCGCGTCGGTGGTCAGCTGGTAATAGCGCAGGCCGGCGAAGGACATGATGCGCCCGGCGATGTTGTTGATCTTCTCGTTGCGCTGCACGCATTCCAGCAGCCCGTCTGCGTCCAGATCTGCCAGCTTGCCCTCGTAGTCGGCGGCAAAGGCGGCGCATTCCTTTTGCAGCCAGTCCAGATCGCGGGCCAGTTCGGGCGCGTCCTCAGACGCGTAAAGATCGCTGAGGTCCCATTCCGGCAGTTTGCCGAGGCCGCCGGAACCGGCAGTGGCGTTTGCGTCGCGGACGGGGAAGGGAAGCTGGAACATGGGGGCTCCTGTCATGAGAAATGCTTTGATCCAACATCTAAGCGGCGGCTTGCGGGATCACAAGCAGCCGGGGGCGGATCAGCGCAGGAGAATGACAGAGACGGGTAACGGCCGGGTAAAGGGGGCGCGCGCTGAACAGGCAACGGGATGTCGCGGGGGTCAGCCGCCGTGCTGCTCGAACAGGCGGCACATGCGGGAGAACACATGCGCGCGGATGTCCGGGGTTTCCATCATCACTTCGTGCTGGCCGCCCTCGATCAGGTCCAGCTCGCCGCCGGGCCAGCGGTCCATGCGGTCGTGGATCGCCTCGCAGTTGACGATCTGCTCGTCGGTGCCCAGGAATGTGATGCAGGGCAGCGCGGGGGAGGGCTGCTGCGCCAGCCAGGCGCATTCCTCCAGGCTGACGCGCAGCCATTGGATGGTGGGGCCGCCAAGCGCCAGGTCCGGCTGCGCCTCCAGCTGGGCGTGCATCATCCGGTACATCTCCGGATCGGTGGTCAGGGTGTTGCCTTCAAACGGGGTGACCTGGACATATTGCTCCAGCGCAGTGGTCGGCAGCAGCCGCTCGTGCAGGCGCAGATACGGCGCGATCCCGCTGAGGACGCGCACCAGCGGGCGCATCATCGGCGGGATCTGGATGCCCCACATCGGGCCGGTGAAACAGCAGGCATTGACGTCCAGCCCTTCGATCAGCGCCCGCAAGCCGATGGCGCCGCCCATGGAATGGCCCACCAGGAACCAGGGCCGGGGCAGCTCCAGCTGGTCCGCCAGCGCCGTGAGTGCCTGCACGTCTTTCTGGAAATCGGTGAAATGGCCCACGTGGCCCAGACGGCGCTCTGCCAGCATCCGCCCGGCCAGCCCCTGGCCGCGCCAGTCCGCGGTGAGGGTGGCATAGCCGCAGGCGGCAAACTCCGCCGCGGCAAGGCCGTATTTTTCGATATACTCGGTGCGCCCGGGGAACAGCAGGACCGTGCCCTTGGCCGTCCCCCCGGGGTGCCAATGGCCCGCACGGATGCGCAGGCCGTCAGCGGTCTGGACCCAATGGGCTGCGCCGTTCGCCGGCCCCTGCGCGATCTCCGCAAACAGGGGGGCGGGCTGCAGCTCCACCGGGGCGCCGTCCATCAGGCCAGCGCCGCCGCCAGCTTCATCGCGGCGCCCATGTCGCCGTCGATGGTCAGCTTGCCGGACATGAAGGCGGCGGTCGGGTTCAGCTCACCGTCCAGGATCGCCTGGAACGTGTCGGCATCTGCGGTCATCGTCACGTCCGCTTCTTCATCGCCGGCACGGGCGCCGGCGCCGTCCAGCATGATGGCGCCCAGGCCTTCGATCTGGAACTTGGCGGTGGAATCGAATTCGCCCGCATCCAGTTTGCCGTTCAGGGCTTCTGCCGCCTGTTCAAGGGTAACGCTCATATCGGTCCTCAATCTATTTTGCGCGCTTATAGCACAAACCTGTGAAGCATGTGCATCCAATACTGGAAAATACAGCGCGCGGGATTACACTGGGGGCATCATGCTGGCAAATTTTCCAAAGCTCAAAGCTATCGTGGCGGCAACAGCGTCCGCTGCCGCGTTTTCCCTCTCCGGGCAGGCGCTGGCGCAGGCCGTGCCGGCCGATGTGCTGCTGCAGGATCTGGCCTCTGCCGGCGCAACGGAGGCTGCGGCGATTGACCGCGAGCTGCAGGCGCTATGGGCCAAAAGCGGCTCGCCCTCCATGGACCTGCTGTTGCGGCGCGGCACCGACGCGATTGAACGCGGCGATCTGCAGCAGGCGGCAGAGCATCTGACGGCGCTGACAGACCATGCGCCGGAGTTCGCCCGCGGCTGGTATCAGCGCGCGCGGGTCTATTTCGCGATGGGGCTCTACGGTCCGTCAGTTGCCGACCTGGAGCGCGCGCTGGCCTTGAATCCCAAGGATTACAACGCCATTTACGCGCTGGGCGCGCTGTTCGAGCAGTTCCGTGAGCCTGCGCGCGCCTACCAGGCCTACCAGCGCGCCAAGGCTATACATCCGCACCACGAGGAAGTAAGCAGCGCCCTCGAACGTCTGAAGCTCTCTGTCGAGGGCAGGGAACTCTAAGCCCTCTCGGGGGCGGGGGCTGAAGCAATGGCAAGCGCATCGCGGATCGTGGCCGTCCTGGGCCCGACCAACACCGGCAAAACCCATTACGCCATCGAACGCATGCTGGGTTACCGCACCGGGGTGATGGGATTCCCGCTGCGCCTGCTTGCGCGCGAGGTCTACGACAAGGTGGTTGCGGCCCGCGGGCCCTCGGTGGTGGCGCTGGTCACCGGCGAGGAGCGTATCGTGCCGCCGCGGGCGCAGTACTGGATCTGCACGGTGGAGGCGATGCCCGAGGGCATGGGATGCGATTTCCTGGCCATCGACGAGATCCAGCTCTGCGCCGACCCGGAGCGCGGCCATGTCTTCACCGACCGGCTGCTGCGCGCCCGTGGCACGTTGGAAACTCTGTTCCTGGGCGCCGACACCATGCGCGGCCCGATTTCGGCACTGGTGCCGGGCGTCGAGTTCCACCGCCGCGAGCGGATGTCCGATCTGGTCTATACGGGTTCGAAAAAGATAAGCCGGATGCCGCCGCGCACCGCCATCGTCGGGTTCTCGGTTGATAATGTCTATGCCATTGCCGAGCTGATCCGCCGCCAGAAGGGCGGCGCGGCGGTGGTTATGGGGGCGCTTTCCCCGCGCACCCGCAACGCCCAGGTGGCGCTCTACCAGAATGGCGAGGTCGATTACCTGGTCGCCACCGACGCCATCGGCATGGGGCTCAACCTCGATATCGACCATGTGGCGTTTTCCTCCACCACCAAGTTCGACGGCCGCCGGATGCGCCCCTTGGCGCCCAATGAACTGGCGCAGATCGCAGGCCGCGCCGGCCGCGGCATGAGTCACGGCACCTTTGGTGTTACCGGCGATGCCCGGCCGCTGGATGAAGGCACCGCCTCGGCGATCATGAACCACCAGTTCACGCCGCTGAAAAAGCTCAACTGGCGCTCTGCCGATCTGCAGTTCGGCACCGTCGAGGCGCTGATCAACTCGCTCGAATCAAGCCCCTCGAACGAGCATCTGACCAAGGCGCGCGAGGCCGACGACCTGGGTGCGCTGAAGATGCTGTCGCGCGAATCCGCCATCATCGCCCGCACCACCAATGCGCAATCGGTGAAACTGCTGTGGGATGTCTGCCGGATTCCCGACTTCCGCGGCATCAGCCATGCGGAACATACCTCGCTTCTGGGCGTTATTTTTGAGCATCTGCACGGCGGCGGTGTGGTGCCGGACGACTGGTTGGCCCGCCAGATCAAGCGGATTGACCGGACCGACGGCAACATAGATACCCTGTCCAAGCGTCTGGCCTTTATCCGGACGTGGACATATGTCGCGCAGCGGAATGGCTGGCTGCGTGACGAAAGCCATTGGCGCGGGGAGACGCGCGCTGTAGAAGACAGACTGTCAGACGCGCTGCACGAGCGCTTGACTCAGCGATTTGTGGACCGGCGCACATCCGTGCTTCTGCGCCGGCTCAAACAGAAGGAGGCCCTTTTGGCCGAAGTGAATGACAAGGGTGAAGTGACGGTCGAAGGCGAATTCGTCGGCCGTCTGGAAGGGTTCCGGTTCAGCCCGGACAAAGGCGCGCAGGGTGCTGAGGCAAAAGCCTTGAAAGCGGCCTCGCTGCAGGCTTTGGCGCCGCAATTCCATCTGCGTGCGGACCGGTTCTATAACGCACCCGATACCGAGATCGATTATACCGAGCAGGGCGGCCTGATGTGGGGCGGCGATGCGGTGGGCAAGCTGGTGGCCGGCGCGGACGCGCTGAGCCCGCAGATCGAGGTGTTCGTCGACGACGCCGCCGGGCCGGATGTCGCCCAGAAGGTGGAGCGCCGCCTGCTGCATTTCATCACCCGCAAGATCAACGCGCTGTTCGAGCCGCTGCTGGACCTGCAAAAGGACGAAGAGCTGACCGGCCTGGCGCGCGGCTTTGCCTTCCGGATGGTCGAAAACCTCGGCGTGCTGCCGCGTGCAGGCGTTGCGCAGGAGGTGAAGGATCTGGATCAGGACGCCCGCGGCGCGCTGCGCAAGCACGGCATCCGCTTCGGCCAGTTCACCATCTTCATGCCGCTTCTGCTGAAGCCTGCGCCGACGCGTCTGCGCCTGGTGCTGTGGTCGCTGGCCAACGGCCTGCAGGACTTCCCCGAGGCGCCGCCGCCGGGTCTGGTCACCGTGCCGTCGATCAAGGACGCGCCCGAGGGCTATGACACTATGTGCGGCTACCGGGCTGCGGGCGAGCGGATGATCCGCATCGACATGCTGGAGCGCCTGGCCGACATGCTGCGCGCCGAAGACAGCCGCGGCGGTTTTGAAGCCAAGGCCGACATGCTGTCGATCACCGGCATGACGCTGGAGCAGTTCGCCGACCTGATGCAGGGCCTGGGCTACAGCGCCGAGAAGGGCGAGCGCCAGAAGGTCAAGCCGGTGGATGCCGTCGTGACCGAAACCGGCACCCCGTCCGAAGACAAGCCGGTGATGGACGCCGCCGCCGAGGTCGAGAACACGCCTGCTGCCGCACCGGCAGAAGAAGGTGAAGCCGCACCCGCCGACGTGCCCGCAGGCACCGAAGCGATCGAGGATGCAGGCGTTGCCCCGGTGGCCGAGGAACCGGCCGAGCCGGTGGCTGAGACGCCGGTTGCAGAGACTGCTGCGGCTGAAACCCCGGTGGGCGAAGCGGCCGACGCCGCGCTCGACGCAGCGGAGACGGAAGTCTTTTACACCTTCACCTGGGGCGGCACCCGGGGCGGCCGTCAGGGCGGCCAGCGCCAGCAGAACCGCCGTCCGCAGGGCGACGGCAAACCGGGCGGCAAGGGCAAGCCGCGCGGCGGCAAAGGCGGCGGCGAAGGCGGCCACGGCAAACCGGGCCGCAAGGGCGGTCCGCGCCAGGACAAGGGCGCCAAGACCTATTCCTCGCGTCCCGCCAAGAAGGAAAAGCAGATCGACCCGGACAACCCCTTTGCCGCTGCGCTGATGGGGCTGAAACAGGGCGACTGATCCGGCCATGGCCGACGGCGCGCCCCGGATCCGCATCGACAAATGGCTGTGGTATGCGCGGTTTTTCAAGACCCGCAGCCTGGCCGCCAAACAGGTCGGCGCGGGCCATGTGCGCGTCAACGGCACCAAGGCATCGAAACCGGCTCAGAACGTCTCCCCCGGGGACGTTCTGACCTTCGCCCAGGGCAAGGTGATCCGCGTGGTCCGCATCGAGGCCACCGGCGAACGCCGCGGCCCGGCGCCGGAAGCGCAGGCCCTTTATTCCGACATGACGGAAAAGCAGGAAAAAATTCCGGCCAATCCCAAGTTCGAAGGAAAAGGCCGCCCGGACAAAAAAGCCCGCAGGGCGCTTGATCTTACTCGCAAGCAGGATACCCTTTGACGGCTTGAAGCCTTGGCCGGTCTGGATTAGCTAGGCGCAAACGGATAACGGGACTCGGTACTATGACCTATGTCGTGACGGAAAACTGCATCGCCTGCAAATACACCGATTGTGTCGAGGTGTGCCCGGTGGACTGCTTCTATGAGGGCGAGAACACCCTGGTGATCCACCCCGACGAATGCATCGACTGCGGCGTCTGCGAGCCGGAATGCCCGGCGGATGCGATCCGTCCGGACACCGAGCCGGACATGGACAAGTGGGTTGAATTCAACCGCAAATACTCCGAAATGTGGCCGGTGATCGTGTCCAAGAAGGACCCGCTGCCCGACGCCGAAGAACGCGACGGTGAAGAGGGCAAGATGGAGAAGTATTTCTCCGAGGCACCCGGCGAAGGCGGCTGATTCTCCCTCCTGCGCAGCGATGGCGCAATTGTGCAAAAAACCGCCGCATTGCATAGGGATTTTGCGGTCCCTGACCAGCGGGCTGTCTTTCAGGCGGCCCATTTTTATGATATACTCAGGCCACAATAGGCAAAAGAAATCGGAGTCCGCCCCGGGCGCACGCCTTAAGCGGTGCGTACTTTGGGCGGTATTTCTGCGAAGAAAATGTCCCGGGGACTGGTCCAGACGAACTGGCCGGAGTCCGGTGCTTTTTCGCGTTAATGCCGGTGCCGCCCGGCTGTGAGTGAGGAAAAACCTGTATGACCAAGTCGAAGAAGCTCGAATTCCGCCCCGATGATTACGTGGTTTACCCGGCGCATGGCGTTGGCCAGATCATCTCGATCGAGGAGCAGGAAGTGGCCGGCTTTGCGCTGGAGCTTTTCGTGATCACTTTTGAAAAGGACAAGATGACCCTGCGGGTGCCGACCAACAAGGCGACCGAAGTGGGGATGCGTTCGCTGAGCTCGCCCGATGTGATCGAGCAGGCGATGAAGACGCTCAAGGGCAAGGCCAAGGTGAAGCGCGCGATGTGGTCGCGCCGCGCCCAGGAGTATGAGCAGAAGATCAACTCCGGCGACCTGATCTCGATCGCCGAAGTGGTCCGCGATCTGCACCGCACGGACGATCAGCGCGAGCAGAGCTACTCCGAGCGCCAGCTGTATGAGGCCGCGCTGGAGCGCCTGACCCGCGAAGTGGCCGCCGTCTCCGGCAATGATGAGATCGCCGCTGCCAAGCAGGTGGACGAGGTTCTGACCTCCCGCGCTGCCTGATCAGCCGATCACAAGACAGAAAGGCTGTGCCTGAGAAGGCGCGGCCTTTTTTTATGCCCGTCCGGCTCAGCTGCAGATGGCGAGCAAAGCGAGCAGCCCCGCAATTTCCGCCATCTGCTGCGAAGCGCCCAGTATGTCGCCGGTCTGGCCGCCGATCTTGGCCCTGGCCAGCGCGCCCAGCCCCATAGCGGCTGCACCCATTGCCAGGGCGGTGCCAAAGGCCGCCGCGCCAATCAGAGGCAATGACAGGAATACTGCAAGCCCTGCGGCCAGAAGGCAGGGCAGAGCGCGGGGGCGTCCCACGGTTTGCGACAGCCCCGCCGATCGCGCATTGGGCAGCGCCGCCATCAGCGCGGGCATCACCGCCCGGCTCATCATCGCCAGCGCCAGCAGCGGCCAGGGGCCTGCAACCTGCAGCAAGGCGGCCAGCGCGGTCCAGCGCAGGCCGAACCCCAGGATCAGCGCGATCACCCCGTAGGCCCCGATGCGGCTGTCTTTCATGATCTCCAGCCGCCGTTCGCGGCTGAAACCGCCCCACAGCCCGTCGGCGGTATCGGCCAGCCCGTCCTCATGCATGGCACCGGTCAGCAGCACCTGAACTGCCAGCGCCAGCCCGGCGGCCACCGCCGCCGGCAGGCCCGCCGCCAGCGCCAGCGCGGCCAGCAGTGCTGCGGGCAGGGCCACCGCCAGCCCGGCCAGCGGAAACGCCCAGACTGCCTTGGCCTGACGCTGAAACGCTTGCGGCGGCAGATGCGGCAGCGGCAGCCGGGTCAGCAGCACCAGCGCCAGAAGCACGTCATTTGCCTGGATGTCGTTTTTTCGCATTTACGGGCCTATTGCGGGGCTTGCGGCACTGCCGCCAGCGGTTAAACAGATTGCCAACCGCTTTATCCGCGTCACCCGCTCAGATGCAACGAGGCTTTCACATGCTGCCACAGCTTTCCTCCCTTGATGATTTCCGCGCCGCACTGGCTGCTGCGCCGGCCCAGGACCAGGCCGCGCTGCAGGGCGCTGCCGCCCGAAACAGCCAGCTGACCAAACCGCCGGGCGCGCTGGGGCGGCTGGAAGACCTGGCGATCTGGTACGGCGGCTGGCGCGGCAGCGACCGGCCCGAAATCGCCGCGCCGCAGGTGATCGTCTTTGCCGGCAATCACGGCGTGACAGCGCAAGGCGTTTCGGCCTTTCCGCCGGAAGTCACCGCTCAGATGGTCATCAACTTCCAGCACGGCGGCGCCGCGATCAACCAGCTGGCCAAGCTGGCAGGCGCCCGCATGGATGTGCACGCGCTGGAGCTGGACCGCCCGGCCGGTGATTTCACCCAAGGCCCGGCCATGACCCAGGATGAGCTGCTGGCCGCCCTGCGGACGGGCTGGACCGCAGTGGACCCCAGCGCCGACCTGCTGGTGGTCGGCGAGATGGGCATCGGCAACACCACCCCGGCGGCGGCGCTGGCCTGTGCCCTGTTCGGCGGAGACGCGGCTGACTGGACCGGCCGCGGCACCGGCGTGGATGATGCCGGTCTTGCCAACAAGACCCGGGTGGTGGCCGAAGGCGTGGCGCTGCACAAGGGCGCCATCCGGGATGGGCTGGATGCGCTGGCCTGCCTTGGCGGGCGCGAGATTGCCGCCATGGCCGGTGCCATTGCCGCGGCCCGGGTGCTGCGCATCCCGGTGATCCTGGACGGCTTCATCTGCTGCGCCGCCGCCGCCTGCCTGTTGCAAACCGCAGACGGGGCGCTGGACCACGCCTTGGCGGGCCACCAAAGCGCCGAGGGCGCCCATCCGGTGCTGCTCGGCAAACTGGGCAAGCAGCCGCTCTTGTCGCTGGGTCTGCGGCTGGGCGAGGCCTCCGGCGCGGCGCTGGCGATCCAGGTGCTGAAAGGCGCGATTGCCTGTCACAGCGGTATGGCAACATTTGCCGAGGCGGGGGTCTCGGACGGCTGAGCGCCTGTCTCAGTTGCTAAAACGAAGCCCTGGCCTGCGCCGGGGCTTTTTTATTCGGCGGCCTCGGAGGATTTCTTCCGCTTGCGCTCCGCCATTTCGAAAATCGCGCTTTCGAGGGCCTTTTCCAGTTCCCGCGCCCGTTCGATATAGGCGGGGTTCTGGCTGGCCGGGGTGCCGGGGACCCAGTGCTCGGCCAGATCGCGCAGGTTCTGGCGGTCGTGATTGTAGAACGTCTGCGCCGCCTGCGCCGCCTCGTATTCGGTGAGGCCCACGTTCTCCAGCACGTAGCGGCCCGCCCGGACCGAGCTGTCGAACAGCTCGCGCACGATGTCGTCGGCGCCGGCCTGATACAGCTCATAGACGTGGTTGCGGTCCTTGGCGCGGGCGATGATGTGCAGGTCCGGATAGGCGCGGCGCACATGGGACACCATCTTGACCACCCCTTCGGGATCATCCAGCGCCACGACAAACACCTTGGCCTTGGCAATGCCGGCCGCTTTCAGCAGCTCCGGGCGGGTGGGGTCGCCCAGAAAGCTCTTGACCCCGAAGCGGCGCATCAGCTGCACCGCCTCCATGTCGTGGTCCAGCACCACGGTCTTGAAACCGCTGGCCTGAACCAGCCGGTTGACGATCTGCCCGAAGCGGCCAATGCCGGCGATGATGACCGGGCCTTCCTCGTCGATCTCGTCCGGCTCGTGCTCCTGGCGGGCGTCGGCCATGCGTTTGGACAGGAAGTCATAGAGGATGAACAGCAGCGGCGTGATCAGCATCGACAGGGCAATCACCAGCAGCAGCTTTTCCGACAGGGCCGCCGGGATCACATTCAGCTGGCGCGAGAAGGTGAGCAGCACAAAGCCGAACTCCCCGGCCTGGGCCAGGCTGAGGGTGAACAGCCACAGCCCGCGGCGGCGCAGGCCAAAGGCGCGGCCAACCGCAAACAGCACTGCGCCCTTGGCAAAGATTACCAGCGCGGCCAGTCCGATCAGGTCGGCGGGATCCGCCAGGAGCTGGCGGTAGTCGATGCCTGCGCCGACGGTGATGAAGAACAGCCCCAGCAGAAGCCCCTTGAAGGGGTTGAGGTCGCTTTCCAGTTCATGCCGGAATTCCGAGTTGGCCAGCACCACGCCCGCCAGAAAGGCGCCGAGCGCCGGCGACAGGCCGACCAGCGTCATCAGGAAGGAGATGCCGACCACGATCATCAGCGCCAGCGCGGTGTACATCTCGCGCAGGTTGGAGGCGTGGATGAAGCGGAACAGCGGCCGGGTGAGGTAGATGCCCGCGAGGATGATAAAGGCAATGGCGGCGAGGGTGACCAGCGTCACCGCCCAGCCGGGCAGCCCGTCCACCAGTGACAAGGACCCGTGGCCCGCGCCGTGGCTGTCGCTTTCCAGAATGATGGAGCCATCGCTGGAGAACTGCGGGATTGCATAAGAGCCAAGCAGCGGCAGGAAGGCCAGTATCGGAATCACCGCAATGTCCTGGGTCAGCAGCACCGAAAAGGCCGAGCGGCCGCCGCCGGTGCGCATCAATCCCTTTTCGGACAGCGTCTGCAGCACGATCGCGGTGGAAGAGAGCGACAGCGCCAGGCCGATGGCCAGGCTGACGTGCCAGGGCTGGCCCATCGCCATGGCTGCCCCCATCAGGGCAAGGGTGGACAGCGAAATCTGCATGCCGCCCAGTCCCAGCAGCTTGTGCCGCATCGCCCACAGCGCGCGCGGCTCCAGCTCCAGCCCGATCAGGAACAGCATCATGACCACGCCGAACTCCGCGAAATGGCGCAGATCCTCGGTTTCGGTGCCGGTCAGGCCAAGCACCGGGCCGATGGCAATGCCCGCCGCCAGGTAGCCCAGCACCGAGCCAAGGCCGAGACGTGCGGCCAGCGGCACCGCGATGACGGCGGCTGCCAGATAAACGGTTGCCTGGTAAAAAAACTCTTCCATACAGAAGGTATCGCAAGCGCGCCGGTACCTTGGCAATGGCTTTGGCAGCTGCGGCGCGCTGATAAGGCAATTCGGCGCCTGCCGGGGGCCGGCGCCGCGGAATTATTGCTCCAGCAGGCGGATTTCTTCGCTGAGCTTGCCGATCCGGTCCAGCCGCCGCGAAATCCGCTCCTGGAAACCGCCGAGCTGGTCGATGATATCTGCCAGGGTTTCACCAGAATCGGTCAGCCTGGCGCTTTCGATCTTCAGCAGCACCCGGGTCGAGCTGAGGCCGAGGAAATGCCGGTGCATGACCTGGCAGGCGCTGGTGATGCGCTCGGCTTCCTGATCGACTTCCTTCATGCCGTCCTGCGAGCGCTTGACCTGGTCCTTCACCAAATCGCCGAGGATCTTGCGCTCGGCCTCCATGTCGACATTGCCCAGTTCGCGGCGTTCTTTTTGCAGCTGGTTGTCGCATTCGATCAGGATCCGCGCCATGCCTTCGACAAACAGGCTGTTGTTGACGGAGGATTTGATCTTGGCGAAGTTGCTGTTCTTTCCCATCACATGCGCCGCGAACCAGTCCGACATCTCGCGCGACATGGAGCCATAGTTCTGCGACAGCACGGTGACCGGTCCGCCCGACGGCTCAATCCGCGAGGCCAGCACCCGCAGGTTGTGCGGGATCGTGTGCATGGCGTCGAAATCGGCGATCAGACCTTCGGTTTCCTCGACCAGGGTTTCGGCATTGCGCAGCATGCCGGTCAGTTCCCGGATGCGGGCGTGCGGCTGGTTGCTGAGGCCGGTATCGCGGGCGATCAGCTCCTGGCTCAGCGCGTGGGCGGCGAACTGGTGGTAATTCTCGTAGCCGTGACTGCCCAGCCAGTCGAGCAGGTACTGGGCGCTGTCCTCAGGTTTGACCCCCTGGTCTTTCTCGCGCTTGAGCATCTGGGCGTAAAAGGCGCGCACCTCGCCGAACAGTTTGCTGCTGGGCTTGATCCGGGCAGAGAGGTAGCCGTCCTGGCAGGGGACAACCACGGCAAACACCCAGTAGTACAGCCCGTCCTTGGACTTGTTCTTGACATAGGCGCCCATGGGGTCGCCGCGCTGGATCGTGTCCCAGAACAAAGAAAACACGCCCTTGGGCATGTCCGGGTGGCGGATCAGCTTGTGCGGCGCGCCGATCAGCTCCTCCCAGGGGTAGGCGCCCACCCGCCGGAAAACATAGTTCCCGGCCTGGATCACGCCCCGGCCGTCAGTCCTGGAGAAGAACACTTCATGGAGGCCAAAGGGAGCCTCGCCGCTGCTTGGGCGCGTTTCAACACGGCGGTCAACAAAAGACACGGCAAATTCCACTTCTGTTTGAGTAGTCGTTGCGTTCGTCTTACGCCCAAACCCTTCCCGAGTAGTTAAGTTGGCAGCGGCGCATCTCGTTTTAATTGTGCCATTACGATCTGGCTCTGGACGCGTGAAACGCCCGGGTGCGGCAGCAGAATTTCGTGAATCAGCGTGTTCAGCGCCTGCAGGTCGGCGCAGTAGACACGCAGCAGGTAATCGGCTTCGCCGGTCATCGTCCAGGCGGAGGTGATCTGCGGCTGGCTGGCCACCAGCCGGGCGAACCCCTTGGACTGCTCGGGGCCGTGGCTGCCCAGATGCACCTGCACAAACCCCTGCACCGCAAGCCCCAGTTTGGCCGGGTTCAGCCGCGCCGCATAGCCCTCGATATAGCCTTCCGCCTCCAGCCGCTGGCGCCGCCGCCCGGCCTGGCTGGGCGACAGGTTGAGCAGTTCGCCAAGCTGCTGCGCGGTCAGATGCGCGTCTTTTTGCAGCGCCGCGAGAAGTTTCGTGTCTGTCGGATCCAGCATGCGGGATTTCTCCGTTTTTCAGGAAGAATGTGAAAAACCTGCGCATAAAGCAAGCGGCGCGCGTTAAACTACGCGGAAAACCTGTATCGGAAATGCGGTATTCTTGGCGCAAGATTTAATCCTGTCCCCACATCAGATGAAGGAGACGCGCAATGGGTCCGTTCCCCCACAATGCCCCGAAATCCGAGATTACCCCGGAAAACCCCGCTGGCACCGATGGCTTTGAATTTGTTGAATTTGCCAGCCCGGAGCCGCAGGAACTGCGGGACCTGTTCACCCGGATGGGCTATGAGCTGGTCGGCCGACACAAGCAAAAGCCCGGCATCGAGCTGTGGCAGCAGGGCGACATCACCTATATCCTGAATGCCGAGGCCGGCAGCTTTGCCGAAAAATTCGTCGCAGAGCATGGCCCCTGCGCCCCGTCGATGGGCTGGCGCGTGGCCGATGCGCAGAAGGCGTTCGAACATGCCGTCGCCAAGGGCGCCGAAGCCTATGACGGCGATGACAAGACCATGGACGTGCCCGCGATCAAGGGCATCGGCGGCTCGCTGATCTACTTCATCGACCAGTACTATGACACCTCGCCCTACAATGAGGAATTCGAGTGGCTGAAGCAGTCCAAGGCGCGCGGCGTCGGCTTCTACTACCTCGATCACCTGACCCACAACGTCTACAAGGGCAACATGGACAAGTGGTTCAAGTTCTACGGCGAGCTGTTCAACTTCAAGGAGATCCGCTTCTTCGACATCGAAGGGAAATACACCGGCCTGCTGAGCCGCGCGCTGACCTCGCCCTGCGGCCGTATCCGGATCCCGATCAACGAGGACCGCGGCGAAACCGGGCAGATCGTCTCCTACCTGAAGAAGTATAAGGGCGAGGGCATCCAGCACATCGCCGTCGGCACCGAGAACATCTATGACTCGACCGATGAGATTTCGGAGCGCGGCATCAAGTTCATGCCTGCCCCCCCGGAGAGCTATTACGACCTGAGCCACGAGCGCGTGCAGGGCCATGAAGAGCCGCTGGACCGGATGAAGAAACACGGCATCCTGATCGACGGCGAAGGCGTGGTTGACGGCGGCGAGACCAAGATCCTGCTGCAGATCTTCTCCAAGACCGTGATCGGTCCGATCTTCTTTGAGTTCATCCAGCGCAAGGGCGACGACGGCTTCGGCGAGGGCAACTTCAAGGCGCTGTTTGAATCGATCGAGCGGGAGCAGATCGAAAACGGCGAGATCCAGGCCGCCGAGTAACCGCCGGCGCTTGAGTGACAGGGCCGGGTCCGCACTGCGGGCCCGGCTTTTTCGTGTTCGTCTGCGTGTTCGGGGCCCGGCTGCCTGCAGACCGGGGGCTGGTGGTAGTGGGCAGGGGCAAAATGCCGTCCCGCCCGGATGCTTAGCTGTTGGGCATCTTCAGAGTGCGGTTGCGGCCGCCTTTCTGGTACTGCAGCTGGCTTTCGCCAATGGCAATCACCCGGCCGCCGTCGATGCGGTCGCCGACCCGCACCTTCATGTAGCGGCCCGACGGCAGCCGGACCAGCGCGCGGCGGTCAGAGGCGGTGCCGTAAACCCCGATCAGGTTCAGCTTGCGCAGATTGAGGGCGTTGTTGACCGTGGCGCGGCGGGCGACCGACGCTTCGGTCGGGATGCGCGGCGCGGCAGCAGCGGCAGCGGCGGGCACGGCGGCGGCGGTCTGCACCTGGTTCTGGGCATTGCGGCGGGCGCGGTCCACCAGATTGGCGAAATTCGCAGGCCGCTCGCGCGGCACCGCCGAGGCGGCAATGGCCAGGGCGGTGGCCGCCATCTGCTCTTCCCCGGCCGGTTTCACGCTGGCCGGGCGCTGGCGCGGGCGCAGCGAGGCGAGTTCGGCCCGGCTGAGGCCGCCCAGCCGGGCGCGCTCGGTCTGTTCCTCCAGATCCGCGGGCCGGGCTTTGGGGCGCTTGCGCGACAGCACCTGATTGCGGGCCACCTCTTCGGCCAGGGCTTCGGCGGCCGGGTCGCTGCGCTCCGGTGCGCGCGGCGGCACCTTCTTCGGGCGGCCCAGGTAGACCCTGATGCCGTCGGGGTTGAGTGTGCCTTTGGGGCTGGCCTTGACCAGTCCGCGGGCGTCCAGGTCAAAGTCCGCACCCGCCACGGCGGGGGAGGCAATCGCCGCCAGCCTGTCATCCCCGGCAAAGGACTCCGGCTGCGGCAGCGCCACTGCATCGGCGGCGATGTCCGGCTGGTCAATGGAGGCGGTATAAAGCTCATCAAGGCCAGGCGCAGCGGGGCTGGTTCCAAGATCCGGCGCAACCGGCCATACCCCGGTCGCGGCATAGCGCGCAGCCAAGGCCAATTCGTCCAGCGGCTCTTGCTGCGGTGCCTGCGCCGGGGCGGCAGGCACCGCCAAGCCTTCCTCCGTTTCGAAGTCCTCCAGCGCGTCCGGAATTGCCGCGTCAGCCTCAGCGGTCTCGTCAGGCAGCTCCGCGCCATCCGCGGCAGCTTCGTCTTCGGCAGAGGGCTCCTGCCCGCTGTCAAGCACGTCCGCCAGGGCCGCTTCGCCAGTGGGGGCATCCGCGGCAGCGCCAAGGACCTGCACGCCGGGGTCGGGCTGATCCGCCAGCACGCTGACCTGCGGCGCGATGGCGGCATCATCCGCATCCGTGCCGGGCTGCGGCACCACGGCGGCCGGGCTGTCTGTCCCGTCCGGCGGGGGGCTGCCGGGGGCGCCTTCGGGTGCTAGGCGGCTGTCTTCAGCAGGCGTGTCCGAGAAGAAGCCGCTTTCGCCGAATACCGCCCAAACCGCGACGGTGGCCATGAACAGCAGCAGCAGGGCCGTCAGGATCACCCCAAGGTAGCGCGGCTTGCCTTTGGCTGCCGGTTTGCCGGCATCCTCCTTGGGCGGCGGGGCCGGAGCTGCGGCAGCTTCACGCAGCGCTGCGGGGGCGGGCGGGATCTTTGGCTGCGGCGCGGCGGCGCCGGCCTGATCCGCGGGCTTGGCCGCAACAGCGGCCCCCAGCGGTTTCGCCGCAAGAGGCGGCGGAATACGGTCAGGCGCCGGCGCCGGACCCTGAACGGGCGGAGCAGAGGAGTTTGCGGCCGCAGCTTTGCTGCGGATGCTGGAGAACCCGTTGCCCTCCTGCGCGGAGCCGCCGGCTGCCGGTGCCGGCGGCGCAGGCGGAAGGCTGACCGGTGCCTTCGCATCGGCGGGCAGCGCCGGGGCATCCACAGGCGCGTCTTCTTTTGCTGCTTCCGCGTCCGGTTCCTGTGCGGGCGCCTGGGGCGGCTGCGGCGGGTCCAGGCTGGCGGTCGGAGCGGGCGGCTGCTGCTCCGCCGGCTGTTCGGCGGCAGTGTCCGTGGACGGCTCCGGTGTGTTCTCTGCCGGGGCGGGCGCGCTGTTTTCTGCCGTGTCCTCTGCCACTGGCGCCGGCAGCTTGGCCGGGCCGGCAACCTCTACCGCTTCGCTGTCGGGCTCTACCTCGGTGCCGCGGATCGCACGGGTGGTGCCAAAGAACGGCTCGCCCTGAAATCCGCTGTCTTCGGGTGCCGCGACAAAGCTCACCGGGCCAAATCCATGCTCCACCGCAAAGGTTTCCGCCTCGTCCAGCGTTTCCAGCGCCACGGCGGCAACATGGGTCAGGCTGCCGTCCGCGCTGATGTCAAAGGCCAGCTCATCCACCGGATAGGGCGTCGCCCCTTCCAGCGCAGCCCTGGCGGCGGCAATCCGCGCCTCTGCCGGCAGCTCACCGGTTTCCAATGTCAGATAGCGGATCTGGTCCTCTGGCAGGATCAGCTTGCTGAACACGCCGTCCGGCGCCAGCCGCAGCGCATCGGCGCGTATGTCCGCCAGCGCAGCAGGCAGATCCCCGGCGTCAAACGGGGTGCTGCCCACGTGCCGCCAGCCGTCTTCGGCGCGATAGAGAAGCGCAATACCATCAGCGGAAAGCGAAAGAGCAAAAGCCGGTTTCATGCCGTGGGTCAAACCATCCAAATCCATACTGCCCGGGGCCGCCCGACGCGCCCGGTGTTTTGCCGCGGACCTTAAAGCAGGAGATTGCCGAGTTAAAGGAAAAGACTGACGGCGGGGCTTGCGGGCGGCAGTTTGCCGTCCCCATCTAAGGGGCATTCGTAAAAGGAGCTTTTGAAGATGAAAGCAAGGAAACTTCTGGCCGCCGCACTGATGCTGTCGATGGGGGCAGGCGCTGCAGCCGCAAGCGAAGCCGCCGCCCCGCGGCAGATCACGGTCAATGGCGAAAGCACCCTGCAGATGGCGCCGGAACTGGCAACCATCACCCTGGGCGTGACCGAGGAGGCCGAGGAAGCCGCGGCTGCCATGGCGGCTGTGTCCGAGGCGATGGGGGCGGTGATCGCGCAGCTGAAGGACAGCGGCATCGCTGGTGCCGACATGCAGACCCAGCAGATCGCGATGCATCCGGTCTGGTCGCAGGACCGCTCCTACGACAACGGCGGCCGGCGCGAGATCACCGGCTTTCAGGCGTCGAACACGCTGATGGTGCGGGTGCGCGATCTGGACCGTCTGGGGCCGGTGCTGGATACAGTGCTGACCGCGGGCGCCAACCAGTTCCAGGGGTTGAGCTTTGGCGTTGAGGATACCGCCGCGGTCACCGACAGGATCCGCGGCGAGGCGGTCAAGGATGCGATGCGCAAAGCGCAGCAGCTGGCCGAAGCCGCCGGCATGGAGCTGGGCCCGGTGCGCACAATCACCGAGAACGGCGGCGGTGGCGGGCCGCGTCCGATGATGGCCATGGACATGGCCCGCAGCGAGGCGATGCCGGTCGAAGCTGGCGAGCTGACCTTCACCCATAATGTCTCGGTGGTGTTCGACATGGCCGAGCCGGGCGGCGCGGCAAGCGAATAACGAAAAAGGCCGGGCAGGGCGCCCGGCCTTTCTCTTTCAGGTAAACCGTGTCTCAGCCGCAAGCTTTGGCCAGCGCCTGGTCCAAGTCGCGGATCAGGTCGTCCGCATCCTCGATGCCGATGGACACGCGCACCACGTTGGGGCCCGCGCCCGCGGCTTCCTGCTGCTCCGGCGTCAGCTGCCGGTGGGTGGTGGAGGCGGAGTGGATGATCAGCGAGCGGGTGTCGCCCAGGTTGGCGACGTGGCTGAAAATCTCCAGCGAATCCACCAGTTTGACGCAAGCCTCGTAACCGCCCTTGACGGCAAAGGTAAACAGCCCGCCGGTGCCCTTGGGGTAGCAGGCCTGGGCGCGCTCGTAATAGGGCGAGGACGGCAGCCCGGCATAGGTCACATAATCGATCCGGTCGTCGTTCTCCAGCCAGTCGGCCACCTTGCGCGCGTTTTCGCAATGGCGCTGCATCCGCAGGGACAGCGTCTCGACGCCCATCAGCGTGTAATGCGCCGCCTGCGGGTTCATCGTCATGCCCAGATCGCGCAGGCCGATGGCGATACCGTGGAAGGTATAGGCCAGCGGGCCAAAGGTCTCGTGGAACTTGAGGCCGTGATAGGCCGGCTCCGGCGCCGACAGGGACGGGAACTTGTCATTTGCAGACCAGTCGAACTTGCCGCTGTCGATCACGCAGCCGCCGGTCACGGTGCCGTTGCCGGTCAGGTATTTGGTGGTCGAATGCACCACCAGCGTGGCCCCTTGGGCAATCGGGTTGCACAGGTACGGCGTGGCGGAGGTGTTGTCGACAATCAGCGGGATGCCGGCGCCATCGGTGATGTCCGCCAGCGCCCGGATATCGGTCACATAGCCGCCCGGGTTGGCGATGGATTCGCAGAACACAGCACGGGTGTTGCCGTCGATCGCCGCCTTGACCGCGTCCAGATCGTCGGTGTCAACGAATTTCGCCGACCAGCCGAAACGCTTGATGGTCTGGCTGAACTGGGTGACGGTGCCGCCATACAGCCGGGTCGAGGCCACCACATTGCAGCCCGGCCCCATCAGCGGGAACAGCGCCATGATCTGCGCCGCATGGCCGGAGGAGCAGCAGACCGCGCCAACGCCGCCTTCCAGCGTCGCCAGCCGCTCCTGCAGCACCGCAACCGTAGGGTTGGTCAGGCGGGAATAGATAAACCCGACCTCCTGCAGGTTGAACAGGGCCGCAGCGTGTTCGGCATCGCGAAAGACATAAGCGGTGGTTTGGTAAATCGGCGTCTGCCGCGCGCCAGTGGCCGGGTCCGGCTTGGCGCCAGCATGAATCTGCAAGGTGTCAAAGCCATAAGACGGGGCATCGGTCATGAGTGGGTCTCCCTGAAAACTCTCCTGCGTCGCGCGCACAACAGCATGGCTGCGGGCAGAAGGCAATCGCGCCAATGCCGCAGCGGAAACGGGGCCGGGCTGCGGTTTGCCCTGCAGTTCACAGCCGGTTTTAAACTGGAGGTTCAGCGCGGCAAGCAGGCTCCAGCGCCTGAGTTGCAGCCTGCGATTGCGGGCGGGAAGGCCAGATCCGCTTTTACCGGAATACCTGGCGTCCGGCTGCCGGATCAGCCGGCCTGGCTTTCGGTGCAGATGCGGCAGTCAGAATGAGTTCCAGCGGCGGCTGCTGTGTTATACGCGCTGCAAAATCCGAAGCAGAAACAAGTGGGTATCTGAAGTGATGGTGCCCCCACACGGTAGTTC
>NZ_DGNN01000021.1:0-139323 GCF_002388965.1 Leisingera sp. UBA4491 | reverse complement strand
TAACCAACTGAGCTACAACCGCCCGCTGCAAATCCAGCATCGCTGCTGAATGTTGGGCTGTAATATTCCCACCCCCCTAAGCCGTCAAGCCGTGTTTTGCCTTTTTCCGAACTTTCCGGGAAAAAAATGACCTGCGCCAGACAACCCCCTGAAACGGCAGGAAAAACGACTTATCAGCACCGCCTCATGGGCGAACTTCGGTCTTGTTCTGCAAGGGGGGATGGTGGGTCGTGAGAGGCTCGAACTCCCGACATCTTCGGTGTAAACGAAGCGCTCTACCAACTGAGCTAACGACCCGATGAGCGGGGATTTAGACAAAGCCGCCCGGCAGTTCAAGAGTAAAAAGCAGATTTTTCGACCAGCCCGGCCCGGTCACTCCAGAACCGTCTCCGCCCCGTTTTCCAGCACATAGACACAGCCCTGCCCGTTCGGCAGCGCCGCCATCCGGTCCCGGCTCAGCCCGCAGACGATACCGCGCATCACCTGCCCCAACAGTCCATGCGCCACCACCACCGACGGGCCGGTCAGCGACTGCATGAAGTCCAGGATGCGGCCATGGAAGCTGTCATACCCCTCGCCGCCGGGCGCTTCGCAGAACAGGTCCAGATTGTACGGGTTCTCCCCGTGGATCTGCGGGTACTGCGCTGCAACCTCTGCCAGCGTCATGCCCTGGAAATCTCCGGCAAAGGCTTCCGCCAGGCGGGGATCGGTCGCAAACGGCGCGCCGCCAAGGGCAATATCCGCCGTCTGCTGCGCCCGGCCCAGGGGCGAGGCATAACAGGCCGGGGCCTGTTCCATCACCGGCGCCATCAGCGCAGCCTGCCGGCGGGCGTGCTGAACCCCCAGCGGCGTCAGCGGCGATTCCAGCTGGCCCTGGATGCGCCGCTCGGCGTTCCATTCGGTCTGCCCGTGCCGCAGCAGCCAGATTTTCGGAAATTGCATCACGCGCCCCCTGCCCGGTTTCTCGGGCAAATTGGTAGCCGCAAGCCGCCGCCAGCGAAACCCCGGAAACGGAAAAAGGCGCTCAACCTTCGCAGGGAGCGCCTTTCCGGAAAAATGGTGGGTGATAAGAGATTTGAACTCCTGACATCTTCGATGTGAACGAAGCGCTCTACCACTGAGCTAATCACCCGTGAGGCAGGCTTTTAACGCCCGGATGCAGGCTCCGCAAGAGGGCCGGCAGAAGATTTTTGCCCCTCGCGCGCATTTTCTTCACGCGCGGTTGCAGCCGCCCGCGGACGGCGCCGTGACCTGGTCAGCAGGCAGGCAGCGCGTCGCGCTGGATCATCGTGCGCAGGGTAAAGCTGGAGCGCGTGTTGCGGATGCCCGGCACCCGCATCAGCTTGTCTTCCAGGAAGCGGTCGAAATCCGGCAGATCT
Source organism: Leisingera sp. UBA4491 (assembly GCF_002388965.1). Lineage (NCBI taxonomy): Bacteria > Pseudomonadati > Pseudomonadota > Alphaproteobacteria > Rhodobacterales > Roseobacteraceae > Leisingera > Leisingera sp. UBA4491. Next base: position 137,944 of record NZ_DGNN01000021.1, on the reverse strand, counting down.
TCGGCCACCACCCGTAGCAGGATATCCCGTGTGCCGGTCATCAAATAGCATTCCATCACCTGATCGAACCGGCGCACCGCGTTTTCAAAGGCGCTGAGCGCTTCGGTGGATTGCCTGTCCAGCTCCACAGCCACAAAGATGGTGACAGGCAGCCCCAGCTTGGCCTGATCGACGCGGGCGGAATAGCCGGAGATCACGCCGCTCTCCTCCAGGCTGGCGACCCGGCGGGCGCAGGGCGTGGGCGACAGCCCGACCATGCCGGACAGTTCCGAAATCTTCAGCCGCCCGTTGCGCTGAAGCGCGGCGACAATCTTGCGGTCAATCGAATCCATGGCGGTTTTCCCTAAACGTGACGCCCCTGTTGGAGGTTACCACCAAAACAGCCGATTCCCGCACCGCTTTTTGGTGAAAACCGGCGCTGCGGACCCGCTATTATTCCGGGAAGGTTTAGGAGGATCAAACCAAATGACAGTGACTGCCGTCGCATCCAGCAGCCATGAAGAGATTTACCGCGTCGAGGAGCCGTCCGTTGGCCTCCTGGGCTTTATCGCCGTGCATTCCACCCGCCTGGGCCCGGCCGCCGGCGGACTGCGCATGCGGCCCTACGCCAGCGAAGACGAAGCGCTGACCGACGTGAAGCGCCTCAGCGAAGGCATGACCTACAAGAACGCGGCCGCGGGGCTGACGCTGGGCGGCGGCAAGGCGGTGATCATCGGCGATCCCGCCAAGCACAAGACGCCTGAGCTGCTGCGCGCCTTTGCCCGCGCCATCGAGAGCCTGGACGGCCGCTACATCACCGCCGAGGACATGGGCATGAGCCCGGCGGATATGGCCATCCTGGCGGAGGAAACCCGCTTTGTGGCGGGCCTCGCGGACGGCGAGTTCGCCAGCGGCGACCCCTCGCCGATCACCGCGCGCGGCATCTTCAACGCCATCCGCACCACCCGCGCCCGCAAGCACGGCAGCCGCGACCTGTCCGGCGTCACCGTGTCGGTGCAGGGCCTGGGCCACGTCGGCTGGTACCTCTGCCAGTTCCTGCACGAGGCCGGCGCCAAACTGGTTGTCACCGACATCGACGAGAGCCGTGTGGAGCGGGCGATCGAAGAGTTCGGCGCCAAGGCAGTGCCGCTGGCGGAGATCTACGGCGCCGAGGCGGACGTCTTTGCCCCCTGTGCCATCGGCGGCATCCTGAACGCCCAGACCATCCCCCAGCTGAAGGCAGACATCGTCGCAGGCGGCGCCAACAACCAGCTGGCCACGGCAGAGGACGGCGCGGCGCTGCATGCCCGCGGCATCCTCTATGCGCCCGACTTCGTGGCCAACGGCGGCGGCATCATCAACGTCGCCACCGAGATCCAGAAGATCAAGGACCGCGAGGGCTTTGTCGCCGAGAAGCTGCGGGCGCTGGATGAAACCATGGCAGCGATCCTGACCCAGGCCCAGGCGGCGGACGTCAGCCCGGCGGAAATGGCCATCGCCACCGTGCAGGCCAAGATGGAGAAGGCCAGCAAGGCCGCCTGATCCCTTAGTCCGGCGCAGCCGCGGGGCACTCCCGCGGCTGAACGGTCCCCGGCCTGCGGCCGGACCCCATCCTGCCTTTGGGCCTGGCGGCCTGGCCCTTCCGGGCAGGCCGCGCGCCGCACCCCGGGTGCGGCGCCACGCCCAACGGGAGCGGATGCGCCCTGGCGCAGCCGGCGACGGGCGGGAGGACGGCCTGAGCGCGCGCGCCCGGTGTGCCAGTGACATAACAGCCCCGCTCAGAAGGGCCAGAACGGAAGAGAACACCTGAAAAAGGGCGGCCCCGCGGGACCGCCCTTTCTTTTTTCCAGCAAGCTGAGGCCGGGATCAGTGGGCGGTTGCCCCCGCCCCCTCGTCAGAGCCTTTCAGCGCCGCCTTGGCCGCGGCAGCCTCTTCAGCCGCTTCATCCCATTCGATGGGCTCAGGCTGCGAGACCAGCGCGTGCATCAGCACTTCGGAGACATGCGACACCGGGATGATCTCCAGGCCTTCCTTCACATTGTCCGGAATCTCCGGCAGGTCCTTTTCGTTCTCCTGCGGGATCAGCACCGTCTTGATGCCGCCGCGCAGTGCCGCCAGCAGCTTCTCCTTGAGGCCGCCGATGGCCAGCGCATTGCCGCGCAGGGTCACCTCGCCGGTCATCGCGATGTCCTTGCGGACCGGGATCTGGGTCAGCACCGACACGATGGAGGTCACCATCGCGAGACCCGCCGAAGGGCCGTCCTTGGGCGTCGCGCCTTCCGGCACGTGCACGTGGATGTCCCAATGGTCGAACTTCGTCGGCTTGATGCCCAGTTTCGGCGAGACCGAGCGCACATAAGACGACGCCGCCTCGATCGATTCCTTCATCACATCGCCCAGCTTGCCGGTGGTCTTCATCCGGCCCTTGCCCGGCAGCCGCAGCGCCTCGATCGACAGCAGCTCGCCGCCGACGGAGGTATAGGCCAGACCGGTGACCACACCGACCTGGTCTTCCTTCTCGGCCAGGCCGAACCGGTACTTGGGCACGCCCAGGAACTCGTCGAGGTTGTCCGGCGTGACAGTCACGGTCTCCGCCTCTTTCTTGACGATCTTGGTCAGCGATTTGCGCGCCACCTTGGCGATCTCGCGCTCCAGGTTCCGCACCCCCGCCTCGCGGGTGTAGGTGCGGATCATCGCGGTCACCGCGTCCTCGGTCAGCTCGAACTCCTTGGCCTTCAGGCCGTGGTTCTTCACCTGCTTGGAAATCAGGTGCTGCTTGGCGATCTCGCGCTTTTCGTCCTCGGTGTAGCCGGACAGCGGAATGATCTCCATCCGGTCCAGGAGCGGCCCAGGCATGTTGTAGCTGTTCGAGGTGGTCAGGAACATCACGTTCGACAGGTCGTATTCCACCTCAAGGTAGTGATCCATGAAGGTGTTGTTCTGTTCCGGATCCAGCACCTCCAGCATCGCCGAGGCGGGGTCGCCGCGGAAATCCTGGCCCATCTTGTCGATTTCATCGAGCAGGATCAGCGGGTTGGTGGTCTTTGCCTTCTTCAGCGCCTGGATGATCTTGCCGGGCATCGAACCGATATAGGTGCGGCGGTGGCCGCGGATCTCGGATTCGTCGCGCACGCCGCCCAGGCTGATGCGGATGAACTCGCGCCCGGTGGCCTTGGCAACCGATTTACCCAGGCTGGTCTTACCCACGCCCGGCGGGCCGACGAGGCACAGGATCGGCCCCTTCAGCTTGGCCGAGCGCTGCTGCACCGCCAGATATTCGACGATCCGCTCCTTGACCTTCTCCAGCCCGTAGTGATCCGCGTCCAGGATCTCCTGCGCCTTGTTCAGGTCTTTCTTGACGCGCGACTTGGTGCCCCACGGGATCGACAGCATCCAGTCGAGGTAGTTGCGCACCACCGTGGCTTCCGCCGACATCGGCGACATGTTCTTGAGCTTCTTCAGCTCCGCATCCGCCTTTTCGCGCGCCTCTTTCGACAGCTTGGTCGCGGCGATCTTCTCTTCCAGCTCAGCGATTTCGCCTGCGCCTTCCTCGCCGTCGCCCAGCTCCTTCTGAATGGCCTTCATCTGCTCATTCAGATAGTACTCGCGCTGGGTCTTCTCCATCTGGGATTTGACGCGGGTCTTGATCTTCTTTTCGACCTGCAGAACCGACAGCTCGCCCTGCATCAGGCCATAGACCTTCTCCAGCCGCTCGCTGACGGAGAGGGTTTCCAAAAGCTCCTGCTTGCGGTCGACGTCAATGCCCAGGTGGCCCGCCACCAGATCGGCCAGCTTGGCCGGTTCAGCGGTCTCGCCCACGGCAGACAGCGCTTCCTCGGGGATGTTCTTGCGCACCTTGGCATAGCGCTCGAACTCGTCGCCCACGGTGCGCACCAGCGCCTCGGTGGTGGTGACGTCGCCAGGCATTTCCGCCAGCTCCTCGGCCTTCGCCTCGAAGTAGTCGTCGTTTTCCAGGAATTCGGTGATCTTGACCCGGGTCTGGCCCTCGACCAGCACCTTGACGGTGCCATCGGGCAGCTTCAGCAGCTGCAGCACGTTGGCCAGCACGCCGACGGTGTAAATGCTATCGGTTTCCGGGTCGTCCTCGGAGGGGTCGATCTGGCTCGACAGCAGGATCTGCTTGTCGTCCGCCATCACCTCTTCCAGGGCGCGCACCGATTTTTCCCGGCCCACGAACAGCGGCACGATCATGTGGGGGAACACCACGATATCGCGCAGCGGCAGCACGGGATAGGAGGAATTGAGTGGCTCTTGCATACTCGGTCCTTTGCTTGGCAAGACGGCCCGGCCCCGGTCCCGGCAGCACTTGGCGCGTCTCCTCATTGGATGTCTTTATCTGGGGGGATGGTTAATGATTTTCAACCTGCCCGCCGCTTGGTTGGCCCCACCTTGCCCGCAGCGCGCCCGGACCACAAGGCGCAAATGACCGGAGGGTGACCAAAGCGCTAACGCGCCTGAGCAGGCGCCGGATCCGGCCAGTCAGCATGGCGGATTCCGCCATTCAGCGCCGCACCAGCGTCACCAGGCCGCGCTCTATGCGGCCTGGTGCCCCGGTCTCGCTGTAGGTGCCGCTCATTCGCGACTGATCGATCAAGAACAATCGGTATGTCTGCTGCAAAACATGCCCCGTTCCGGTGTCCTGCTGCGCCTGAATGTTCAGACGCAGCAGCTGATCCGGTCCGCAGGGCAAGGGGCCCAGGGCGATCTCGTCCAGAAACACCTCCGCATCGTCCGGCAGGTCGCCGCGGCCGGCGCTTTCGGCCCGCAGCCCGCTGCCCGGCGCCGGCGGCGCGCGGTCCTCAACCGCGACCGGCATGAACCCCAGCACGGGCGATCCCGCCACCAGCCGGCCGTTCCTGAAATCCAGCGACAGAATTTCGCCGCTGCGCTGCGGCATCGGCTGCATTTCGACCCGCCCGGCCGAGACCAGACCCATTTCGCCCGGTCCCTTTTTCATGATCCAGCGCCCGCGCAAGGCGCTGGACTTGCCCTTGACCAGTTCCTCCAGCGTGAGGGTGCAGCCATCCAGCGGCGGCGCCTTGAAAAAACCTGATGCCTCCGCCAGCGATCCGGGAGAGCGGGCGGCGTCCGCAGTCTGAGCCTCAGCCGCCGGCGAGCTTCCCAGCAGAACCGCCAGAACAAATGCGCGCAACCAGGTCATCGCCATCCTCCCCGCTTTTGCGCGAGGGTAGCAGACAGGGTCTTCACAACAGGTGAACGGGCGCGCCGAAACCCGCTGAAATGGCACCGGCGGCCGGGCGTTCGCTGCCCCGCCGCCGGCCCCTGATCAGGGCAGCAGCGCTATTCAGCCGCCTGCTGCATCACCGGGTAGTCGGTGTACCCCTCATCTCCGCCGCCATAGAAAGTGTCCGGATCGCCTTCGTTCAGCGGCGCGTTTGCTGCCAGCCGGTTCACCAGATCCGGGTTGGCGATGAAGGGGCGGCCGAAGGCCACCAGGTCAGCCTCGCCCGAGGCGGTCCGCGCCAGCGCGGTGCCGCGGTCATAGCCGTTGTTGGCCATATAGGTGCCGGCGTACATCTTCCGCAGGGTGTCAAAATCCCCGGCCCGGGCGCCGCCGGTCTCGCCTTCGACCATGTGCAAATAGGCCAGGCCATAGGAGTTCAGTTTCTGGATTAGCGGCGCGTAATGACCCACGGGATCGCTGTCGGACACATCGTTGAAGGTGGCAAACGGCGACAGGCGCAGGCCGATGCGGCCGGCCTCCCAGACCGTCTGCAGCGCGTCAAGAATCTCGAAAACGATGCGGGCGCGGTTTTCCGGGGAGCCGCCATAGGCATCGGTGCGGGTGTTCACCCCGTCCTTCAGGAACTGCTCCAGAAGATAGCCGTTGGCCGCATGCAGCTCGACACCGTCAAACCCCGCGTCCTTGGCGTATTTCGCGGCCTGCACAAAGTCGGCAATCACCCGCTGGATGTCTTCCGCGCTCAGCGCCTGCGGCTTGGCCGTCGGCACGAACCCTTCATGGGTGAACGTCTGCGCCTCTGCCGCGGCATCGGTGGAGGACACAGCCCTGGTGCCCCCGGGCAGCAGCGAGTCATGTGTGATACGCCCGACATGCCACAGCTGGATAACGATCTTGCCGCCCTTGGCGTGGACCGCATCCGTGACCTTGCGCCAGGCCGCAGCCTGCGCCGCGGTGTGAATGCCCGGGGTCTGGATATACCCCTTGCCCTCGGGGCTGATCTGGCTGCCCTCGGTGATGATCAGGCCGGCGCCCGCCCGCTGGGCATAGTATTCCGCATGCCGGTCCAGCACCTCGCCGGTTTCGTCATCAGCCCGGTTGCGGGTCAGCGGCGCCATGACAATGCGGTTGCTCAACGCGATTGCGCCAGCGGTGGTGGCGGAAAACAGTTCTTGGCTCACGGGGATGTCCCTCCGGTCAAAGTGTCCAGCAACAGGAACGTTGCCGGAATGACCTGAGCACTCCGCCCCGCGCTTTCAACCGGGCGTCAGCCACAGAACCTGCCCGCCCGCGCACAGTGACTGTTCAGCCGCGCCCGTTCACAACCGCTCGATATCGCCTTGCGCGCGGGTGTCGTGGAAGTCCTTCTGCCAGGCCTCAAACGTGCCTGCGGCAATCGCCTCCCGCATTCCTCCCATGATCTCCTGGAAGTAATGCAGGTTGTGCCAGGTCAGCAGCATGCCCGAGATCATCTCGTTCGAACGGAATACATGGTGCAGGTAGGCGCGGGAGTAGTTCGAGCAGGCCGGGCAGCTGCACTGCTCATCCAAAGGCCGCGGGTCGTCCTGGTGCCGGGCGTTCTTGATGTTCACTACGCCATAGCGGGTGAACGCCTGCCCGGTGCGCCCCGAGCGCGACGGCAGCACGCAGTCCATCATGTCGATGCCGCGCGCCACCGCGCCGACGATGTCGTCGGGCTTGCCCACGCCCATCAGGTAGCGCGGTTTGTCCTCCGGCAGCATGTCCGGCGCAAAGTCCAGGCAGCCGAACATCGCCTCCTGCCCCTCGCCCACCGCCAGGCCGCCGACGGCATAGCCGTCAAAGCCGATGGCCTTCAGCGCCTCGGCGCTTTCCTCGCGGAAGTCCCGCTCCAGACCGCCCTGCTGGATGCCGAACAGCGCGTGCCCCGGACGGTCTCCGAAGGCCTCGCGCGACCGCTCCGCCCAGCGCATCGACAGCCGCATGCTTTCAGCAATCCGGTCGCGGTCCGCCGGCAGCGCCGGGCATTCGTCGAAACACATCACGATGTCAGACCCCAAAAGCCGCTGGATCTCCATCGAGCGTTCCGGCGTCAGCTCATGCCGGGAGCCGTCGATATGGGATTTGAACGTCACGCCCTTCTCGGTCAGCTTGCGCAGGCCCGCCAGCGACATCACCTGGAACCCGCCCGAGTCGGTCAGGATCGGCCGCTCCCAGTTCATGAACTTGTGCAGGCCGCCCAGCCGGTCGATCCGCTCCGCCGTCGGACGCAGCATCAGGTGATAGGTATTGCCCAGCAGGATGTCGGCCCCGGTCGCGCGCACGCTTTCCGGCATCATCGCCTTCACGGTTGCAGCCGTGCCAACCGGCATGAAGGCAGGCGTGCGGATCTCGCCGCGCGGCGTCTGGATGACGCCGGTGCGCGCTTTCCCGTCCGTTGCTTTCATTTCGAAGTTGAAAAGGGTAGCCATATCGTATTCCTGCGCTTCTCTGCCGCATTTGAAAGGCGGCGATTCCCCCTAATGCCAAGGAGCCCCGCGCATGTCCACAGCAGACCCGGCGCCGCAACTGAAACTCGGGTGGGAGGAGTGGGTCAGCCTGCCGGAACTGGGGCTGCCCGCGCTGCGCGCCAAGGTCGACACCGGGGCCCGCACCTCCTCGCTGCACGCCACTGAGATCGAAACTTTCGGGCCGCAGAACGCCCCCAAGGTGCGCTTCATGGTGCACCCGATCCCCGGCCAGTACGACCTGGAGATCCCCTGCTCCGCCCCGATCACCGACCGCCGCGAAGTCACCTCGTCCAACGGCGAAAAGGAAATGCGCTACGTGATCCAGACCAAGCTGGAGGTTGCGGGCCAGACCTGGACGGTCGAACTCACGCTGACCGACCGGCGCGGCATGGCCAAACACATGCTGCTGGGCCGCCAGGCGCTGACCGAGAACATGACCGTGGTGCCGGGCGAACGCTTCTGCCAGCCGCAGCTCGACTACTCGGTCTATTCCTCCGCCAGCATCCGCAAGACCGCCCCCAAACGCGCCCTGCGCATCGCCGTGCTCAGCCGCGAGGACAATTACTCCACCCGCCGCCTGGTCGAAGAAGGCGAAAAGCGCGGCCACACGGTCGAGGTGATCAACACCACCCGCTGCTACATGGCGATCAACGCGCTGGCGCCGGAAATCCACTATGACGGCAAGCGCCTGCCCCGCTATGACGCGGTGATCCCGCGCGTCGGCGCCTCGGTCACCCAATACGGCACCGCGCTCCTGCGCCAGTTCGAGGCGCTCGGCACCTTCTGCGTCAACGGCTCCGAAGGCATCACCGCCAGCCGCGACAAGCTGCACGCGCATCAGGTGCTGGCCCGCAACAAGATCGGCATGCCCGCCACCGCCTTTGCCGCCTCGCCCAAGGACACCGCCAATCTGATCGGCATCGCCGGCGGCGCGCCCTTGATCGTCAAGCTGTTGGAGAGCACGCAGGGAAAAGGCGTGGTGCTGGCGGAAACCAAGAAGGCCGCCGAAAGCGTGATCACTGCCTTCCGCGGCCTCCAGGCCAACTTCCTGGTGCAGCAGTTCGTCAAGGAAGCCGCGGGCGAGGACATCCGCTGCTTCGTGGTCGGCGCCAAGGTGGTGGCAGCGATGAAACGCTCCGGTGCCGAGGGCGATTTCCGCTCCAACCTTCACCTTGGCGGCAGCGCCACCCCGGTGCGCATCACCAAGGAAGAGCGCAGCACCGCCGTGCGCGCCGCCCGCGCCTTCGGCCTCAATGTGGCGGGCGTCGACCTGCTGCGGTCCGCCACCGGCCCCAAGGTGCTGGAGGTGAATTCCTCCCCCGGGCTGGAGGGGATCGAAAAGACCTCCGCCAAGAACATCGCCGCGCTGATCTATAACGAGATCGAAGACCGGGTCCGCCCGGCCCCGATGCGGCGCCTCAAACCCGCCGCCTCCTGATCCGAGGTTCCCCTTGACCTCCCCCGCGCGCCCGCACAATCCTGCGCGCAGAAGCTTGAAACAGAAGGCAGATTCATGACCGAAAACGACCTGCTCGACCTCTTGTCCGGTAATCTTCTCTATCTGCTGGGCGCCCTCCTGCTGATCATCGTCGCGCTCAAGGGGGTCAAGATCGTGCCCCAGTCGGAGAAATACGTGGTCGAGCGCTTCGGCCGCCTGCATTCGGTGCTGGGGCCCGGCATCAACTTCATCGTGCCCCTTCTCGACGTGGCCCGCCACAAGATCTCGATCCTGGAGCGCCAGCTCCCGAACGCCACCCAGGACGCGATCACCAAGGACAACGTGCTGGTGCAGATCGACACCTCCGTGTTCTACCGCATCCTTGAACCGGAAAAGACCGTCTACCGGATCCGCGATGTGGACGGCGCCATTGCCACCACCGTGGCCGGCATCGTGCGCGCCGAGATCGGCAAGATGGATCTGGACGAGGTGCAGTCGAACCGCGCCCAGCTGATTTCCCGCATCCAGGAAAGCGTCGAAAGCGCGGTGGATGACTGGGGCATCGAAGTGACCCGCGCCGAGATCCTGGATGTGAACCTCGACCAGGCCACCCGCGACGCCATGCTGCAGCAGCTCAACGCCGAACGCGCCCGCCGGGCCGAGGTGACCAAGGCCGAGGGCCAGAAGCGCGCGGTCGAGCTGCAGGCCGATGCCGAGCTGTACGCCGCCGAGCAGACCGCCAAGGCCCGCCGCATCCAGGCCGAGGCTGAGGCCTACGCGACCCAGGTTGTCGCCAAGGCGATTGCCGAAAATGGCCTCGAGGCCGCCCGGTACCAGGTCGCTCTCAAACAGGTGGAATCGCTCAACGCCCTTGGCAAGGGTGAAGGCAAGCAGACCATTCTGGTCCCGGCCCACGCGCTGGAAGCCTTTGGCGATGCCTTCAAGCTGCTGAAAGGAAGCAAGTGATGGCAGATGGCTTCTGGACGCTCTGGTGGGTCTGGGCCGCGGCAGCGCTGGTGCTGGGCATCCTCGAAGTCCTGGCGCCCGGCTTTGTCTTCCTCGGCTTCGCCATCGGCGCCGCCGCTGTGGCGCTGCTGCTGCTGGTGTCCGGCGCCAGCTGGGGCCTGCCCCTGCTGCTGCTGATCTTTGCCGGCCTGTCGCTGGCCGCCTGGCTGCTGCTGAAACGGCTGTTTGCCCTGCCCAAGGGCCAGGTCAAAACCTTCGACCGCGATATCAACGACTGATCCGGCGGGCGGGCCGCCGCGCTGCCGCCCGCCCTCAGAACTTGAACCCGATGCCCGCCAGCAGGCCATGGGTCACCGCATCATGGCGGAAGAAACTGCCGGTGCCGCGGGTGCCCTCCTGGTAATCCACCCCCAGCCCGCGGTACATCACATAGATCGAGGCGCGCTCCCAGCGGTCATAGACCAGCCCGCCCATCGCCGACCAGCTCTGGTCCGACCCGGCGCCGAAGCCGCCGATGTCGCCCTCCAGCAGGATGCTGAACTCCGGCGACACGCGCCGCTGCCAGCGCAGCCCGGCAATCGGGTCGGTCCATTCCGCCCCCTGCCGCACGCTGCCGCCGGGCACGCCGGCAATCACATCCACATCCCAATGGCGCACGCCCCCGAACAGCTGGAAACTGTCCCGGCCGCGCCCGAAACTGTAGGTCACCACCGCTTCTGCCACATTCTGATCATAGGTCACAGGCAGCGCCCCGGCAGGGCTGCTGCCGGTGGCATCGGCATCCAGCAGCGCATACCGCAGCCGGAACCCGAACCGGCTGCTGTGGACGCCCTCGAACTGCAGCATTCCGCCCGCCTGCAGCTGATCGAACACGTCGCTTGCCTCAAATGACACATCCCCGGCAGCCCGGCCCAGTTCTGTCGTGCTCTCGACCGAGGGCGCCAGCACAAACGGCGTCAGCTGCCAGCGCCAGCCGCTCAGATCCTGGGCCGCGGCGGCGGTCCCCAGGAGCGCGGCAAGCGCCGGCCCAGCAATCGCGGCAGCCCGTGCAGGCATACTCGGCTCAGGCATGGCTCTCCCTCCCCCGTTACTGCCAGGCACCACGGTCCGGCCGGCATGCGGCATCCGGCCGCTGCATCCAGGCAGCTTTCAATTTCATTATGGGGAAGCAACGATTTAGCGCGCAGACCCGCCAAATCAAACCCGCCCGCACAGCCCGGCGGCAGATCATTCCGGCGGCGGCGCCCAGCGCCTCTGGACGCCGGGCCGCATATTTCCTATATAAACCGTCGGATAATCAGACCGGGACCATCATGACCAACCCTTCAGAACCGCTCGAAGGCGCACCGCTGATCGCGCCCTCCTCCGTCAGCCACCCGCTGTACGAGGCCGTGGCCGAGGCCTGCCGCACCGTCTATGACCCGGAAATCCCGGTGAACATCTACGAACTGGGGCTGATCTACACGATCAGCATCAACGACGAGAACGACGTCAAGATCATCATGACCCTGACCGCGCCGGGCTGCCCGGTGGCGGGCGAGATGCCGGGCTGGATCGTTGATGCGGTATCGCCGGTGCCCGGCGTCAAAAGCGTTGACGTGCAGCTCACCTGGGAGCCGCCCTGGGGCATGGAGATGATGTCCGACGAGGCCCGCCTCGAACTGGGCTTCATGTAAGCCTTTTGGGGCGCGCCCGCCCCCGGGCGGCATCGCTGATGCGCCGGTCCGCTGCCCGCGCGCCCTTGAGACCGCGGCACGGCGCTCCTAGATACTAAGCAACGCGCGACTTTTGGAGACCCGGATGTTTGGAATTCCCGGCAAGCAAGCTGTGACAATGACGCCCAAGGCAGCGGCGCAGATCGCCAGGCTGATGCAGAAGGACGGCCATGCCGGCCTGCGCATCGGCGTCAAGAAAGGCGGCTGTGCGGGCATGGAATACACCATGGAATACGTCGATGAGCCCGCCCCGAATGACGAGGTTGTGGAACAGGACGGCGCCCGCATCCTGATCGCGCCGATGGCGCAGATGTTCCTGTTCGGCACCGAAATCGACTATGAGGTGTCGCTCCTGGAAAGCGGTTTCAAATTCAACAACCCCAACGTGGCCGAGGCCTGCGGCTGCGGCGAGTCGATCTCCTTCAAGGAGGTTCCCGGCAACTAAGCCAATGCTGCCAGGACAAAACCGGCGGGCGGGGTCTTCCCCGCCCTTTTTGCATCGCCCTGCCCCGCCCAAGCGAATTGCGCCGCCCGGCTGCCGGTGCTACCAGTCACGCCCAGACAGGACATTCGGAGGCACTCCCCCATGCGGCGTAAACTGGCAGCAGGCAACTGGAAAATGAACGGCACCGGCGCGGCCCTGGCCGAGCTCGCAGCGCTCGCGGAAAGCCACCCCGCCCCGGCCGCAGACATCCTGATCTGCCCGCCCGCAACCCTGTTGTCGCGCGCCGCAGAAGCCGCCCGGGGCATCGCCATCGGCGGCCAGGACTGCCACGCAAGGGCCTCCGGCGCCCATACCGGCGATCTGTCCGCTGCCATGCTCAAGGATGCAGGCGCCTCCGCCGTGATCCTCGGCCATTCCGAACGCCGCGCCGACCACAGCGAGACCGACGCCCAGGTCTGCGCCAAGGCGGAGGCCGCGATGGCCGAAGGCCTCACCGCCGTCATCTGCATCGGCGAAACCCTTGCGGAACGCGAGGCCGGCGACACGCTCAAGGTGGCCGGCACACAGCTCGCAGGCTCCGTGCCCGCCAATGCCACCGGCGCAAACACCGTGATCGCCTATGAACCGGTCTGGGCCATCGGCACCGGCAAGGTGCCGACGCTGGAACAGATCGCCGAGGTCCACGATTTCCTGCGCGCCGAGCTCACCGCCCGCTTCGGCGCCGGGACCGCAGACAGCATCCGCCTGCTCTACGGCGGTTCGGTCAAGCCCTCCAACGCCGCGGAGATCTTTGCCGTCTCCAACGTCGACGGCGCACTTGTGGGCGGCGCCAGCCTCAAGGCCGCAGATTTCTCCCCGATCATTGCCGCGCTGGAAGCCAGCTGACCGGCGCGCAGCAGCGCGGGCGTTGGATTTGAGTATTTTTGGAAAGATGAAATCTGCCTGGGCTTCATCTTTCCCCTAAATACTCCGGGGTGAATTGGCCAAGGGCCAAGAGGGGCAGCGCCCCTCTTCCAACTCAAACCTGCGGGGCAGCGCCCCTCTTCCAATTCAATCCTGCGGGGCAGCGCCCCTCCCCTGAAACGAAAAACGCCCCGGTTTCCCGGGGCGTTTCTTTTTGCCTTAAAGCTACTTCGTTATGATCTCCGGCCCCATCACCGCATTTGGCAGCACTGTCGACAGCCAGGGCACATAGGTGATCAGGATCAGGAAGACGAACAGCACCGCCAGGAACGGCAGCGCCGCGCGCACCACCCCCATCATCGGCATGCCCGCCACGCCTGAGGTCACAAACAGGTTCAGGCCGACCGGCGGGGTGATCATGCCGATCTCCATGTTCACTACCATGATGATGCCCAGATGGATCGGGTCGATGCCCAGCTCGATGGCGATTGGGAACACCAGGGGTGCTACGATGACCAGCAAGCCCGAGGGCTCCATGAACTGGCCGCCGATCAGCAGGATCACGTTGACGACGATCAGGAACATCACCGGGCCGAAACCTGCCGACAGCATCGCATTGGCGATATGCTGCGGCACCTGCTCATCGGTCAGCACATGCTTCAGGATCAGCGCGTTGGCGATCACGAACAGCAGCGTCACCGTCAGCTTGCCCGCCTCGAACAGCGTGTGCTTGGTGTCGCTATGGAAGAACGCCGTGACCAGCGCATAAGGCTTCTTGATCAGCGGCGTCTTCGGTGCGCCTTCGCCGTTCGACAGCGGCCCCATGTCCTTGTAGACAAAGCTCGCGATCAGGAACGCATAGACTGCCGCCACCGCCGCCGCCTCGGTCGGGGTGAAGATGCCGCCATAGATGCCGCCCAGGATGATCACGATCAGGAACAGCCCCCAGCCGGCTTCGCGGCCCGAGGTGATGATCTCGCCCCAGCCCCTCCACTCGCCTTTGGGCAGGTTCTTGACCTTGGCCATCACATAGATGGTGACCATCAGGAACAGGCCCGCCAGCAGGCCCGGGATGACCCCGGCCAGGAACATCCGGCCCACCGAAACCTCAACCGCCGCCGCATAGACCACCATCACGATCGACGGCGGGATCAGGATGCCCAGGGTGCCTGCGTTGCAGATCACACCGGCAGCGAACTCCTTGGTGTAGCCCACCTGCCGCATGCCTGCGATCACGATGGAGCCGATCGCCACCACGGTGGCCGGCGACGACCCCGACAGCGCGGCAAACAGCATACAGGCAAAGACGCCCGCAATCGCCAGACCGCCCGGCAGATGCCCGACACAGGCGATGGAGAAGCGGATGATCCGCCGCGCCACGCCGCCGGTGGTCATGAAGCTGGAGGCGAGGATGAAGAACGGGATCGCCAGCAGGGTGAAATGCCCTTCAAAGGCCTCAAACAGCGTACCCGCGACGCTCGCCAGCGAGCTGTCCGAATAGATCAGCAGAAAGATGGTCGAGCTGAGGCCCAGCGACACCGCAATCGGCACCCCGATCAGCAACAGGCCAATCACCATCGCAAAGAGGATTACCACTTCCATCAGTCATGCTCCCCGCGCTGCGCCTGCACTTCTGCAATTTCGTCCTCGACCTCATGGCTCGCCACCAGCCGGTCGGCCTCGCCGCGGGCAATCTGGAACGCCGCCTGGATGAAGCGGAACACCAGCAGCAGCATCGACACCGGCAGCACCACGTAAGGCACCACTTTCGGCAGTTTTTCGTAGGAGTCGCCGTAGTTGATCAGGTCCTCCAGGAACTTGAAGACCGCCACCATCGGCACGTCCTGCACCTCATAAAAACTCTGGCTGCGCGCCTTCATGTCGAACCCGGTCGGGAACCAGCGGCCAGAGGTCGGCGGCAGGTCGGCAAACACCGCCCAGTAGTCATAGGCGCCCTTCAGCAGCAGCAGCGAGAACACGATGCAGCAGGCGGCGGCAAACAGCGCCACCGCCTTGCGCGCGCCCGGCGCCAGCATGTTGACTATGGCATCGACGCCCAGATGCGCATGGGTTTTCACCGCATACGACGCGCCCAGCAGCACCAGCCAGGCAAACAGGAACACCGTCAGCTCCAGCGCCCATAGAATGTTGGAATTAAACACAAACCGCGCAATCACATTGGCAAATGTGATCACCGTCATCAGCCCCAGGAGGAGCGCGATCAGGGTTTCTTCGAGTGAGTTGATAAGCCCGCTCGGGCCGGTTCTGGACCCCGCCATGGCTGCCTCCCAAGTTTTGCGGAAAGTAAGGGTGCAGGCGGCGGATCCCCGCGCCGCCCGCGATCACGGGGCGCCCGCACCGGGCACCCCGCAGCGGCCTGCCTTACAGGCCTGCGTTGATGGCTTGCGCGGCGTCGATCTTCTCCTGGCCGACGTCGCCTGCGAATTTCTCCCACACCGGCTTCATCGCCTCGACCCAGGACGCGCGCTGCTCAGGTGTCAGTTCACGCACCACGCCGCCGGCGTCGATGATCGACTGCTTGGCCTCGGCGTTCACCTTGGTGGATTCGGCGTTCCGCACTGCGGTCACTTCGTTCAGGATGGTCAGGAACTGGTCGCGCACCTCCGGCTCCAGGCTGTCCAGCCAGTCGACCGAAGTCACCACCAGGTAATCCAGCGCACCGTGGTTGGTCTCGGTCACGCCGTCCTGCACCTCAAAGAACTTCTTGCCGTAGATGTTGGACCAGGTGTTTTCCTGCCCGTCCACAACACCCTGCTGCAGCGCGCCGTAAACTTCGGAGAACGCCATCTTCTGGGGCGAGCCGCCAATCGCTTCCATCTGCGCCACCAGCACGTCAGAGGACTGCACGCGGAACTTCAGCCCGTTGGCGTCCGACGGCTCGACCAGCGGCTTGTTGGCCGACATCTGCTTCATGCCGTTGTGCCAATAGGCCAGCCCCTGCAGGCCGCGGCGCTGCATCGAATTCAGCATCTCCTGGCCGGTTTCAGACGCCTGGAACGTGTCCACCGCTTCGATGTTTTTGAACATGAACGGCAGGTCGAACAGGCGGAACTGCTTGGTGAACTTCTCGAACTTCGACAAGGACGGCGCGGCCAGCTGCACGTCGCCCTGCAGCATCGCTTCCAGCACCTTGTTGTCGTTATACAGCGTGGAGTTCGGATAGACCTCCATGCACATGGTGCCGTTCATTTCCTCGTTCACGCGCTTTTCCAGCAGCGACGCGGCAATCCCCTTGGGGTGCTTGTCGGTGTTGGTGACGTGGCTGAACTTCACCACGATTTCGCCGTCGTCACAGGCCGCGCTTGCGGCGCCTGCGGAAACGGCCAGTGCCAGTGCGGTCGCAGCAGTGGTCAGGAATTTCATGTCTTTCCTCCCAGAAAAATCATCAGAAAATTCTATGTTGCCCTCAGCGCATGGCTGAAGCCCGCTCAGAGCATCCCAAGTTGCGGAAAGCCGCTCAAGTTTTGATTCGGGAATCACCCGCCGCCCGGAATTTTCCCAATTTGACAGTCAGTTACGATGACCTCTGGATGCAGCTTGGCGAAGCGGATCAAAAGCTGTGCGAAATCCCGCACAAGGTGCTTCTGCCTTTGTGCGGAAAACCGCACAAATGTTAGCGCCCGACAGAACTGCAAGGGATTCGCCGTCTGCTGTCCACCGTGAGGTCTGCGCCTGCCCGGGTGTCCGCTAGGGTGTTGCACACCCACCGCACGCGCCGCTTCCCCGGCCTTAACCCGCTCCTGCGATACTGCCTCCCGTCGCGACACTGGTGCGGACTGACACCCCGCACCGCCAGGAGATCACAGGGCCCCCAAGACCACCTCTTCATCGGGTGCAGGGGCGTCCCGCACCGAAGGCTTCAGCGGACATGGGGGCTTGCGACCCCCGTCCTCCCTCCGCCCATGGCCCCCTTGGGGCTTTCCGGCGGCGCCGCCTCCTTGACGGCCCCGGCATCACCGCCGGATCAGACGAACCGAAAGGCCCCGCGCCCAACGCCCTCAGCGGCGGTAATCCTCGGGCCGGATGCCATAGCGGGCCAGCTTGTCATAAAACGTCTTGCGCGGCAGCTTCAGGGCTTCCGCGGCCGCAGCCGCGCGCCCGTTGGCCCGCCCCAGCGCCGCAATCAGCAGCGACCGCTCCACCTGCGCCATCTGCTCCGCCAGCCCCAGCCCGGCGGCAGCGGCAGCCTCCTCCGGCATTCCCAGCACAAACCGCATCGCCGCCGACATCAGGGAGCGCGCATTGCCCGGCCAGTCCTGCGCCATCAGCGCCGCCAGATGGTCCTGGCTGATCTCCGGCGGCTCGATCCCCGCCTGCTCTGCCGCCTGCGCCACGTAATGCCGGAACAGCACGGGAATGTCGCCCGGGCGCTCCGCCAGCGAGGGGATGCGCACCCGCATCACGTCCAGCCGGTAAAACAGATCGGCGCTGAATTTCCCCGCCTGTGCCAGCTCCGCCAGACCGGCGCTGGAGCCTGCGATAATCCGCACCCCGCAGCCCTGCTCAAGCTGCGCCAGCAGCGCATACTGCGCCGCTTCCGGCAGCGCCTGCACCTCATCCAGGAACAGCGAGCCGCCCGCCGCCTCCTGGCACAGCTCCGCCACCGTTTCTGCCGCAAGCCCGGCAGCGGGACGCTTCACAAACGGGCCTTGCGCGGCAGGCGACATCAGGTGGATGACCTCCGCCACCTTGGAAATGCCGCTGCCCGGCGCGCCGGTCACCAGCACCTCCGCCCCCGTCGGCGCCACCGCCCGCACCCGCTGGCGCATCTCCTCCGCCTGCGGCGAGCTGCCGAACAGCAGCCTGGACGCCGGATCGCCGGTTTCCAGCTGCCGCTTCAGCCGCCGGTTCTCCAGCACCAGCGCCCGGGTCTTCAGCGCGCGCTCCAGCACCGGCAGGAAGTCGGCGGCGGCGCAGGGTTTCTCCAGGAAGTCGAACGCCCCCTGCGACATCGCCTTCACCGCCATCGGAATGTCGCCCTCGCCGGTCAGCAGCACCACCGGCAGCTCGTCATCAATGCTGCGGGCATAGTCCAGCAGATGAAACCCGTCCCGCCCCGGCATCCGCAGATCCGAGACGATGACCCCCTCAAAGCCGCGGGTGATATGGTCCTTCGCCGCCACAAAGGACCCCGCCGCGACCGCCTCCAGCTCGTTCAGCTCCAGCGTCTGCGCCAGCGCCTCGCGCACCGCAGCATCGTCATCCACCAAAAGCACCTTGCGGATCATGCCGCATCATCCCTCTGCCCGGCCTCGCTCCAGGGTTCCAGCTCCACCGTGAACACCGCGCCGCCGCCGGTGTTGGTGCCTCGGATGTTGCCGCCAAAGCTCTGCACCAGCCCATAGGAGATCGACAGCCCCAGCCCCATCCCCTCGGAGCTGCCCACCACCTTGGTGGAATAGAACGGCTCGAACATCTTTTCCGGCTCCTTGATGCCGGGGCCGCTGTCCTGCACCCGCACCTGCAGCCGCGGGCCGCTGTCGACAGAGATCGAGATCACCTTCTCCACCTGCCCCTGCATGGCGTCCGCGGCGTTGTTGATCAGGTTCACGAACACCTGCGTCAGCCGCACCTCGCCGCCCCAGGCATAGACCGGCGCGGGATAATCCGCAGCCTGCCAGCGCAGATCCACCTGCTCCGCCTTCAGCCGCGGCGCGGTCAGCTCTGCCGCGGCGCTGATCACCTGCACCAGATCGACCTGCCCCATCGGCTCGCTTTCATTGCGGGCAAAGGCGCGCAGGTTCTTGATGATCCGCGCCATCCGCGCCGCCATGTCCGAGATCCGCCCCAGGTTTTCCCCGGTGCGCGCCGCCTTGCCGCGCTCCAGAAAGGCGGCGCCGTTCTCGGCATACTGCTGAATCGCCATCAGGGGCTGGTTCAGCTCATGGCTGATCCCCGCCGACATCTGCCCCAGCGCCGACAGCTTGCCCGCCTGCACCAGCTCCTCCTGCGCGCGCTTCAGCGCCGCCTCGGCCTCCTCGCGCTCGCGCACCTCGCGGCGCAGCTGCAGGTTGGCCGCCGACAGCGCCCTTGTGCGCTGCTCGACCCGGCTCTCCAGCACCGCGTTGGCCTCCGCCAGGGTGCGGCGGCGCTCCATCACGATGAACAGCATCGCGCCCAGGGCAAGGCACACCGCCGCCAGCGCCGCCGCCTGCAGCACCGCAAGCCGCCGCGCCGGGGCCACATCCACCAGGATCTCGCCCGTCATGCCGATGACCGGCAGGTCCACCGACAGATGCAGCGCCTGCTGCGGCAGGTAGGCACTGCCCCTGAGCGACCAGATCTCATGCCCGGCATAACGGCGCCTGCCGGTCACCTCCGGCTGGCCCGCCTCCGCCTCTGCCGCCGCCCCGCCGCGCTGCCAGAACAACAGCTCGGACCGGTTGGCGATGAACACCTCGCCGGTTTGATCGGTAAAGAACACCGCCGGCAGCGAGCCGCGCCAGGTCTGCTCAACATCCGCCACATCGGCCACCACCACCAGCGCTCCGCGCACCCGCCCGTCCGGGGCAAAGGCCGGGGCGGCATAGAAATAGGCCCGCTGGCCGTCCGGCTGCAGCACCCCGTGGCCGGTGCCCAAGGCCCCCTGCATCGCCCGGATGAAATAATCCTGCTGCGCCACGCCGGCGCCCGTCACCCCTTCGGCCGCGGCCAGCACCTGTCCGTCCGCCGCAGCAAAGAACACATCCAGCGCCGCGGTCTTGTCCGCCACCGACCGCAGCAGATTGGCCGCCCCGGCCTGCGCCTCAGGCGTGGAAAGATCCGCCAGCGCCGGATGCTCCGCGGTCAGCACCGCCAGTTCCTGATAGACCTGCAGCTGCGTGCTCACCCGGTCCGAGGCCAGCGCCAGATCGGCCGCACTGCGCTCGGCCAGGCTGTCCAGCGCCTGCCGGTAGCCATAGGACCACGCCGCCAGCGCCAGCGCCGCCACGGCCAAAAGGAACCCGGCGGGCAGGCTCCAGCGAAGAAGGTTTTGTGTTTTCATGGCGGCACGTTATCAAAGCCCCCCTTGCATTGGCCAGATGCAGCGGCAACAACCGGTATATGAAGACTTTAACCCAATCCCCGACCGATCCCGCCTTTGTGCAGGATCCCTATCCTTTCTATGCTGCCGCCAGGGCTGACGGCCAGATGCACCACTGGCAGGATTACGGCATGGCGGCCGCCTTCGGCCATTCCGCGGTGCACATGCTGCTGCGCGACCGCCGCTTCGGCCGCGAGGTGCCGGAGGAGCTGCGCACCGAAGGCCCCGCCCATCTCGCCCCCTTCCTGGCAGCGGAGGCGCATTCGATGCTTGATGCCGAGCCGCCCCGCCACACCCGGCTGCGCAAACTGGTGCTGCGCGCCTTCACCTCGCGCGAGATCGCGGCGCTGGCGCCGGGCATCCACGACCTGTGCCGCCAGCTGACCGGCGCCTTCCCGGACCAGCCCTTCGACCTCCTGGACGCCTATTGCACCCAGGTGCCGGTGATCACCATCTGCCGCCTCCTGGGCGTGCCGGAGGAGATGGCGCCGCAGCTCCTGGACTGGTCGCACAGGATGGTGGCGATGTATCAGGCCGCGCGCACGGAACAGACCGAACATACCGCGGCACAGGCCGCGCAAGACTTCACGGATTTTTTGCGCGGCTACATTAACCAGCGCCGCGACGATCCCCGCGACGATCTGATCACCCGGCTGATCGCGGCCGAGGAGGAAGGCGACAAGCTCTCCACCGATGAGCTGATCGGCACCTGCATCCTGCTGCTGAATGCCGGGCACGAGGCCACGGTGCATGCGCTTGGCAACGGCGTGAAGACGATGCTGCAGCAGGGCTGGCAGCCGGAATGGCTGGCACCGGAGGGGATCGAGGGGCTGGTGGAGGAAATCCTGCGCTTTGATCCGCCGCTGCACATGTTCACCCGCTACGCCTATGAGGAGGCGGAGGTGTTCGGCCACACCTTCCAGCGCGGCGAGCAGGTGGCGCTGCTTCTGGGCGCCGCCAACCGCGACCCGGCGGCGCTGGACGACCCGGAGCGCTTCGACCCGGCAAGACCGCCCAAGGTGAACAAAAGCTTTGGCGGCGGCCTGCACTTCTGCGTCGGCGCGCCGCTGGCGCGGCTGGAAATGCAGATCGCCCTGCCAATCCTGTTCGAGCACTGCCCGGACCTGAAACTGGCGGCAGAGCCCGAATACAGCAACAGCTACCATTTCCACGGGCTCACGCAGCTGCTGGTCACCCGCTCTTAAGGACCGGGGCACTCCCGCCCGCGCCGCGGGGATCACAGATCCCCTTGCCCGGTTGGGCCCGGCGCCGCTGACGCGGCGCGCGCCCCATTTCACCTTTGGCTAAATACTCCGGGGGTGAGGCGCCCCAGCGCCGAGGGGGCAGCGCCCCCTTTCCACCCCCCCGCGCCGGGATGTCATTCCGGCAGGGCAGAGAGCGCCGCCATGCAAGGACCGCTCAGCAGCCAGTCCCGGAAGGCGGCCACCTTGGGGTCATGCCATTTCAGCCGCTCGCCGATCAGCGCATAGGCGCCGTCCGGGGTGCCGCAGGTCATCTCAGGGAACGGCAGCACCAGATCGCCGCGGGCCAGTTCCTCCTGGCACAGAACCAGATCCGCCATCACCACGCCGGCCCCCATCACTGCGGCGCGGGTGGCCATGTCGAGGTTCGGAAACGCCTCGCCGCTTGCAGGGTCCACCTGCTCCACCCCGAAATGCTGCACCCAGGTTGGCCAGTCGAAGCGGCGCGGGCTCTCATGCAGCAGCCGCTGGCCGGCTAGCGCTTCGGGGCCGGCCTCCAGCGCCGGCAGCAGCGACGGGGCGCAGGCCGGAGCGAGGACCATTTCGAACAGCGGCAGCACCTCGATGTCCGGCGGCCGCCCCGCGCGGTTCTCAACGGAAATGCCAAGATCGTATTCCGCCGCCCTGAACCCCTTGCTGCTGTAGAAGTCCGTGGTCAGCTGCAGCTTGATCTCCGGATGCGCGGCGCGGAACTGCTCCAGCTGCGGCAGCAGCCAGCGGATCGACAGCGTGGGCGGGCAGATCACCCGCAGCTCCGCGGCATCCGCCGCGATCCGCTCCACCTCGCGCTGCATCATCGCAAAGGCCCCGGTCAGCACCGGATAAAGTCGCTGCCCCGCCGCCGTCAGCTCCACCCCGCGGGCGTTGCGGTGAAACAGCTGCACGCCGATGTGGTCCTCCAGGATCTTCACCTGGCGGCTGATGGCGCCGCGCGTCACGAAGAGTTCATCCGCGGCAGCGATGAAGCCCTCATGGCGGGCGGCGGCCTCGAAGGCGCGCAGGGCATTGAGGGGCGGCAGGCGCATCATTTCACCATGGGTCAGTTTTCCTGATCCATGGTGAAGTTTAACTGGTTTGCGCGCAAGTCCCTGCGGCCCTAACTCTCAAAGGCCAGAACGGAGGAGTAGCCATGACTGCATATTGTGATAACGCGGGTGCCCGGCCCCACGGGTCTTTTGCCCGCAGCGTGCTTGGCTGGATTGCAGGCCTGACGGGACTGAGAAAAGCTGAGCCTCATGCAGCGGCGTCTCAGGACGCGGTACAGGTGCCGCGTCACGAGCTGCAGCGGTTGACGGAAACATCTCCGCATCTGCTGGCCGACATCGGCGTGATGCCGGAGGCTGCCACTGGTGAGACATCGCCCTGGCGGCTGCAGGACGGGCGCCACCTGCTGCTGCGCCCGCCCCTGTGACAAATTCAACAGCAGGCAGGACACCGGTCCCGCCTGCTGTTGCAGAACCGCAGCCGCCGGTCAGGCGCCCAGCGGCAGCATTGTGGTCGATTTGATCTCTTCCATCGACAGCAGCGCGGTCACGTTGTGCACCTTCACCTCGGAAATCAGCGCCTGATAGAACACGTCATAGGCGCGCGCGTTCTGCACCCGCACCTTGAGGATATAGTCGATGTCGCCCGCCAGCCGGTGCGCCTCCTGCACCTCGGGGCGGTCGCGCAGGGCCTGCAGGAACTTGGCCTGCCATTCCGCCTCATGCTCCGAAGTGCGGATCAGGACAAAGAAACAGGCCTCGAACCCCAGCGCCTCCGGGTCCAGCAGCACCGTCTGCTGGCCGATCACCCCGGCCTCCTTCAGCTTGCGGATCCGATTCCAAACAGGGGTCTTGGAAGACCCCACCCGGCGGGCTATTTCGTCCAGCGACTGGCTGGCATCCCGTTGCAGTTCAGCCAGAATTTTCCGGTCCGTGCCGTCGATCCGCACCGTCATTCCTGTTTTCTCCTTATGTGAGGACCAAACGGCCCGATGTCCCGCCGCGGCAAAACCATTGTTCTTATTTCCGCGCCCATATAGCGCGATACCGGGAATATTTCCTATATCTACCCTTAAGTCAAACACACCGAAGAGGGTACAGGGATGTCCGCACCAACGACACATGCTGCCAATGCCGCCACTCACACCCGTGGCCGCATGGACTGTATGGCTGCGGGCCAGGTGACCTTTGCCGGGTCCGGCCCCGGCGATGCAGAGCTTTTGACCCTGAAAGCGCTGCGCGCCCTGCAAGCCGCCGACGTGATCCTGCACGACCGTCTGGTCAGCGATGAAATCCTCGCTCTGGCCGGCCCGCAGGCGGTGCTGGAAGACGCCGGCAAGGAAGGCTTTGGCGCCCAGGTCTCCCAGGCCGACATCAACGCCCGGCTGGTGGAGCTGGCGAAAGAAGGCAAGAAGGTGCTGCGATTGAAGGGCGGCGACCCGGCGATCTTTGCGCGGCTGGACGAGGAGCTGACGGCCTGCGAGGAAGCGGGCATCGCTTACAGCATCATCCCCGGCATCACCGCGGCCTCGGCAGCGGCTGCCGCCATTGGCCAGAGCCTGACCCAGCGCGGCCGCAACACCGCGGTGCGGTTCCTGACCGGCCACGCGATGAGTGGCTTTGCCGATCACGACTGGGCTGCGCTGGCGCGTCCGGGCGAGGTGGCCGCGGTCTATATGGGCAAGAAGTCCGCGCGTTTCGTGCAGGGCCGCCTGATCATGCACGGTGCGGACCGCGCCACGCCGGTGACCATCGTTGAGAACGCCTCCCGCCCCGATCAGCGGGTGCTGGAAACCACACTGGAGCGCCTGCCCGCCGACCTCGACGCGGCCGGTTTCGGCGGCCCTGCCCTCACATTCCTGGGTCTTGCCCCGCGCCAGGCGGCGGCCGCCCTGAACGATCTCAAAACGGAGCTTGCATAATGGCCCGCGCCTTTACGCCCAAAGTCATCACCGCCAACGACCTGCTGGAAGGCGACGTGATCTACTTCACCGCCCAGGACACCTGGACCCGCGAGCTGTCGGAGGCAGAGCTGATCACAGACGAGGCCGAAGCCCAGCTGCGCCTGCTGGAAGCAGAGAAGCAGAACATCAAGATCGTCGGCGCCTATCTGGCCGACGCCAAGGCAGGCCCGAACGGCCCCGAGCCGACCCACTTCCGCGAGGAGTTCCGCCGCACCGGCCCCTCCAACTACTTCCACGGCAAGCAGGAGGCTGACGCCAATGTATAAGTACAACGAGTTCGACGAAGCCTTCCTGGCCGAACGCAACGCCCAGTTCCGCGCCCAGGTCGAGCGCCGCATCGACGGCTCCCTCACCGAGGACGAGTTCAAGCCGCTGCGCCTGATGAACGGCGTCTATCTGCAGCTGCATGCCTATATGCTGCGGGTCGCGATCCCCTATGGCACCCTGAATTCCGGCCAGATGCGCACCCTGGCGCTCTTGGCCGAGAAGTGGGACAAGGGCTACGGCCATTTCACCACCCGCCAGAACATCCAGTACAACTGGCCGAAACTGCGCGACATTCCGGACATGCTGGACGCGCTGGGTGAGGCTGGCCTGCACGCCATCCAGACCTCCGGCAACACCATCCGCAACACCACCGCCGACCATTTCGCCGGCGCCGCCGCGGATGAGCTGACCGATCCCCGCCCCTATGCCGAGCTGATCCGCCAGTGGTCCACCGACCACTCGGAATTCCAGTTCCTGGGCCGCAAGTTCAAGATCGCCATCACCGGCAGCAGCGCCGACCGCGCCGTGATCAAGGCGCATGACGTGGGCTTGCAGGTGGTGCAGCAGGACGGCAAGACCGGCTTCAAGGTCATTGTCGGCGGGGGCCTCGGCCGCACCCCGATGATCGGCCAGGTGCTGCGGGAGTTCCTGCCGCAAGCAGACCTGCTGCCCTATCTGGAGGCGGTTCTGACCGTCTACAACGTGCTGGGACGCCGCGACAACAAGTACAAGGCGCGCATCAAGATCACCGTTTCCGAGAACGGCATCGACACCTACCGCGCGATGACCGAGGAGGCCTTCATGGCGATCCGCGGCCAGTACGACGGCACCGACCAAGAACTGCTGGAAGAGATCAAGACGCATTTCCAGGCGCCGGAGTTCCTCTCCGGCCCGACCGATGTGTTCGACGCGGCCTATGCAAACGACCCGGTGTTCCGCGCCTGGGCCGACACCAATCTGCACGCGCACCGCGCCGAGGGCCACGCCATCGCCACCATCTCGATCAAGGCGCATGGGCAAACCCCGGGCGACGCAACGGCGGAGCAGATGCGGGTGATGGCCGATCTGGCCGAGCAATACGCCTATGACGAGCTGCGCATCAGCCACCAGCAGAACGTGATCCTGCCGCATGTCCGCAAGAACGACCTGCCCGCGATCCACGCCACGCTGAAGGCGCATGGCCTGGCCACCGCCAACATCGGCCTGATCTCGGACATTATCGCCTGCCCGGGCATGGATTACTGCGCGCTGGCCACCGCCCGCTCGATCCCGGTCGCGCAGGAAATCGCAACCCGCTTTGACGAACTGAAGATGGAGCACGACATCGGCCATCTGCAGATCAAGATCTCGGGCTGCATCAACGCCTGCGGCCATCACCACGTTGGCCACATCGGCATCCTGGGCCTGGACCGCGCAGGGGTGGAGAACTACCAGATCACCCTGGGCGGCGACGCCACCGAGACGGCGGCCATCGGCACCCGCACCGGCCCCGGCTTTGCCTATGACGAGATCGTGCCTGCGGTGGAACGCATCGTCGATGTCTACATGGCCCGGCGTGACAGCGCCGAGGAAACCTTCCTCGAAACCTACCGCCGGATCGGCATGGAGCCGTTCAAGGCCGCGCTCTATCCCGAGGCTCAGAAAAAGGTCGCCTGATCCGATGTTCCATTCAGCCGGAAACACGCCCGCCGGAGGGGAAATCCCCCTTCGGGACCGGGAGCTGGCCGCCAAGGCGGAAGCGCTCAATGCGCGCTACCGCCACCACTCGGCCACCTCGGTGATGGAGGGCGCATTGCGGGACGCAGGGCATATCGCTCTGGTCTCCTCTTTCGGCGCGGAATCCGTGGTGCTTTTGCACATGGCCGCGATCATCGACCCGATGACGCCGGTTGTGTTCGTGGACACCGAACTGCTGTTCACCGAGACGCTGATCTATCAGCAGGAAGTGAGCGAGCGGCTGGGCCTGCGCAATGTGCGCATCATCCGCGCCGATGACATCGCCGAAAAAGACCCCTACGGGGCGCTGCGGTTCAGCGACAAGGACGCCTGCTGCACCCTGCGCAAGACCATCCCGCTGCAAAAGGCGCTGGACGGATATGAAGGCTGGATCACGGGGCGCAAGCGGTTCCAGTCCGGCAGCCGCGCGGCGCTGGACTTCTTCGAGGTCGAGGACGGCACCGGACGGCTCAAGATCAACCCGCTGGCCCATTGGGCGCCCGAGGACGTGCGCACCTATATGGATGAAAACCGCCTGCCCCGCCATCCGCTGGTGGCCAAGGGTTATCCCTCGATCGGCTGCGCGCCCTGCACCAGCCCGGTCAAGGAAGGCGAAGACCCCCGTGCCGGGCGCTGGCGCGGCGAAAACAAAGAAGAATGCGGCATCCATGTGGTGGATGGCAAATTCATACGCACAGGAGCGTGAGTGAGATGACTGTTATCGTGACCGACACCGGCTTTGCTGCTGATGACTGGACCGGCGGCTTTGACGGCTCAAACGTGCTGGAGCTGGCCTCGGACGCCAATCTGAACGACGTGCCGCTGGACGGCGTCGAGCTGGTGCGGGTTGAGTTCCCCAGCTTTGCCGACGGCCGCGGCTTCACCCTGGCCCGCCAGCTGCGGCTCAGGGGCTATGAGGGCCGCCTGCGCGCCTTCGGCCATGTGATCGCCGACCAGTACGCGATGGCCCGCCGCTCCGGCTTTGACGAGGTGGAGCTGTCCGATGAACTGGCCGCCCGCCAGCCCGAGGACCAGTGGCTGGCCCGCGCCAACTGGCAGGACCACAGCTATCAGGCCCGCCTGCGCGGCAGCACCGCTGCCCGCTAAGCCAGCCCCCGACCCCGGGAAACGCCCCTCGAACCGGTTCCGTTGCGTCACGCGCGGGGCCGGTTTTCCAAAACGGGGGCTTTTCCTGACCTGTATCAAAGATTAATCAGAGGTGCCGGCTACTCCTCCGGCAGTGGAACCGATGAATGAGATGACACCCGTGACCGACACTGCAACCGACCCGAAACCGGCCAAAGCGGTGCCGGCCCTGCCCGACGCCCAGACCGTGACCCAAGTGAAGCACTGGACCGACCGGCTGTTTTCCTTCCGCTGCACCCGGCCTGCGTCCTTGCGCTTCCGCTCAGGCGAGTTCGTGATGATCGGCCTGATGGGCGATCCGGACCCCAAGACCGGCAAGCAGAAACCGCTCCTGCGCGCCTATTCCATCGCCTCCCCCAGCTGGGACGAGGAAATGGAGTTCTACTCCATCAAGGTGCAGGACGGCCCGCTGACCTCCAAGCTGCAGCACATCAAGGAAGGCGACGAGATCATCCTGCGCCCCAAGCCCGTCGGCACCCTGGTGCATGACGCGCTGGTGCCCGGCAAGCGGATCTGGTTCTTTGCCACCGGCACCGGCTTTGCGCCGTTTGCATCGCTGCTGCGCGAGCCCGAAACCTACGAGAAATTTGACGAGGTGATCATCACCCACACCTGCCGCGAGGCGGGTGAGCTGACCTATGGCCGCGAACTGATCGAAAGCCTGAAGGACGACGAGCTGCTGAACGAGGTGATCGGCGAAGGCTTCTGGAAGAAGATCAAATACTACCCGACCACCACCCGCGAGGAGAGCCCCAAGATGGGCCGCATCACCGACCTGATGCGTTCCGGCGAGGCGTTTGCCGATCTCGGCGTGCCGCCGCTGAACCCCGAAAGCGACCGGGCGATGATCTGCGGCAATCTGGCCTTCAACCTGGAGCTCAAGGACCTGTTCGAGAACACCTACGGGCTGGAGGAAGGCGCCAATTCCAGGCCCGCGCATTTCGTGGTGGAAAAGGCGTTCCTGGACTGATCCGGCGCCGGGGGGCCGCCGCTGGCAGCCCCATTTTTGACACTGTTTTGACGGGAGGCCGCCGCCTCCCGTTTATCATTTGTTGGGGATGATTCTGTATTCCGGGAGCAAGTATCCAGAACGGAGAAGCTCGAAATGCAGAATGAAATGGCCTCCGGGCAGGCGCCCGTCTTCATGTCCGTCAGAACAGAGGCAGGCAAGGCCCGCGTCAAGGCTGCAGTGGCAGGCTTTCAGGCCCGCACCGACCAGGTGCAGCCCTCGATCCCCGAAAAGATTGCCGGCATCAAGGCGGGCTATGACCCGCGCGCCATCGCGCCGCAGGACATCGACCAGATGTTCGACGCACTGGTGCAGGCCGGGCAGCCGGTGACCGGGCCGATGCTTCTGCTGAACTCGATGGGCGCGAAATTCCGCAGCCATCTGGCCGGTATCACCGGCAGCGCCTATGACGGGTCCAAACCGCTGGACCTGGTCGGCGTGGCGCAGCTGCAGATCCAGCGCGCCCGCAAACAGGGCAGCAACGCCGCCGGCTGGGAAACCTTCCTGGCCTTCCTGGCGCCGCAGCCCCCGGCAAGCGGCCACAGCGCGCTGGATCAGATCGCCCGCGTGGCCCAGCAGGCCCAGGCCCGCCCGCACTGATACAGCTGCCTTTTTTCGGGCCGCCTTGACCGGGCCGCACTGAACAGCGTCTTGAACCGGCGGCCGGTCCAGCCCGGCCGCGCGGCGTTATGTCACCGGCCGCGAAGCGGCGTCAGCAGCGCTTAATTGCTGCCGGCGGTGCCTTCGGTTTCCACGGCGGCATCGCCCTCAACCGATCCGGTTGCGCTGTTCAGATCCTCAGTGGCGGCATCTGCTGCGGCATCCTGCGCCGCATCCGCTGCGCCTGCTGCACTGTCCGCTGCGGCATCCGCAGCCTGGCCTGCCTGATCCACGGCCTGATCCGCCGCATCCGCGGCCTCACCGGCCAAATCGGCCACGCCGCCGTCCTGACCGGCAGACTCCTGAACCGCGTCAACGGCATCGCCGGCTGCCCCGGCAGCGGCATCCACCGCCTGGTTCAGCGTGTCTTGCACAGCCTCAACCGCCGCGCCGGCAGCTTCGGCGCCGGTTTCAATCGCCTCCTCCACAGCCGCCGCCGCGTCTTCGGCAGCCTGTTCAGCCGGGGCGGTGCTCTCTTCGGAGGATTCCGGAACGGTGCTGCTCTGCTCTTCCTGCACCTGCGGCACGGTCTCCTCCGGCTCCGGACCGGTCAGCAGCATAAAGGCAGCCACCGCTGCAATGGCCACGGCAATCACGATCAACAGTTTTTTCATAACGGGCTCCTTCCATGATCCGGCCCTGCTGGCCGGTCTCTCGCCTTCTGCTTTGCCAAATGGGACCGCAAGCGGCTCCGCTCAAGGGGAAAGTTCCCGGACGCGGCCTCACGGGCGGGCCCGCGCCGCCGCCGGCAGCCAACCGGCGGAACCCCGCCGCAACCCTGCCTTATCAGGACGTTGCCACTCGCGCCCCGGCCGCCGCAACAGGCCGCAAAAGCGCCCGTTTCAAAGGCTGCCTGCGATATGCGGCCTTGAAAAACAGCTTTCCTGCCGCCATACCGCCCATAAGTCTTGAATCACACGCGCGGGGGCAGTAGCGTTCCCGCACTTTTTGCAATGACAGAAGGATAGCAGTCATAGCCCGCAGACCTCATAACGCGCCGCCGCAACGTGATACCGGCCCGCGCGTCAACGAAAAAATCCGCGCCCCCGAAATCCGCCTGATTGGCGCCGATGGTGAAAACGCCGGTGTCGTGCATCCGGCCAAGGCCATGGAAATGGCTGCCGAAGCCGGACTGGATCTGGTTGAAATCTCGCCCAATGCCAACCCGCCCGTGTGCAAGATCATGGACTTTGGCAAGTTCAAGTACGAACAGCAAAAACGCGAGAGCGAAGCCCGTAAGAAGCAGAAGATCATCGAGGTCAAAGAGGTCAAGTTCCGTCCTAACACGGACACTCATGACTATGACGTGAAGATGCGCAACGTCTTCAAGTTCCTGGAAAACGGCGACAAGGTGAAAGTCACCCTGCGCTTCCGCGGCCGCGAGATGGCGCACCAGAACCTCGGCCGCGAGCTGCTGGAACGGGTGGCCGAAGACACCAAGGAAATCGGCAAGGTCGAAAACATGCCGAAGATGGAAGGCCGCCAGATGATCATGATGATCGGCCCGCTGGCCAAGAAGTAAGCCGCGCCGCAGGTGCACGGCACAGCCCCGCAGGCCCGTCCTGCGGGGCCTTTTTATGCCTTGGACGGTGTGCCCCCTGCCCCAAACGCTAACAGGCACCGGACCCCGGTGCCTGCTGCTTCTCCGCGGT
The DNA here is from genome assembly GCF_002388965.1 of Leisingera sp. UBA4491. Lineage (NCBI taxonomy): Bacteria > Pseudomonadati > Pseudomonadota > Alphaproteobacteria > Rhodobacterales > Roseobacteraceae > Leisingera > Leisingera sp. UBA4491. The sequence continues at coordinate 107,081 of NZ_DGNN01000021.1, read as the reverse complement.
TCAGCCGGTCTCAGGCCGCCGCCGCCACCGCCCGCCTGGTCATCACCGCCGCCAGATGGGCGCGGTATTCCTTGGTGCCGTGCAGATCGCCGATCATGCCGCCGGCATCCAGACTGAGGCCGTCGAGCGCGTCAGGCGCGAAACTGGCATCCAGCGCCGCCTCGGCCTCGCGCCAGCGGAACACGCCCTCCTCTGACGCGCCGGTAACGGCCACCCGCACGCCGGCGGCGTATTTCGCAACAAACACGCCGACCAGCGCAAAGCGGGAGGCGGGCTGCTCGAACTTCTGGTAATTGGCCTTCTGCGGCACCGGAAAGCGTACCGCGGTGATGATCTCGCCCTCTTCCAGCGCGGTTTCGAACAGGCCGCGGAAGTAGTCATCGGCGGTGATCTCGCGCCGGCTGGTGACGATGGTGGCACCGCTGCCCAGCGCCGCCGCCGGATAACAGGCCGCCGGGTCATTGTTGGCCAGCGAGCCGCCGATGGTGCCGCGGTTCCTGACCGCCGGATCGCCGATATGGCTGGCCAGATCCGCCAGCGCCGGATAGGGGCCCGCCGCGGCTTCGGCCGCCTCGGCATGGGTGACCGCGCCGCCGATGGTCAGCATGCCGCCGTTGTCGCTCAGCTCCTTCAGCTGCGCAATGCCGGTGAGGGAGACCAGCTTCGACGGCATCGCCAGCCGCTGCTTCAGCGTCGGGATCAGCGTCTGCCCGCCGCCGAGCGCCTGCGCGTCCTCATCCGCCAGCGCGGCCACGGCCTCAGCGACGGTCGAGGGTTTCTCGAATTCGAATTCATACATCGCGTATCCTTTCCGAAAACCGGCTGACCGGCTTTCATCTTTCCGAAAATACTCCGGGGGTATGGGGGCAGAGCCCCCATGAACCCTTACCCGTTCATCGCCGCCCAGACCCGCGCGGGCGACAGCGGCATGTCGATATGGGTGACACCCTTGCCGCCCGACTGCAGCGCGTCGATCACCGCGTTGACCACCGCGGGCGGTGAGCCGATGGCGCCGGCCTCGCCGCAGCCCTTCACCCCCAGGGGGTTATGGGTGCAGGGCGTCTGGCAGGAATGATCCACCTGATAGAACGGCACGTCATCCGCGCGCGGCATGGCGTAATCCATGAAGGAGGCCGACAACAGCTGGCCGTCTTCGTCATAGGCCGCGTTTTCCAAGAGCGCCTGGCCGATGCCCTGCCCCAGTCCGCCATGAACCTGGCCGTCGACGATCATCGGGTTGATGATATTGCCGAAATCATCGGCAGCCGCGAAGCGCTCGATGGTGACCTTGCCGGTGTCGGGATCCACTTCCACCTCGCAGGCATAGGCACCGGACGGATAGGTGAAGTTGGCGGGATCATAGAACGCGGTCTCCTCCAGCCCCGGCTCCAGCTCCTCCAGCGGGTAGTTGTGGGGGACATAGGCCGTCAGGGTGACATCGCCCCAGGCCACCGATTTGTCGGTGCCTGCAACGGTGAACTGGCCGTCCTTCAATTCGATATCGGCGTCAGACGCCTCCATCAGATGGGCTGCGATCTTCTTGGCCTTACTGATGATCTTCTCGGTCGCCCGCACCATGGCGGAGCCGCAGACGGCGATGGAGCGCGACCCGTAGGTGCCCATGCCGAAGGGCACCCGCCCGGTGTCGCCATGCACGATATCGACCATGCTTTCATCAATGCCGATCATATCCGCAACCACCTGCGGAAAGGAGGTTTCATGCCCCTGCCCGTGCGAATGCGCGCCGACAAAGACGCTGATGGTGCCGGTGGCATTCACCCGCACGGTGGCGGCGTCATACAGGCCCGCCCGCGCGCCCAGCATGCCGACGATGTTGGAGGGCGCGATACCGCAGGCCTCGATATAGCAGTTGACGCCGAAGCCGCGCAGCTTGCCGTTCTTCTCGCTTTCCGCACGGCGTGCGGCAAAGCCGGCGATGTCCGCGACTTCCTCCAGCTTGTCCATGGTCGCCACATAGTCGCCGGTGTCATAGGTCAGTGCCACCGGGGTTTCATAGGGAAACTCGGTGATGAAGTTCTGGCGGCGCAGCGCAATCGGGTCGGCGCCCAGTTCGCGCGCGGCCTTGTCGATCACCCGCTCCAGCTGGAAGGTCGCCTCCGGCCTGCCCGCACCGCGGTAGGCATCGACGGGCACCGTGTTGGTGAACACGGTCTTGACGTTCACCTGCACGATCGGCGTCTTGTAGTTCCCCGCCATCAGGGTGCCATGCAGGTAGCTGGGCACCGAGGTGGAGAAGGTCGACAGATACGCGCCCATATTGGCCATCGTGTTGGTGCGCAGCGCGGTGAAGTTGTTGTCCGCGTCCAGCGCCAGCTCGATCTTGGTCACATGGTCGCGGCCATGAGCGTCGGAGATGAAGGCCTCGGCCCGTGTTGAGGTCCATTTCACCGCCCGCCCGCAGGCCTTGGCGGCGAAGGTGCAGAAGGCTTCCTCGGCATAGTGGAAGATCTTGGAGCCGAAGCCGCCACCCACATCGGGCGCAATCACCCGCACCTTGTGTTCGGGCAGGCCCAGCACAAAAGCGCACATCAGGAGGCGGATCACATGCGGGTTCTGGCTGGTGGTGTGGAGCGTGTATTCGTCCGTGCCACGTGTGTATTCACCGATCGCCACGCGCGGCTCCATCGGGTTGGCGACCAGCCGGTTGTTGACCAGTTCCAGCGTCGTCACATGCGCCGCAGAGTCAAAGGCCGCCTGCACCGCATCGTCATCGGGATTGCCGAACACCCAGTCATAACAGAGGTTTGAGGTCAGGTCCTCATGCACCTTGGTGGCGTCCTCCGCCAAGGCCGACGCCATGTTCACCACGGCGGGCTTGTCGCTCAGGTCCAGCTCAATCGCTTCCGCCGCATCGCGGGCCTGCTCCAGCGTGTCGGCGACCACGGCAGCGACGATCTCGCCCACGTGGCGGATGGTGCCGTCGGCGATGATCGGGTGTCGCGGCTCCTGCTGCGGGTTGCCGTGGCGGTCGGTGACGCCCCAGCCGCAGGGGATGCCGCCCACCTCGGCGAAATCGGCGCCGGTGAAGATCTTCACCACGCCGGGCATCGTCTCAGCCGCGGATGTGTCGATGGAATTGATGGTTGCATGGGCCACATCCGCGCGCAGGAAATGCACGTAGGCCTGGCCGTTCACGTTGATGTCGTCGGTGTAGTTTCCGGCTCCTGTCAGGAACCGCACGTCCTCGCGCCGCTTGGGGCTGGCGCCGATGCCTTGGTCCTTGGGCATGTCTGGTCTTTCCTCCCTGGAGGGTGCTGCCTCTGGCGCACCTCTTTGTCACCTACTCCTTGGTCAGCTCAGGCCGCGGTCCGGCCTGGGGTCTTGCGCTCATTCCGCCGCGATGGAGGAGACATCCTGGCCCGAGGCCGCCATGATCGCCTTGACGATATTGTGGTAGCCGGTGCAGCGGCACAGGTTGCCCTCAAGGTAGTCGCGGATTTCCTGTTCGCTGGGTTTGGGGTTGTCCTTCAGCAGTGCTGCCGCCGACATCACCATGCCCGGCGTGCAGAAGCCGCATTGCAGCCCGTGGTGGTCCTGGAACGCCTGCTGGATGGTGTTGAGCGAGCCGTCGGCGTTGGCCTGGCCTTCGATGGTGGCGACCTCGGCCCCCTCGGCCTCCAGCGCCAGCATGGTGCAGGCCTTCACCGCCTTGCCGTCCACATGCACAACGCAGGCGCCGCACTGGCTGGTGTCGCAGCCCACATGGGTGCCGGTCAGCCCCAGCTGCTCGCGCAGGAATGAGGACAGCAGCGTGCGCCCTTCAACCTCGCCGCTGGCATCCTTGCCGTTCACGGTCATGGAGACCTTGGCCATAGTACCCTCCCTTTAGCTTGTTTTTGTCTGGCTGACGGGAGTTAAGCACGGGCCGCGCCGTCCGCGAAGTGTTTTAACGGGGGGGCAAGGGGTAAAATTCGCGTCAGAAGGGCTTACCCAAGGTTGTGACCCTGCGTCACAAATCCCGCGCTGCGCTGCGGCGTCAGCCTTCTGCATCGCGGCGCGGCATCGGGCGGGTGGGGATTTCCTTCAACAGCCCGCCGACGCCCATGGCGGCGATATCGGCAGAGCGGACAGGCAGACCGCAGATCACCCGCTCCAGCACCCAGTCGGCACCGTTGAGGGCCGGAGAACGGGCGCAGCCCGGCAGGCCGATCACCGGCTTGTCCCGGCAGGTGCCCAGAAACAGTAGGTTGCCGGGGTCGACCGGCATTCCGAAGCGGGTCATGGTGCCGCCTGCGATGCGCAGCGCTTCGGGTGCGACGTCGTGAATGTCAGAGGTGGCGGAGCCGGTGAGGATCAGCACCAGCTGCCCCGGTGCCCGGGTAATCGCCTCGGCCAGCGCGTCCTCCCGGTGCGGCACCACCACCCGCGCCGACAGGCTGAGGCCCATCCGGTGCAGCCGGCCTGCCATCGCGGCGCGGCCCTTGTCAGGCAAATTGTCGGGCGGGGTGTCCTCGCTCACCGTGGTTTCGATCAGCGTGGCGGAGGACAGGACCGGCGGCAGCACCCGGATGGCGTCCCCGGCCCCGCTGCTGGCGCGGCGGATGGCATCGGCACGCACGCCATAGGAGATGATCTTGATGGTGGCCAGCATGCCCCCGGCATCGGCCCGGTGATAGTCCGGCACGGTGGCGACGGTGATCATCGGGTCCACCGCATTGACGGCTTCAAGCTTGCCGCGGTCCAGCCGCACCAGGCCCGCGCCCGTGGCATAGAGGTTCACCCGCCCGGTGCCCGCGCCGGAGATCCGGATGCCCTGCGCGGACGGGTCCGGCACCAGCGCCTTTGCCAGTGTCTCTGCCGCCGCGTCCTCATGCATGTCGGCGGGGTCGAGCCGCGCGACGGTCAGTGTCTCGTGGCCTGCGGCGGCAAGGTCCTTGAGGTCGTCAGCCGTCAGCACCGTGCCCTTGGCCACCTTGCCGCTGGCGCCCTGCAGCGAGTGCGCGAGGATGGCGCCCTCGGCGTCCTTCAGGGGAACCGGGCCGAACCTCATGGCTGTTTGCCGCGCAGGACGGCGGTTATTTCCGCGAGGATGGAGACGGCGATTTCCGCCGGACCCGCCGCGCCGATATCCAGACCGATAGGGCCGTGGATGCGGCTGATCTGGTCTTCGGTGAAGCCTGCCTGCTGCATCCGGGCGGCGCGGGCGGCGTGGGTTTTCTTGCTGCCCAGCGCGCCGATGTAGAAGACATCCGCTGCCAGCGCCGCCTGCAGCGCCGGGTCGTCCAGTTTCGGGTCGTGGGTCAGCAGCACCAGCGCGGTGCGGCTGTCGAGGCCCAGCTTCTGGACCGCCTCGTCCGGCCAGTCATCCATCAGGGCCTCGCCGGGGAAGCGCTCCGCTGAGGCGAAGGCTGCGCGGGGGTCGATGATCACCGGGTCATAGCCCGCAATCCGCGCCATCGGCACCAGGGCCTGGGCGATATGGACCGCGCCCACCACCACCAGCCGCAGCGGCGGGTTGTGGACAGCCACGAAGGTCTCGCCATCGTCCTCCAGCCCGGACCGGTCCATGCGCATCCGGTCGGGGTATGCGCCGCGCGCCAGGCGGCGGGCGCCGGTTGTCAGGTTCACCTCATAGGCCACGGGCGCGCGGCTGGCGCGGGCCTCTACCAGCTCCGCCAGAAGGTCTGCGGGCAGCGCAGCGCCGATGGGTTCCACCAAAACCTTGATGGTGCCGCCGCAGGCGAGGCCGACGGCAAAGGCGTCCGCATCGCTGACGCCGAATTCCAAAAGCCGGTGCTTGCCGTCCGCCAGCGCCTCCTGCGCCTCCACCACAACCGCGCCTTCGACGCAGCCGCCGGAAACGGAGCCTTCGATCCTGCCATCGCCCGACACCGCCAGCTGCGCCCCGGTGCGGCGCGGGGCGGAGCCCCAGGTCTGCACCACGGTCGCAAGGGCCGCGCCTGCGCCGGATGTGTGCCATTCCAGCGCGGTCTCCGGCGCGGTCTCAAACTGGGCGGTGTGCTGCATCTTGCGTCTCTCCCCGGGCCGCCCGGGCGGCGGCTGCCTTTAAACCTCGGCGCTGGCAGGGGAAGTTTCAAGCGCGAAGCGCCCGCAAAAGGCGGGCGAAAGACCGGAAAGCGCCCGCCATCCCCGGCGGGCGCTCCCCTGTTGCCCTGCGCGCGGTTTATTCCGCAGGCTGCGCGGCAGGTTTCTGCGGCAGCAGCCGTTCCGGCAGGGCAAAGGCCAATGCGATGAAGCCAAGGCCCAGGACGATCCCCAGAAGGTCGCCGGGCAGCGCGGTCAGGCCGTCGTATCCGGCGCCCGGCACTGCGCCCAATGTCACCTTGCCGCCCGCGAAACTGTTCAAGAGGCCGCTGGCCTTCCACGCCGGGTAGGTGACCATATAGGCCGCCGCGCCCAACAGGCCGCCCGCGATGAAGAACAGCGCGTCCTTGCGGCCCGAGGCGGCAGCGACCACGCCGGTGCCGGGGCAGTAGCCCGCCAGCGCCCAGCCCGCGCCCAGCATCAGCCCGCCAATGAAGACGCCGGCATAGGCCGCTTTGACCGACATGTGGCCAACATCAACCAGCCCCGCCATCTGGCCGCCGAACATCAGGACCGAGCCGGTGCCGATCGCCAGCAGGATGTTTTTCGCCAGGTTCAGGTTGGTGAGGTTCAGCATCTTGCCGATATAGTTGGGGTTGGAGGCCCCGATCCGGTCCAGCACCGCGCCAAAGGCAGCGCCGATCACGATTGCCAGGATAATGGTGGTCATGGCTCAGGCCTCCTTCTTGAACAGCATCAGCGAGACGGGGATAGCGGCGGCAAAGGCGCCGGCGGCAAAGATGTAGCCCGACAGCGCGGTCTGCATCATGCCGGACATCATGTGGCCGGAGGTGCAGCCGCCCGCCAGCCGCGCGCCGTAGAGCACGATGAAGCCGCCAAGGAAGGCCGCGGCATAGCGTTTCGCGGTGCTGTCGCCGAAGTTGGCGCGCCACAGGGCATGCACGTTGCGCTCCGCTCCGGTGATGCCGCCGCGCAGCTTGGCCGACAGCAGCCCGCCCAGCGCCATCGCCAGCACGAAGACGAAGCTGTAGTTCAGCGGATTGGCGATGGCTTTGGCGTATTTGCCGTCCGATTTCGCCAGATAGGCGTTGGTTGAGGTATACCCGTCGGCGGTCTGAGTCACCAGCTGCGGGTTCACGGCGTCCGCGAGGATGCCGTCGAGGATCACGAACTGGGTCGAGACCCCGATGGGCTTGACCAGCAGCACCGCCAGGAAGAACACCAGCCCCAGCAAGAGCCCCCCGGCTTTCCAGTTGAGTGGCATGATTTCTCCTTTCGCACGTTACATTCTGTTTTCAGAATATATCAGAGCCATAAGAAACGGTTTGATTCAGATCAAGTCACATTCCGGTTTTGGAATTCATTTTCCGCCGGGCGGCAGCAGCGCCATCAGCCGCGCCTTCTCGCCCGCGTCGGCGGGGCTGGAGATCACCTGCGCCAGCTCCTCCAGCGAGGCGATGGAGTGGCCCGCGCGGAAGCTGTCGGCATAGGGCAGCATGGCGCGGATGCCCTGCGCCTTGGGGGCAAAGCCGTCCCAGCGCAGCAGGGGGTTCAGCCAGATCAGGCGGCGTGACGACAGCTGCAGCCGCTGCATCTCGCGCGCCAGGGCCTCTGGCTCGCCGCGGTCCAGCCCGTCGGTGATCAGCAGGACCACCGCCCCCTGCCCCATCACCCGGCGCGACCAGTCGCGGTTGAAGGCGTGCAGGCAGTCGCCGATCCGGGTGCCGCCTTCCCAGTCCTGCGCTTCCGCCCCTGCGGCGGCAAGCGCCGCGTCGACGTCGCGCTGGTGCAAGTGGCGGGTGATATTGGTGAGCCGGGTGCCGAAGGTGAACCCATGCACCCGCGCCCAGCCCGCGCCCTTGGCGTTGGCGGCGGAATGCAGGAAATGCAGGATGATGCGGCTGTACTGGCTCATCGAGCCGGAGATATCGCAGAGCACCACCAGGTTGGGCCAGCGGATGCGGCGTTTGGCGCGGGCGATCTGCTGCAGGTCGCCGCCCTGGCGCGCGGCCTTGCGCAGGGTGCGGCGCCAGTCGGCCCGGCGCCCGTTGGGAGAGGCCATCAGGCGGCGCGACTGGATCGGCGTCACCGGCAGCGCGAGCTGCGCCAGGATGCGCTTGGCGGCGGCAACTTCGGCGGTGCTCATCTGTTCGAAATCGAGGGTTTTCAGGCGCTCCTCTGCCGAGGCGGTGCGGGAGGCGTCGATGCCGATCTCCGTGCCCTCCGGCTCCTCCGCCGGGGCTTCGGGCGGGTTGAGCATCCCGTCCAGCAGCGCCTCTGCCGCGCGTTTTTCGGCGGGTTTGGCGGCGCGTTCTTCCTGCACGCCGCGGATTGCGGGCAGCATCGCGGCCATCATCTGCTCAAGGTATCTGGGGTCGCGCCAGAACAGGCGGAAGACCTGGGCAAACACCAGCCGCTGCTCCGGCTTGGTGACGAAACAGGCGTGCAGGGCCCAGTAGAAATCCTCGCGGCTGGTGAAGCCTGCGGCAGCCACCGCCTGCACCGCGTCCAGCACCCGGCCGGGGCCGATCGGCAGCCCGGCCTTGCGCAGGGCGCGGGCGAAATGGGTGATGTTGCGGACCAGCTTGGGGTCGTCCGGCAGGGTGAGCGGCGGATAGTCAGGCATCAGTGGCCCTGGGGGCGCTGCCCCCGGCCTGCGGCCTCCCCCGGAGTATTTTTGGAAAGATGAACCATCAGGCGGCGTCCAGGCTGGCGCGCGCCTGATCCAGAATGCGCTTGGCCTCGGAGCCCTGCAGGCGGGCGATGTCGTCCTGGTACTTGAGGATGGCGCCGAGGGTGTCGGCAATCACCTCGGGGCTGAGGGCGATGACGTCGAGCGCCAGCAGGCAATTGGCCCAGTCGATGGTTTCGGCCACCCCCGGCTTCTTGAACAGATCCTCGGTGCGCAGGGCCTGCACGAAGGCGACGATTTCGCGGCTGAGCTGCTGGCTGGCCTCGGGGGCGCGGGCGTTCAGGATTTCCACCTCGCGGCTGAAATCCGGGTAGTCGACCCAGTGGTAGAGGCAGCGGCGCTTCAGCGCGTCATGCACTTCGCGGGTGCGGTTGGAGGTGAGCACGACGATCGGCGGCTCCGGCGCGCGGATGGTGCCGAGTTCCGGGATCGTCACCTGAAAGTCGCTGAGCGCCTCCAGCAGGAACGCCTCAAACGGCTCGTCGGTGCGGTCCAGTTCGTCGATCAGCAGCACCGGCGCGCCGTGCTCATCCGGGCGCATCGCCTGCAACAGCGGGCGTTCGATCAGGTAATCGGCGGAGAACAGTTCGTTCTGCAGCGCGGCGCGGCCGGCGGCGCCTGCGGCTTCGCCCGAAACTTCTGCGGTGCGGATGGCGACCATCTGGGCGGCGAAGTTCCATTCGTAGACGGCGCTGGCGGCGTCCAGCCCCTCGTAGCATTGCAGCCGGATCAGGCGGCGGCCCAGGCCCGCGGCCAGCGCCTTGGCGATCTCGGTCTTGCCGGTGCCGGCCTCGCCCTCCAGAAACAGCGGGCGGCCCAGTTTCAGCGACAGGAACACCACCGTGGCCAGCGCCCGGCCGCAGACATAGCCTTGGCCGGAGAGAACCTGCTGAACCTGATCAATTGACTGCGCCTGCTGCATGCTGAGCCTCCCTTTGCCCCGCCCAACAGGCCACGCTGCGCGGCGCCGGTCAAGCCGCGCGGCGCGGCAACGCTGCGGCGGCGGCGGCCCTGGACGGCCGCAGAGTTGTAAATCCCGTCCGGGCAGGTAAAACTTCACAACAGAGATGCGCTGACCCGGGCGCGGGTTACGAGGACCGAGAAGCACGCCATGCGCAAAGCCCCGCACAAGCTGTTCTGCCAGCCTGCCTCGACCCGGGAGGCCTGAGAGCGATGCGGGTTCTGGCGATCCTCTGCGTGCGCAACGAAGCTGCCTTTCTGCTGGAATGGCTGGCCCATCACCGGGCCGCCGGCTTTACCGATTTCCTGGTCTTTTCCAACAATTGCCAGGACGGGACGGCGCGGATGCTGGACCGGCTGGAGGCGCTGGGGCAGCTCGCTCATGTGCGCAACGAGGGGCCTTACGACAAGGGCGGCATCCAGTTCACCGCGCTGAAACAGGCGGACCGGCATCCGCTGATGCAGCAGGCCGATTGGGTGCTGGTGCTGGATATCGACGAGTTTGTCTGCATCAAGACCGGCGATGGCACGGTGGCGGACCTGCTGGCGGCGCTGCCGCAGGCGGATGCGGTGACGCTGACCTGGCGGCTGTTCGGCAATGCCGGGATCGTGCGCTTTGAGGATGTGCCGGTGACGGAACAGTTCACCCGCTGCGCGCCGGAGGTGATCCACTGGCCCTGGCGGGCGGTGATGTTCAAGACGCTGTACCGCAACAACGGCACCTACCGCAAATGCGGCGTCCACCGGCCCCGCGATGTGAAAGACGCGGCGCGGCTGGACCGCTTCCGCTGGTTCGACTGCGAGGGGCGCGAGCTGGGCGCCGAGTTCAAGACCAAGCGGCTGTTCTCCAGCTATGGCCAGCCGAACGGGCGCCTGGCGCAGCTGAACCACTACCCGCTGGGCGCGATGGAGAGCTATGTGCTGAAGGCCGACCGCGGCCGGGTCAACCGGCAGGCGGAGCTGGGGATGGATTACTGGGTGGAGCGCAATTACTGCGCGGCCAGCGACACTTCCATCGCGCGCAGCAGCGCGGCGCGGGCAGAGCTGCAAGCGGGCCTGCTGCGCGACCCGGAGCTGGCGCGGCTCCATGCCGGCGCGGTGGCGTGGCGCCATGAACGGTTTGCAGCGCTGATGCAGCAGGAGCCCTTCCGCGCGCTCTTTGCCCGGCTGCTGATGACGCCGCCCTCACGCGCGGTGAGCCCGGCGGCGGCGGAGCTGCTTCGCGGCTTTGCCCTGCAGGGCCAGACCGCCAGAGCGCAGCCCGAAGACGGCAGCTGAACCGCAGGCGCCGCGCCGGAAGGCCGCCGAAAGGACGCTGCAACGCCCTAAAGAGGCAGAAGTTTTTCCAAATTTGGCCTCAATTGCCTCCTAACTGTGACTCCGAGCAGCAAGCCCGCAGTATTGCGACGGGCGCAGAGGATAGCAGGTATGCCGGACGGACTTGAAAATCTGGAAGAAGACCTCTCCGGGCTGAAGCCTGTGCAGTGGAAGGCCCGGATGGCGGCCCTGGCGGAAGAGTACGGAATGCACCAGCAACTGGGCAGCCGCCACTTCGCCACCTTCATCGACCAGGGCAACACGCTGCTGGTGACCTTTGAGACCATGCAGGGCATTCACAACCTGTCCGATCTGGCGCAGCCGCTGGGGTTCGACCTGGTGAAGAACCTGGGCTGGTCGCATATGTGCGTGGTCTCCGACGGCGACACCTGGTTCCGCGATGAAAAAATCTACGGCTTTTTTGACCAGCTGATCGATGACGGCTTCTTCGACGAGTTCGACAATGTGATCTTCTACGGCGCAGGGCCTTGCGGCTATGCGGCGGCGGCCTATTCGGTGGCAGCCCCCGGCGCTGTGGTGGCGGCGGTGCAGCCGCAGGCGACCCTGGAGCCGCGGATGACCGAATGGGACGACCGGTTCACCGAGATGCGCCGCCTGTCGTTCACCGACCGCTACGGCTATGCGCCGGATATGCTGGATGCGGCGGAACAGGCCTTTGTGATCTATGATCCGCAGGAGCGTCTGGACGCCATGCACGCCTCGTTGTTTGCCCGCAAGAACGTGACCCGGCTGCGGGCGGCGTATCTGGGCGATGCGGTGCAGACCCGGCTGATCGAGATGGAGATGCTGTATCACATCCTGTCGCTGGCCGGCAGCCGCAAGCTGACGGCGGCGGCGTTTCACAAGCTGTTCCGCAGCCGCCGCAACAACTCTTTCTACCTGCGCAACCTGCTGGGCCGGCTGGAGCGCGAGGACCGCAACTATCTGGTTGCGCTGGTGTGCCGCAACGTGACCGAGCGGATGCGGGCGCCGCGGTTCCGCCGCCGCCTGCAGGAGCTGGAACAGCGGGCCGAAAGCGGCGAATTCCGGTTCCCGCCCAAACGCTGAACGGCGGCACCGCCCGGTCAATCCGCCGCTTTGTTTCGCCGCTGCCATGTGGTAACGCGGGCGCATGACCCAGACGCTGACCATCCCCCGCCCCGACGACTGGCACCTGCATCTGCGCGACGGCGCGATGCTGCAGGCCGTGCTGCCCGAAACCGCCCGCCATTTCGGCCGCGCCATCATCATGCCGAACCTGGTGCCGCCGGTGGTGACCGGGGACCAGGCCGCCGCCTACCGCGACCGCATTCTGGCGGCGCTGCCCGGCGGCATGGCGTTTGAGCCGCTGATGACCCTGTATCTGACCGAGGACACCGATCCGGAAGATGTGGCCGCCGCCCATGCCAGCGGGCTGGTCAAGGCGGTGAAGCTGTACCCGGCGGGAGCGACCACCAATTCGGCCTCCGGCGTGCGCGATTTCGACAAGGTGCGCCCGGTGCTGGAGAAGATGGCCGAGATCGGCCTGCCGCTGTGCACCCACGGCGAAGTGACCGACCACGACATCGACATCTTCGACCGCGAGGCGGTGTTCATCGACCGGGTGCTGGACCCGATCCGCCGGTCCACGCCGGGGCTGCGGGTGGTGATGGAGCATATCACCACGAAGAACGCGGCTGACTACGTGGCGAGCCAGGAGCGTGATCTGGGCGCGACGATCACCACGCACCACCTGATCATCAACCGCAACCACATTCTGGTGGGCGGCATCAAGCCGCATTACTACTGCCTGCCGGTGGCCAAGCGCGAGGAGCACCGGCTGGCGCTGCGGGCGGCTGCGGTCTCGGGCGACAAGCGGTATTTCCTGGGCACCGACTCCGCCCCGCACACCGACCCGAACAAGGAAAGCGCCTGCGGCTGTGCGGGCTGCTTCACCGCCACCAACACCATGTCCCTGCTGGCGCATGTGTTCGAGGAAGAGGGCGCGCTGGACAAGCTGGCGGGCTTTGCCTCCGAACACGGCCCGGCGTTCTATGGCCTGCCGGTGAGCGATCAGACGCTGACCCTGACCAAGGGTGAGGCGCCGGTACAGTTCCCGGAGAAGATCGAGACCGGCGACGGGCCTGTCACCGTGTTTGATCCGGGCTTTGAGGTTTACTGGCGTGCCGAATAGCAACACTTGTTAACCAACAGTAAAATTTCTCTCCCCTTCGCCTTGCCGGGAATCAGCAGCCCCACTCAAGTATCGGGCTATTGATTTCCGCCAGCGGCTGCCGCTGGCATTTACCGGTAAGGGGCAAGGGTATGACAACTTTTACGTTCAGTGGCGCGCGGGTCGATTTTGTGGACGGCGAACCGTCTTCGGTCAGCAATATCGAAGCGCAGGTGACGGTTCCGGACGCCAGCTCGACCTTCACTTACTCCATTATCGACCGTGACGAAGATGGTGTTGCCTTTATCGATATGGATGACGAGGTCCTTCAGGCGATTGCAGGCGGCGTCAACTTGGACAACCTGGGTTTCGACGTCCTGTCCGACGAAACCCTGATGACGCAGATCACCTGGTCCGGCGGCACCACTGTGATCCTGGCTGTCAGCCTGGAAACCGGCGACAACACCGACACAGAGTTCTATTTCGTGATCGACGGGGCCGCGCTGCCGCAAGTGAGCTCACCGGCGGATTGGAATGCCTTCGACGCTTCGATCTCCGGCTTGACCGACCCCACCGGGGCACTGGCGCCGGGTCAGGTCATTGCCTGGTCATCGCTGGCCGCCACCGGCTCCACCGAAGACGACGAGTTCTACGGCACGCCGGGCCGCGACACCTATGATGGCGGCGCCGGCGACGACTATTTTGTCAGTTCCAACGGGCGCGACACCTACAACGGCGGCAGCGGCACCTTTGATCAGGTTGCCTTTACCACTGACCCGAATGGGGTCATTGCGCATCTGGGCAAGGGCACCGCGACGGACGGCTGGGGCAAAACCGACACGCTGAAAAGCATCGAGGCGCTGCGCGGCTCCGCCCATGATGACAAGCTGATTGGCAACGGCAAGGCCAACTACTTCCGCGGCATCGAAGGCAACGACACCATCAACGGCGGCAAGGGCAAGGACGAGGTCCGCTATGACCGCGACGCGCGCTATGGCGGCGAGGACGGCGTGACCGTGGACTTGGCCAAGGGCTTTGCCATCGACGGGTTCGGCGACCGCGACACGCTGAAAAGCATCGAACGCGCGCGCGGCTCCGAAAGCGCGGACAAGCTTTTGGGCAACGGCGGCGGCAACCGCCTGATGGGTCTGGGCGGCAATGACACGCTGTCCGGCAAAGGCGGCGATGACCTGATCCTGGGCGGCGCCGGGCGCGACAAGATCCTCGGCGACGGCGGCAACGACGAGCTGTTCGGGGAAGGCGGCGCCGACCGGTTCATCTTCAGGGGCGCCTTCGGCGACGACACCGTGTCGGATTTCGAGACCGCCGGGCGCAAGGAAAAGATCGACCTGTCCGGAGTCACCCCCATCAAGTCGTTCCGCGATCTGAAGAACAACCACCTGTCCGAAAACGGCGATGGCGATGCCGTGATCAGCGACAACAACGGCAATACGATCACGCTGGACGGGATCGGGATCGCCGACCTGTCGGGCAACGATTTCCTTTTCTGACCCGCGCTGCGGCCGGCCCCCGCGATCATTGGGGGCCGGCCCTTCGCCGGGGCTTCAAACCGGTGGCGTTCCGGTTTAAGGACAGCAAAACCGCTGCCGCAAAGGATGCCCGCCGCCATGATCCCCTCTTCCTACCCGTCGAAAGAAGAAATCGCCCGCCTGTCGGCCCGGATGCTGCTGGAAATCGGCGCGGTGAACTTCAATACCGAGACGCCCTATACGCTGGCGTCCGGCCTGCCCTCGCCCAGCTATATCGACTGCCGCAAGCTGATCTCCTTCCCGCGCATCCGCTCCACCCTGATGGATTTCATGGCGGTGACCGTGATGCGCAACGCGGGCTTTGAGGCGTTTGACAACATTGCCGGCGGCGAGACTGCGGGCATTCCGTTCGCGGCCCTGGTGGCAGAGCGGCTGGCGCTGCCGATGACCTATGTGCGCAAGAAGCCCAAGGGCTATGGCAGGAACGCCCGCATCGAAGGGGTGATGACCGAGGATCAGCGGGTGCTGCTCGTGGAAGACATGACCACCGACGGCGGCTCGAAACTGTCCTTTGTCGATGCAATCCGCGAAACCGGCGCGTCTTGCGGCCACACCGCGGTGATCTTCTACTACGACATCTTCCCCGAAACCACAAAACGCCTGGGCGACCACGGCGTTGAGCTGCATTACCTGTGCACCTGGTGGGACGTTCTGGCAGAAGCCAAGGCACAGAAAAGCTTCAGCGAGGAGACGCTGGCCGAGGTGGAGAAATTCCTTAAGGATCCGCGCGCCTGGCAGGAAGCCAACAAGGCAGAGTGAGGCTGCGGCGGGCAGATTGCCCGCCAGTCCGCCGCCAGGGCCGCAGCAGGCGCGGCACGCGAAGATCCGCTTAACGCAAAGTTAAGCGCTCCCCGGCGGGCTGTGGAAAAGCCCGCCTCGAATCGTTCCCCGCGGCAGCTGATGCGCAGATATGGGGGCCTATCCAAACACGGCCGCATCATGTAGCCTGCATAGGACAGGCTTGCTGGCCCATTGCGGTAAACAGCCCACAGGCCCGGTGCGGATATCCACAGGGAATCCCCAGAGATTCCCAGATAGGCGAATGGCCCCGCGCACCGTATAAGGCGGCCGGAAAGACGAGAGCAGTGATGAACGAGATTACCCCTTTCGACGGCGATATGCCCCCTGCTGCCCCGATGCCCGAACCGGCCGCGGCGCCGGCGGCCGCGATGCCGGACAACGAGCTGCCCCATTCGGTGGAGGCGGAACAGCAGCTTTTGGGCGCGATCCTGACCAACAACGAGGTCTACGACAAGATCGCGCTGATCATCGACTCGTCGCATTTCTATGACCCGGTCCACGCCCGCATCTACGAGGTGGCGGCGGCGCGGATCTCCAAGAACGCGCTGGCCTCGCCGGTGACGCTGAAGGCGTTCCTGGAGGACCACGAGGGGCTGAAGGAACTGGGCGGGCCGGCCTATCTGGCCAAGCTCGCCGGCGCGTCGATCTCCGCTTTTGCGGTGCGGGATTACGCGCAGATGATTTACGACCTGGCGATCCGGCGCGAGCTGATCGCCCTGGGCCAGAGTATTTCAGAAAAGGCACGCCGCGTTGACGTGGCATCAGAACCCAAAGAGCAGATTGTTGAGGCAGAGCAGGCGCTTTACCAGCTGGCAGAGCAGGGCCAGACGGAAAGCGGCTTCAAATCTTTCCTGAAGGCCGTCACAGAAGCGGTCAATGTGACCAACGAGGCGTATCAGCGGGGTGGCGGCATGGCCGGCATCTCGACGGGCCTGACAGACCTCGACAAACAACTTGGCGGCCTGCATCCCTCGGACCTCCTCATCCTCGCAGGCCGCCCCTCTATGGGCAAGACGTCGCTGGCGACCAACATCGCCTTCAACGTCGCCAAGGCATACAAACGCGGGGTGAAACCCGATGGATCGGAAGGCGCGCTGGATGGCGGCGTGGTGGGGTTCTTCAGCCTCGAGATGAGCGCCGAACAGCTGGCAGGCCGGATCCTGGCGGAGGCGTCGGAAATCTCCTCGCACAAGATCCGCCAGGGCGACATGACCGAAAGCGAATTCCGCCGCTTCGTGCAGGCGGCAAAGGATCTGGAAAGCTGCCCGCTGTTCATTGACGACACGCCGGCCATTCCGATCTCCCAGCTGGCCGCACGGGCGCGCCGCCTGAAGCGGACCCACGGGCTGGACCTTTTGGTGATCGACTATCTGCAGCTGTGCCGCGGCATGGCCGACAACCGGGTGAACGAGATCGCCGAAATCTCGATGGGGATGAAGGCGATTGCAAAGGAGCTGAACATCCCGGTGATCGCGCTGTCGCAGCTGTCGCGCCAGGTGGAGAACCGCGAGGACAAGCGCCCGCAGCTGTCGGACCTGCGGGAATCGGGCTCGATCGAACAGGACGCCGACGTGGTGATGTTCGTGTTCCGCGAGGAATACTACAAGGAACGGGAAAAGCCCGGCGACCACGAGCTGGAGAAGATGGAGGAGTGGAAGCAGGCGATGGAGCGGCTGCACGCCAAGGCCGAAGTCATCGTCGGCAAGCAGCGTCACGGCCCCATCGGCACGGTGGAGCTGTCGTTTGAGGCGCAGTTCACCCGCTTCGGCAACCTCGCCAAAGCCTGGCAGCAAGGCTACGACGAGCACTGATCCCGGCCCCTGCGGCCCGGATCGCGGAATTTCAGCGCTGCTGCCTGCCGGATCCATTGACCGTCAGGCCATCAGCACCAGCCCGGGCCGGCTCCCCCGCCGGACCGGGCTTTTTTGCTTCTTCAAAGGCAAACCTCCGCCGGCATTCCGGTTTTTCCCCCTTGACCTGCGCCCCGCCCATGTCATGAACACCGCATGAGCACGGCAAGATTGACAATCAACCTGGATGCGCTGGTCACCAACTGGCGGAATCTGGATGCGCTGACCAACTGCGAGACAGCCGCGGTGGTCAAGGCGAACGGCTACGGCCTGGATGCAGGCCGGGTGGGCAAGGCGCTGGCCCGGGCGGGCGCGCGCAACTTCTTTGTGGCCGCGGCCGAGGAAGGCGGCGCGCTGCGCCGCGCGCTGGGGCCGGGCCCCGGCATCTCGGTGTTCTCCGGCCATATGGAGGGCGACGCCAAGCTGTTGAACGATTTCCAGCTGACGCCGATGCTGAATTCGCTGGACCAGATGCTGCGCCATTTCGAGACCCTGCCGGGCCACCCGTTCGGGGTGCAGCTGGACAGCGGCATGAACCGGCTGGGCATGGAGGCGGGCGAATGGGCCGCGGTGGCGGAAATCGCCCTGGGCCAGAACCCGGTGCTCCTGATGTCGCATCTGGCCTGCGCCGATGAGCCGGGCCACGGCATGAACGCCCGCCAGCTGCACACCTTCCGCGAGCTGACGGACGGGCTGGACATCCCCCGCTCGCTGGCGGCGACCGGCGGGATGCTGCTGGGCGCCGATTACCACTTCGACCTCTGCCGCCCCGGCATCGGCCTCTATGGCGGGCTGCCGTTCAAGGACGCGCTGCCGGTGGTGCAGCTGGACCTGCCTGTGATCCAGGTCCGCGATATGGAGCCGGGCGAAAGCGCCGGTTACGGCAATGCCTGGGTCGCCAAACGCCCCAGCCGCATCGCCACCGTTGCCGCAGGCTATGCCGACGGGTTGCACCGTGCGATGGGCCAGGGCGGCATTCAGGTTTACGCAGGCGATACCCCCTGCCCCGTTGTCGGCCGCGTCTCGATGGATCTGATCACCGTGGATGTCACCGACCTGGCCGAAGTGCCGGAGATGATGGCAATCCTGAACGAGCGCCAGACCGTGGACATGCTCGCCGATGCGGCGGGCACCATCGGCTATGAAATCCTGACCTCCTCAGGCCACCGATCGGCACGGACATATCTGGGATGACTCCAATCGCTCTCCTGGCCCGGCTGGGCCGCACCGCCCTGGCGGGGCTGTCGGCTGTTGGCCGCGCGGCGCTGTTTGCGCTTGGGGCCTTCAGCCATATGCTGCGCCCGCCCTATTACCCGCGGGAAGTGCTGAACGCGCTGCTGAACATCGGCTGGCTGTCGCTGCCGGTGGTCGGTCTGACCGCCATTTTCACCGGCGGCGCGCTGGCGCTGCAGATCTATGCCGGCGGCGCCCGCTTCAACGCCGAAGCCGTGGTGCCGCAGATCGTCGCCATCGGCATGGTGCGCGAGTTGGGCCCGGTTCTGGTCGGCCTGATGATCGCGGCACGGGTGACCTCTTCCATTGCGGCGGAGATCGCCACCATGAAGGTGACCGAGCAGATCGACGCGCTGGTGACGCTGTCCACCCATCCGATGAAGTACCTGGTCGCGCCCCGCGTGCTGGCGGCGCTGATCACGGTGCCGGTGCTGGTCGGCATCGGCGACATCATCGGCATCATGGGCGGCTATACGGTGGCGGTGCAGAACCTCGGCTTCAACGCCGCCGCCTACCTCAAGAACACGGTCGACTTCCTGGAGCCGCTCGACATCGTCTCCTCGCTGGTCAAGGGCGCGGCATTCGGCACCATCGCGGCGATGATGGGCTGCTACTACGGCATGCAGTCGGGCCGCGGCGCGCAGGGCGTGGGCCGGGCCACCAAAGGCTCGGTGGAAGCCGCCGCGGTGCTGATCCTGGCCGCCAACTTTGTCCTCACAGGGGTGTTCTTCTCGCTATGATCCGCATGGAAAACGTCCATAAGGCCTTTGGCGACAACCAGGTGCTGAACGGCATGACCCTGGAGATCCCCAAGGGCACCTCGATGGTGATCATCGGCGGCTCCGGCACCGGCAAATCGGTGGCGCTGAAAAGCATCCTGGGGCTGATCACCCCGGACTCGGGGCAGATCTTTGTCGATGGCAAGCCCGCAGACTCCGGCGACCGCGACAAGTTCCTGGCCCGCTTCGGCATGCTGTTCCAGGGCGGAGCGCTGTTTGACAGCTTGCCGGTCTGGCAGAACGTGGCCTTCCGCCTCTTGCGCGGCACGCTGAAGCGCCCAGCGGAGGAAGCCCGCGCCATCGCCATCGAAAAGCTGCGCCGCGTGGGCCTGAAGGCCAATGTGGCCGACCTGTTCCCGTCGGAGCTGTCCGGCGGGATGCAAAAGCGCGTGGGCCTCGCCCGCGCCATTGCGGCGGAGCCGGAGATCATCTTTTTCGATGAGCCGACCACCGGGCTGGACCCGATCATGTCCGGCGTAATCAACGACCTCATTCGCGAGATCGTGGTGGAGATGGGCGCCACGGCGATGACCATCACCCACGACATGACATCCGTCCGCGCCATTGCCGACAATGTGGCGATGCTGCACGGCGGGGTGATCCAGTGGACCGGCCCCGTCGCCGAGATGGACCACTCGGGCGATCCCTATCTCGACCAGTTCATCCACGGCCGCGCCGAGGGGCCGATCGAGGCGGTGCGGTAACAGCTCGGCTTGAACGGGCTTGATCCTCTTCTTCTGCCTGCAAATATCCCGGGGGAGCCGCGCGCCCCGCACGGCGGGGGCAGCGCCCCATCGCGGACCGGCCTCGGCCCGGGCCGCTGCCAGTTTTGGAGACGCAGATGACCCTCCGCCTACTTACCCTCTCGCTCCTGATCCTCTACCCCGTGGCCTGGTTTGCGCCGCTGATGCGGGCGGGGCTCCTGCCGGTCTTCGGCCTCAGCGAGATCTCGGTGATCACGGGGCTGCAATCCCTGTGGGGCAGCGACGCGGTGCTGGCGCTGATCGTCACCTTCTTTGCGATCTTCGCCCCCTACCTCAAAACCATCGGCCTGGCGCTGGTGCAGTGGAACCTGCTGGACGCGCGGCTGAAGCCGGTGCTGCATGTGCTGGGCAAGCTCGCGATGGCCGATGTGTTCCTGATCGCGCTCTATATCACCCTCGCCAAGGGCATTGGCCTCGCCACCATCGAGACCGCCTGGGGCCTCTACCTGTTCACCGGCTGCATCCTGGCCTCGCTGGGGCTGGGCATGGCAAATACGGCGCAGGCGTTCAGGAAAGATATCAGCGGATAGTTGCCAAAAATTTGATTCTTGTGCAACATTTTGCCGACGAACCGCGTTGTTGTGTTCCGAGGGTGCCGCCGTGGACGGCCTGAGAAGGCCACCCCCCCTGCCACCGGCCCCCGGGTGGTTTCGCTATTTTGGAGGGGTATTCATGTCCGCTGTTCACACTGTCCTGTTCAAATCCCAGGCGCTGTTCCTGCGCCTCACGTTTGCTCTGATCTGCATTGCCGCTCTGGGCGCGGTCTTGGCGACAGCGCTGTCTGCTGCCGGTGTCTGGCCCTGGCTGACGCTGCAGGCGGGGCTGGACGGGACCTATTATCCGCAGGCCGGCATGGTGGCGCAGATCACGCTGACCGCGCTGGTGCTGATGCTGGCGTTTTTCCTGCCAGCAAACGGCCGCATGCTGGCGCTGGAAAACTCGCACCGCAAATTCAGCGTGCAGATGGAGGATGTCGCCCGCGCCTATCACACCGCCCATGCCGACGACCGCAAGGGGCTGTTCACCGCCCGCTCCGAGTTCGACGCGGTGAAGGAACGGCTGGCCTTCATGCGCAACCACCCGGACCTGGGCGACCTGGAACCGGAAGTGCTGGAACTGGCGGCGCAGATGAGCCAGGTCAGCCAGGATTTGGCCAGCACCTATTCCGACGCCAATGTCGAGCGCGCCCGCACCTTTCTGAAGCAGCGCCAGCAGGAACTGGATGCCTTCCAGGCCCGGCTGGAGGATGCCAAGATGGTGATGCACGAGCTGCGCCAGTGGACCCGCGATGTGGAAATCGAGGAATCGCTGGCAAAGTCGCACCTGGGCCGCCTGCGCGAGGAGCTGTTCGAGCTGCTCCCGGAACTGTCGGCGCAGCTGCAAAGCCCGCCGGACGGCACCGATCCCGAAACCGGCAGCGTGGTCGCGATGAAGCCGCCGCGGCGCGCCGACTGACCTGGGTGCCGGGGCGCTGCCCCCGGCCCTCACGGGCCTCCCCCGGGATATTTTCAGCCAGATGAAGACCGGATCCATCTTCATCTGGCCCTAAATATCCCGGAGCGCGAGGCAGAGCCTCGCATCCGGCGGTGCAGCCAGCCGCAGCCCTCTTGAACAAAACAGAAACATCTGCCACTGATCCGGCATGGCAAAAACAACTTTCTCCTGCTCGGCCTGCGGGGCCAGCTTTTCCAAATGGTCGGGCCGCTGCGAAGGCTGCGGCGACTGGAACACCATCAGCGAAGATCAGGGGTTGTCCTCCGGTCCCGCCAAGAAATCCTTGGGCGTCAAGCGCGGCCGCACCATTCAGCTGACGGATCTGTCGGCGCGGGAAACACCGCCGCCGCGCACCTGCTGCGGCGCGGGAGAGCTGGACCGGGTGCTGGGCGGCGGGCTGGTGCCGGCCTCGGCGATCCTGGTGGGCGGCGATCCGGGCATCGGCAAATCCACCCTGCTGCTGCAGGCGGCGGCGCGGTTTGCCCATGCGGGGCTGAAGACGGTCTATGTGAGCGGCGAGGAAGCCTCGGCCCAGGTGCGGATGCGGGCGCAGCGGCTGGGGCTGGCGGATGCGCCGGTGCAGCTGGCAGCAGAGACCAACCTGCGCGACATCCTGACGACGCTGGAGGCGGAGAAGCCGCAGCTGGCGATCATCGACTCGATCCAGACCATGTGGGCCGATCACGTGGACAGCGCCCCCGGGTCCGTCAGCCAGGTGCGCGCGGCGGCGCATGAGCTGACCACCTTTGCCAAGCGCAACGGGGTGTCGGTGATCATGGTGGGCCATGTTACCAAGGACGGCCAGATCGCAGGCCCCCGGGTGGTCGAGCATATGGTCGACACGGTGCTGTATTTCGAGGGCGAGCGCGGCCATCAGTTCCGCATCCTGCGCGCGGTCAAGAACCGCTTTGGCCCGGCCGATGAGATCGGCGTCTTCGAGATGACCGGCGGCGGGCTAGCGGAAGTGGTGAACCCCTCTGCCCTGTTTCTGTCCGAACGCGGCGAGCCCAGCCCGGGATCGGTGGTGTTTGCGGGCATCGAAGGCACCCGCCCGGTGCTGGTCGAGATGCAGGCGCTGATTGCGCCCTCGCCGCATTCGCAGCCGCGCCGGGCGGTGGTCGGCTGGGACAGCTCGCGGCTGGCGATGATCCTGGCCGTCCTTGAGGCGCGCTGCGGCATTCCGTTTGCCGGGCTGGATGTCTATCTGAACGTGGCGGGCGGCATGAAGATTTCCGAGCCGGCCGCCGACCTGGCGGTGGCCGCGGCGCTGCTGAGTGCGCGGGAAGACGTCGCTTTGCCCGCCGATACCGCGGTTTTCGGAGAAATTTCGCTATCCGGGGCCCTGCGCCCGGCACCGCAGACCGAAAACCGGTTGAAAGAGGCGCAAAAACTTGGTTTCACGGCGGCGATTGCCCCAAGCGGCAGCAAAACCGTGTCCGTAAATGGCCTGAACTTGCGAAAGTCCAGCGACCTGGCCGGTTTTGTTGGCGAATTCTTCGGGGCCGGCTAAAGTCGCAAAAAATTTGATACCGCAGGTAAACGGGCGAGGGACATGGAAGGTTTCACAATCATTGACGGGGTCGTGGCCCTGGTCATCGTCGTATCGGCGCTGCTGGCCTATTCGCGCGGATTCGTGCGCGAGGCCATGGCCATCGCCGGCTGGATCGCCGCCGGCATCCTCGCCTTCATCTTTGCGCCGCAGGTCGAGCCGCTGATGGCGGAGATCCCCGTGATCGGCGAATTCATCGCCGACAGCTGCGAGCTGTCGATCATCGCCGCCTTTGCCGCGGTGTTCGCGCTGGCGCTGATCGTGGTCTCCTTCTTCACGCCGCTGTTCTCGACCCTGGTGCAGCGCTCGGCGCTTGGCGGGGTGGACCAGGGCGCGGGCTTCTTCTTCGGGGTGCTGCGCGGCATCCTTCTGGTGGCGATTGCCTTCTTCCTCTACGCGGTAGTGATGACCGGGCAGAGCTTTACCGTGGTTGACGAAAGCCGCTCCGCGGTGGTGTTCGAGCGCATGATCGGCAAGATCGAGGAGCGCAATCCCGAGCAGGCCCTGGGCTGGGTCACTCAGCAGTACGAGGCGCTGATCGGCAGCTGCGGGCAGTAACCGCGCAAAGCACATTTCCGGGACAGATCCGAACGGGCGCCGCAGTGGCGCCCGTTTTTCTTTGCTATCAAAGCGTTCACACAGTTATCCACAGAGTCATCACCGTAATTATTAACAGCGCAACCTTGCGTTAATACCTTGTTAACCAACAGGAATCGCGATTCGAGCCGCGCGGGCGCCGAGCGTCAAACGACGGTCAATTCTTAACAAATCCTCAGGCTGCACCGTCAAAAGGTTAACAATGCCGGGTAAAACCGTGCTTTTGTCCCCAAAAATCCGCCGCATCCCGGAAGGGGCCGCACCCCTGCCCCAATTTGGTCCCAATTCGGGGGCCTGATGGCTTCAACGGCAAGACGCCGGGCCAAAGACGCTCAGAAGGGACACAAAATGCAGCTGGATCACACCACAGATTTCGCCGACTTCCTGCCGGTTGATATGCTGCTGAACACTCCCCTGCCGCAGTCCTGCAACCCGGCGCCGAAGCGTGCCCGCATCCGCAGCGGCGGCTTTCTGCCCGCCACCCTGTTGGAGACCGAAGAAGGCTTCAAGCAAGCCCGCGACATCAAGCCCGGCGACATGGTGTTCACCTTTGACGGCGGCGCCCAGGAAGTGAAAGCGGTCCGCCATGCCGTGCCGCGCCTGACCACCTGCATGCATGTCCCCGCCGGCGCCCTGGGCAATGACACCGATCTGATGCTGCCCTCAGACCAGAAAGTGGCGCTGGAGATGGACACCGCCGAGCGCCTTTTCGGGCTGCCGGTTGTGGTCACCAAGCTGATCGCCCTGGCCGGCTACAAGGGCATCACCGCCGCCGCGCCCGAGCGTCTGGGCCGGATCCATTTCGAATTTGCGGAAGAAGAGCTGGTCTGGGCCGAAAGCGGCATGCTGCTGCCCGCCGGCGATGACTCCGAAGGCTCTGCCTTTCACCATCTGTCGCTGACCGAAACCCGCCAGGTCCTGGCCAGCGGCGAGGGCCGTGCCCTTGCGGACACCGGCATGGGCGCGGAAGACGCCCGCCTGCCTGCGCCGCTGGACAACCTGCTGGACCGCATTCTGGCGGCCTGACCGCCAACCGTTTTTCCCTCCCCCACCTTTGGCCCGCCTTGCTGCGGGCCTTTCCTTTTGCAGCGGCGTACCCAAGGCGATCGTGCAGAGGTCCGCCCGGCCGGCCTGGCAGCGGCCAAAACGCGCGCATTACGGCCATTCAGGCAGAACATTATTCCCCAAGGCGGGCGCAATTCAAAAAAATTTGCCCGAAATCCGGATGTGTGACAGCATCACCCCGGGCGCAGCTAGAAGACCAAAATTTCAGGCGCCTGTTTTCCAGGGAGGATTTGACGATGAACTTGAGGCCTGACCCCACTTTTCATGCCACCCCCAGGCTTGCCATGGAGGCCCCGGCGGAAACGCTGGCCTTTACCCTGATGCTGAGCCCCGACGGCTCCCAGCCCGACGGGCTGGCGGTGGTCGATGTCGACCCGAAGTCCGACAGCTATGGCGAGATCGTGCATCAGCTGATCATGCCCAACAAAGGCGACGAATTTCACCACTTCGGCTGGAACGCCTGCTCCTCGTCGCTGTCGCCGCTGTCCGGCCACGCGTTTCTGGAGCGGCGCTACCTGATCATTCCGGGCATCCGCTCCAGCCGGATCTACGTGGTGGACGTGAAGGAGCCGCGCGCGGCGAAGATCCACAAGATCATCGAGCCCGAGGAGGTTTTTGCCAAGACTGGCTATTCGCGCCCGCACACCATCCACTGCGGCCCTGAAGGCATCTATGTCTCCACCCTGGGCGGCGGCGGCGAGGATGGCACCGACGGCCCCCCGGGCATCTTCATCATGGATTGCGAGACCTTCGAGATCCTGGGCCGCTACGAGATGGACCGCGGCAAGCAGGACAAGCATTATGACTTCTGGTGGAACCTGCCGCGCGACTACATGGTGAGTTCGGAATGGGGCCTGCCGCCGCAGTTCGAAAACGGCATCGTGGCGGAGGATCTGCTGAGCAACAAATACGGCCACTCGATCCATTTCTGGAACCTGCGTCAGCGCAAGAACGTGCAGACCATCGACCTGGGCGAAAACCACCAGATGGCGCTGGAGATCCGGCCCGCGCATGACCCCTCCAAGGATTACGGCTTTTGCGGAGTGGTGGTTGACACCACCAACCTGCAGGGCGCGATCTTCACCTGGTGGCAGCAGGCCGACGGCAGCTTTGAGGCCAAGAAGACCATCACTATCGACCCGCGGCCCGAGAAGCCGGAAAACCTGCCGCCGCTGTTGCAGGGGTTCGAGGCGGTGCCGCCCCTGGTCACCGATATCGACCTGAGCCTGGATGACAGGTTCCTGTACGTCGCCTGCTGGGGCCTGGGCGAGATGCATCAGTATGATGTGTCCGACCCGATGAACCCCAAGCTGGCCGGCAAGGTGGAGATCGGCGGCATTGCGCGGAACGCCAAGCACCCCAACGGCAAGGACTTTGCCTATGGCCCGCAGATGGTCGAGATCAGCCGCGACGGCAAGCGGGTCTACTGGACCAACTCGCTCTATTCCACCTGGGATGACCAGTTCTATCCGGACGCCGAGGGCGGCCAGATGGTGATGGCCAATGCCGGTGAAAACGGCGGGCTGGAGCTGGACAAGGACTTCTATGTGGAATTCCCCAAAGGCTACCGCAGCCACCAGATCCGGCTGGAGGGCGGCGACTGCTCCACCGACAGTTTCTGCTACCCCTCCGCCTGACGCGTGGCAGAGATCAGCACGGCGGCGGCCCTGTGGGGGGCCGTTGCCGCCTCTGGCATCTATCACGGGGTGAACCCAGGCATGGGCTGGCCCTTGGCGGTGTCAGCCGCGCTGATGGACCGGAAGCAGGGCAGCCTGTGGCGGGCGCTGGCGGCGCTGGCGGCCGGGCACCTGCTGGCGATGGCGGCGATCCTGTTTCCGT
Organism: Leisingera sp. UBA4491; assembly: GCF_002388965.1. Lineage (NCBI taxonomy): Bacteria > Pseudomonadati > Pseudomonadota > Alphaproteobacteria > Rhodobacterales > Roseobacteraceae > Leisingera > Leisingera sp. UBA4491. The sequence goes on along the minus strand of NZ_DGNN01000021.1, from coordinate 80,412 downwards.
TCTCGGCGCTGATGGTGCTTGCACAATGGCAGCGGGAAATCCAGATTGGTGCGGCCTGCCTGGTGATCGCCCTGGGCCTTTACCTGCTGTGGAACCGCCGCCACCCGCGGTTCCTGGCGCGGGTTCCGCCGTCGCGGCTGGTGCTGTGGTCGTTCCTGGCGGCGATGGCGCATGGCGCGGGGCTGATGCTGGTGCCGATCTACCTTGGGATCTGCCGCACGGTTGAGACGGATGCAGGCCACGCCGCCGCAGGCACGCTGATCACCGGCAATGCGGGTATCGCCGCGCTGGTGGCGCTGCTTCATACCGCTGCGATGACCGCAGCGGGCGGCGCGCTGGCCTATGGGATCTACCGCTGGGTGGGGCTGAAATTCCTGTCCAAAGGATGGTTCAACCTGGATCTGGTCTGGGCGCTGAGCCTGGTGCTGGTCGGGTCCATCTCGCTGCTGACGCTGCCCTGACGGCAGGGGTGCTGCCCCGCCGCCGCCGCAGTGCAGCGGGGAAGTGTGATCCTTTGATGACAGCAGGGGCGAAAGCCACTATGTGAGGGCGCGAACAGGAAACGGATTCGGAGCCTCACCGCCTTGCCGCTGCTGCCCGCCTGCCTTTGTGGACCTGACCTGCCGCGCCCGGCGCCGGGGTCTGCTGCCGCAATCGGCCCTCAGGCCGGCGGCCGGGCCTGCGCCCAAGCACCGGGCCGGAGTGCGGCCAAAGCAGCCGGATTGGCGCCCAAGCGCACAAATGCGCTAGACTGCCGGCACCACCGCTTCCAGCATCAACCGAACAGCAAAGCCTAAGTGGGATTGGAGCCAGCCAATGTGCGGGATTTTGGGGATCGCAAGCCGGGACACGGATGTCTTTGCGGAAATTTATGACGGGCTCTTGATGCTGCAGCACCGCGGCCAGGACGCCTCGGGCATCGTGACCTACACCGGCGAGTTCTTCCGCGAGCGCAAGGAAAACGGACTGGTCAAGGATGTGTTCGGCCCCGCAGACGCCGAGACCCTGACTGGCCGCGTCGGCATGGGCCACGTCCGCTATCCCACTGCGGGCTCGCTCAGCGCCTCCGAGGCGCAGCCGTTCTTCGTCAACGCGCCCTACGGCATCTACCTGGTTCACAACGGCAATATCACCAACACCGCCGAGCAGCGCGAGAAGGTGACCGGCAAGTACAGCCGCCACCTGCGCACCACTTCGGATTCGGAAATCCTGCTGAACGTGCTGGCCGACAAGGTCGCCGATGCGATCAAGGTGAACGGCAATGCCGACCCCGTCCGCAACATCCTGGCCGGCGTCAAGATGACGATGGAGCGGGTGCAGGGCGCCTATTCCGTGCTCTGCCTGATTGCCGGCGTCGGCATGCTGGCCTTCCGCGACCCGCATGGCATCCGGCCCCTGTCGATGGCGGCGCGCCCGGCGGCGGACGGCGGCACCGATTACGCTTTTGCCTCCGAAGACGTGGCCTTTGGCATCAACGGCTTCAAGAAAACCCGCGACGTCAAGCCGGGCGAGGCGATCCTGGTCGACCTGGACGGCAACCTGCACGAGTTCCAGGCGGTCGAGGGCAAGCTGACCCCCTGCATCTTCGAATATGTCTACCTGGCCCGCCCTGACTCGATGATGGACGGGGTGTCGGTCTACAAGACCCAGCTGCGCATGGGCCAGGCGCTGGCCAAGCAGATCGAGGAGTCGGGGCTGGAGATCGACAGCATCATCCCGGTGCCCGATTCGGCCCGCCCCGTGGCGCTGGAAGTCGCCAATTCCACCGGCATCCGCTACCGCGAAGGGCTGGTGAAGAACCGCTATGTGGGCCGCACCTTCATCATGCCCGGCCAGGCCGAGCGGCAGAAGTCGGTGCGCCGCAAGCTCAACGCGATCCCGCTGGAATTCAAGGACCTGAACGTGCTGCTGATCGACGATTCGATCGTGCGCGGCAACACCATCAAGAAGATCGTGCAGATGTGCCGCGAAGCCGGCGCCAAGAAGGTCTATGTCGCCTCCGCCTCGCCGCCGGTGAAGTACCCCAACGTCTATGGCATCGACATGCCGACCAAGCACGAGCTGATCGCAAACGGCCTCAGCATCGAGGAAATCCGCGACGAGCTGGGCGCCGACGCGCTGTTCTACCAGAACCTCGACGACCTGATCTGGGCCGCCAAGGAAGGCAACCCGGATATTGAGCAGTTCGACTGCTCCTGCTTTGACGGCAACTATGTCACCGGCGTCACCAGCGAGTATCTGAACGCGCTGGAAAGCAGCAGCCGGGTCAGCGCCAAGATCCAGGACATGCCGGTCCCCGGCGCCTCCTGGAACGCCCCCAACCTGGCCTCCGGCTGACCCCGCCCCGCCCCCTTGCGGAAAGGGGGGTTTGAACTTCCGGCCGCATCCGCGTATGAGGGCCGCGACCACTGCATGGACAAGGCGCTGGCCGTGACGGCCCGCGCCTTTTTATGCTTCCAGACGAAAGGCCGCCTCTTGGACGCGCATCTTGCCCGCATGCTGACCTCTCCGCGCCAGTGCCGCTGCTGCGGCGCCACCTTTGCGCAACTGCTGAGCCTGAGCTGCGACCGGCCCGATATCTGCTCCGAGGATATGGAGGTGGAGGACAACTCCGCCGTCCTGGCCACCCGCGGCGATATCCTGACCGACGATTTCTGCCGTCTGGGCGATCTGCGCTTTGTCCGCGCGGTGCTGGCGATCCCGCTGCCCGGCAGCCGCGGCGAGGAGTTTCTGCTGGGCACCTGGGCCAGCCTCAGCCGCGATGACTTCGACGCCTATCTCGACCTGTTCGAGATGCGCGAGACGGAAAAGCTGGGCGACCGCCCGGCCTGGCTGGCCAATGCGATCCCGCCGGATATGCCGATGCCCGCGGGCTGCGTTCTGGAGATGCGGCCGGAGGGCCAGTATCCGGAGCTCCAGGTCACCGAGCAGAACCACCCGCTCTATCCGCTGCAAAAGGACGGCGCCGAGCTGGAGGAGCTTCTGGAGCTGCTCTATGCCTATGGCCACGACCTGCCGTCGCTGGTTTTCGACGCCTGACGGGGCATTTCAGCGCAGGCGCGTGCGACCGGCCGCGGCGGCGGCCTTCCACCGATTGCATCCCCGCCGGTCCGCGGCTTCCCGCCGAGCCGCACGCAGGCTGGTTGAACCGGCCCGGCCGATTGACCAGATACGCCCTGACACATCGGGGATGAAGAACATGGCAAACGCAGAAACGGCGGGCGGCACACCCGCCAAGGTGGCCGGACTGGCCACCCAAGGCAATGCAGTGAACCGCAACCGGCTGAACCTTCTGGGCATCTACGGCCCCGAGAACAGCCTGACCGCGCTGGTGCGCCTGCCCAACGGCCGCACCAAGACCGTGACCCGCGGCACCCGCCTGTCCTCGCTGGGCCAGGTGGTGGCGATCGACGCCGAGGGCCTGGTGCTGAGCGCCAACGGCGAGACAAAACGCCTGCCGATGCCCGGCAGCTAAGCGCGGGAGCGCCGCAAATTTCTTCGAAGAAATTTGCCAAGAATTTTCGAAAATTCTTGCCCCGGGCCGCTGCCTCTTGACCTGCCTTCGCCCGCGGCCCAAGAAGGCGCCCATGACAGACAAAATCGCTCTCATCACCGGCGCATCCCGCGGCCTGGGCAGCGCCCTGGCCGAGGCCCTTGCGCCCACCCATCACATCGTCGCCGTGGCGCGCACCACCGGCGCGCTGGAAGAGCTGGACGACCGCATCAAGGCCGCGGGCGGCAGCGCCACCCTGGCACCGATGGACATCACCGTGCCGGAGGCGATGGCAACGCTCTGCCGCGGCATCCATGACCGCTGGGGCAAGCTGGACCTGTGGCTGCACACCGCGATCCATGCCACCGCGCTCTGCCCGGCACCTTCCGTTGCGGCCAAGGACTGGACCAAGGCGGTTGCGGTCAACGCCACTGCCACCTCGGTGCTGATCCCCTATGTGGCGCCGTTGCTGGGCCGGACGGGGCGCGCAGTGTTCTTTGACGACCCCAAGGCGGGCGAAAAGTTCTATGGCACCTATGGCGCCACCAAGGCCGCGCAGATGGCGCTGGCCCGCAGCTGGCAGGCGGAAACCGGACGCACCGGCCCCAAGGTGCGCATTCTGGAGCCGCAGCCGATGGCCACGGCCCTGCGCGCCCGCTTCCACCCCGGCGAGGACCGCGAGGCGCTGACCCCGATCCAGGACGAGGCCGCGCGCCTGCTGCCGCTGATCCTGGCAGACTGACGCCCGAAACCGGCCCCGCGCCGCGCCCCCGCGCGGCGCCCGGCCCAACGCTTGGGACGGCATCTGCGATGCAGGCCAAAGCGGCGGGAGCCCCCGCCCCCCCCGGCGGCTCTGCCTGTTGCCTCCCTGCCCCGCTTTGCGGCGGATGCCGCTTCTCCCAGCGAAAACCTTGCCCCGTTCCGGCACAGGTCCTATTCAATCGAAAACCCGGTTGAAGACGGCAGGCAGACACCCCATGCGCATTCTGATCACCAATGACGACGGCATCAGCGCCGAAGGGCTCACCATCCTGGAGGCCATCGCCCATGAGGTCGCAGGACCGGAAGGCGAGGTTTGGACGGTGGCGCCGGCCTTTGAGCAATCCGGCGTCGCCCATTGCATCAGCTATACCCGCCCCACCATGCTCAGCCAGCTGAGCGAGCGCCGCTTTGCCGCCGAAGGCTCGCCTGCCGACTGCGTGCTGGCGGGGCTGCATGTGGTGATGCACGGCCAAAGGCCCGACCTGGTGCTGTCGGGGGTGAACCGCGGCAACAACTCGGCGGAAAACGCGCTGTACTCCGGCACGCTGGGCGGCGCGATGGAGGCCGCTTTGCAGGGTATCCCGGCGATGGCGCTGTCGCAGTATTACGGCCCCGCCAACCGGGAGACCGGCAATCCGTTTGAGGCCGCTGCCGTGCACGGCGCTGCCCTGATTAAGAAGATCCTGGCCGCCCAGCCGCAGGATGCGCAAGATTACCGGCTGTTTTACAACATCAATTTCCCGCCGGTCCCGGCCGCGGAGGTCAAGGGCACCCGGGTGGCGCCGCAGGGCTGGCGCCCCGGCTGCCATTTCTCGGCCGAGGAGCAGCTGTCGCCCACCGGGCGCCGCTACCTGTGGATCCGCGGCGGCAACCAGCATGTCGAGGCCACGCCCGGCTCCGACGCTGCGGTCAATCTGGACGGCTACATCTCCGTCACCCCGATGCGCGCCGACCTGACCGCGGGCGATGCCCTGGATGCGCTGAAGGCGGTCGAATGGACGGGCAAGTGAGCGCGGCAATGAGCGGACCCGATCCGGAAACCAAGATGCAGTTCCTCTACTCCGTGCGCTCGCGCGGGGTGACCGACCAGAAGGTGCTGGAGGCGATCGAGGAGATCGACCGCGGCCTGTTCGTGCGCGGCATCTTCTCGCAACGCGCCTATGAAGACGTGCCGCTGCCGATTGCCTGCGGCCAGACCATCTCGCAGCCCTCGGTGGTGGGGATGATGACCCAGGCGCTGCAGCTGTCGCAGCGCGACACGGTGCTGGAGGTGGGCACCGGCTCCGGCTACCAGGCGGCGATCCTGTCCAAGCTGGCGCGCCGGGTCTATACCATCGACCGCCACGCCCGGCTGGTGCGCGAGGCGCGGTCCGTGTTCGACCGCCTGCGGCTCGCCAATGTGACCTCGCTGGTCGGCGATGGCAGCCACGGGCTGCCGGACCAGGCGCCCTTTGACCGCATCATCGTGACCGCTGCCGCCGAGGACCCGCCCGGGCCGCTTCTGGCGCAGCTCAAGACCGGCGGCATCATGGTGCTGCCGGTGGGCCAGTCGGACCACGTGCAGACCCTGATCCGGGTACGCAAGACCGAAGACGGGCTGGAATATGACGAGCTGCGCCCGGTGCGCTTCGTGCCGCTGCTTGAAGGGCTGGGCAAGGACAGCTAGGTCCGCTGCCGCAATTGCGCAAGCTGCGTTTGATATTCCTGCGCTGGCCCCGTAAACTGGCGGCGGAATTCAGCCGCCCGCTGAATTGCATGGGCTATAGTGATTGACGCGAGAGAATCCCCGCGAAAAAGGGGGAAGCGTGTTTTGAGGAGAGCAAGATGACCCGGACCCCCCCCACCCGGACCGCGTCCCGCGGGCTGCCCCGTTTCCGGCTGCCCCGGGCCCGGCTGCTGGCGCTGCTGCCCATGGCCGGGGTGCTGGCAGCCTGCCAAAGTCCGCTGGACTATGACCTGCGCGGCCAGCTTGGCGCCTTCAACACCGCCACCGCCGCCCAGTCGGCCACCTCCAGCCGTCCCGCTCCGGATGGCCGCGGGCTGATAACTTACCCCTCTTACCAGGTGGCGGTGGCGCAGCGCGGCGACACCGTCGCGGATGTCGCCGCGCGCATCGGCCTGCCGCCGGAGGAGGTCGCCCGCTACAACGGCATGGCGGCCGGTGACAAGATGCGCCAGGGCGAAGTGCTGGCGCTGCCGCGCCGCGCCCCGGCAGATTTCCCCGCGGACGGCACCGCCGCCCCGGGCTCGGTGGATATCGCCACCCTGGCCGGACAGGCGATTGAGACCGCGCCGCTGACCTCTCCCAGTCCGGGTTCGGTGACCACCACCGCGATCCAGCCGGCGCCCAAACCGCAGCCCGCCAAGGTGCAGCGCGGCCCGGAACCGGTGCGCCACAAGGTGAAACGCGGCGAGACCGCCTATACCATCTCGCGGCTGTATCAGGTGCCGGTGAAATCGCTGGCGGAATGGAACGGCCTGGGCAGCGACTTTGCGGTGCGCGAGGGCCAGTTCCTGCTGATCCCGCTGAAGGAGCAACCGGCGGCCGAACTGACCCCGGCCGCAGCCCCCGTTGCCGTGACCGAACCGGGCGCAGGCACCCAGACGCCGGTGCCGCCCAGCGCCAGCAAGCCGCTGCCGGAAGAAAAGGTCGCGCCCGCCGCGGTCAAGCCCGCGGCAGAGACCCTGCCCAAGCCGGAACTGCCGAAACCCACCCGCGCCAGCAGTGCGGCGATGGCCTATCCGGTGCAGGGCAAGATCATCAAGACCTACTCCAAGGGCCGCAATGACGGGATCGACATTTCCGGAGCCGCCGGTGCGCCTGTGAATGCCGCCGAAGCGGGCACCGTGGCGGCGATCACCAAGGATTCCAACAACGTGCCGATCGTGGTGATCCGTCACAGCCAGAAGCTGCTGACGGTGTATCAGAACGTCGCCAATATCACGGTGAAGAAGGGCGAAACCGTCGCCCGCGGCCAGCGCATCGCCTCCCTGCGCGGCGGCGACGATGCCTATGTGCATTTCGAGGTGCGCGACGGGTTCGAGAGCATCGACCCGCTGAATTACCTGAACTGACGGCGTTAACAGACTGTTAACAAAGAAAAGCCCGGCCAATCAGCCGGGCTTTTCTTTTACTGTACTCAGCGGTCTCAGCGCAGCGCCACTCCGTGCCGCCCGGCCAGATCGGTGAAGAACTGCCAGGCCACCCGGCCCGAGCGCGCGCCGCGTGTCGCCTGCCATTCGATCGCCTCGGCGCGCAAGCCCTCCACGTCCGCCTTGATCCCGTAGGCGGCGCAATAGCCCTCGATCATCGCCAGGTATTCGTCCTGATCGCAAGGGTGGAAGCCCAGCCACAACCCGAAACGGTCGGACAGGGACACCTTCTCCTCCACCGCCTCCGACGGGTTGATGGCGCTGGAGCGCTCGTTCTCGATCATGTCCCGCGGCATCAGGTGGCGGCGGTTGGAGGTGGCGTAGAACACAACGTTCTCCGGCCGCCCCTCGATGCCGCCGTCCAGCACCGCCTTGAGGCTTTTGTAATGCTGGTCGTCATGGCTGAACGACAGATCGTCGCAGAACAGGATGAACCGGTGCTGGGACCCGCGCAGATGGTTCAAAAGCCGCGCCACCGAAGGCAGATCCTCGCGCTGCAGCTCCACCAGCTTCAGCTCCGGGTGATCCCCGGCCAGCGCGCCGTGCACGGCTTTCACCAGGCTCGACTTGCCCATGCCGCGGGCGCCCCACAACAGCGCGTTGTTGGCGGCGAACCCTTGGGCGAAGCGGCGGGTGTTCTCCAGCAGCGTATCGCGGGAGCGGTTGATGCCGACCAGCAGATCCAGATCGACCCGGTTCACCGCCTCCACCGGTTCCAGCCGCTCTGGCCCCACATGCCAGACAAAGGCGCTGGCCGCGTCGAAATCAGGGGTTTCCAATGGCGCCGGAGACATCCGCTCCAGCGCCTCGGCAATGCGGGTCAATGCGTTCTCGTCCATGGGGGGCCTCCGTCCGTCAGTTGCCGGATTTCAAAGCATGTTCAGAGGCAAGCGGCAAGGGGGCTGGGTGAAGGCCACGCGCATCTTCCGGGAGCCCAGGATTGTGCTTGGCGCACAGATTGCCCCCTTAAATGTGCCACGCACAAATGAGTCGATCCGAAGCCCGGTCACTTCCTTCAGAAGTTGACCACGGTGAAGTTCACCATCACTCCCTTGTCCTTTTTTTCGAACTCCCGGGGGTCGGCCCAAACCTTGATCGAAAACTTAGCCTTGGTGTCCAGCTTGGGGTCCAAAACCCATTCGGTGATCGGAATGGTGATTGATGGCACCCCGGCACCCGGCTTCTTCGGAGACCATTTGGCAGTGGCTTTCGGGATAACCGGCGGGCTGCTTCCCGCCGCCCCTTTCTTCTTCTTGTCCAGTTCTTTCTTAAGCTGATCGACCAGGAATTGAACGACCTTTTTGTCGACTGATTTGACTTCTTTACAGACGCCCTTTGTCACCGCGTCTTCGATTTTCTTACCGGCAAGTTCTGGCTTTATGGTTTTTCCCACTTTCTTGGCAATCTTCTTGCACTCGCTTTCCATCTTCTTTTTGGCGGCAGCTGGGATCAGATCAGGCATAACAAACCTCCTAGTTACTAAACCGGACACCGCCTTGTGGAACTCGCCTGCGGCAAATGTGCTTAGTATGATGCTGCAGGTTTTGGGGTCCGCCATCAAGCCTTCTGCCTGCACTGGACTTGCTGCCGGCAGGAGTGGAACCGCATGCAAATGCAGCGGCGGCAGGCGACACGAGCCTCTTTCACCGGGCCCCCGATGCAGCCGGCAAGATGCCTTTTGAGCCTTAAAGCAAAAAAAGCGCGCCCTTCCGGGCGCGCCTTCTCATTTCAAACCGTCTCCGGCTTACTTGTCCTTGCCGTCCTCGGCCTCGAACTCAGCCATCAGAGGATCGTCGGGATGCGCATCCATCTCGTCCTCATCGTCATAGTAGCCGTCGGCGCGCAGCTTTTCCTCGCGCTTTTTCTCGACATGGGCCACCAGGAAGATCGAAATCTCGTACAGCCCGTAAACGACCACAAACAGGATGATCTGGGTGATCACATCCGGCGGCGTCACCAGGGCTGCCAGCACCAGGATCGCAACCACCGCGTATTTGCGGACAGACCCCAGGCCTTCGGCGCTGACCAGACCGGCCTTGCCCATCAGCGTCAACAGCACCGGCAGCTGGAAGCACAGGCCAAAGGCCACGATGAACTTGATCGTCAGGTTCAGGTATTCCTGCGCCGAGCCCTGGAACACCACGCTCAGGCCCTGTGTGACCTCCTCGCCAGTGATCGCCTCGCCAGTGGCGCCGAACTGCTGGAAACCCAGGAAGAAGTCGTAGGCCAGCGGGGTGACGACATAGAAGGCAAAGCTGGCACCCAGAATGAACATGAAGGGCGACGCCACCAGGAAGGGCAGGAACGCCCCCTTCTCAGACTTGTACAGCCCCGGCGCCACAAACCGCCACAGCTGGAACCCGATAAAGGGAAACGCCAGCATAAAGCCGCCAAGGAAGGAGATCTTGATCGCGACAAAGAAACCCTCCTGCGGGCTGATGAAGATCAGCGCGCAGTCCTGGCCGCTCTCCGCCAGCACCTCACACAAGGGCGCGGTGAGGAAGTTGAACACCGGTGTTGCCACGGTGAAGCAGATCACCATGCCGGCGATGAAGGCCAGAACCGAATGAATAAGCCGCGTGCGCAGCTCGGCCAGATGCTCGATCAGCGGTGCGGTTGAGTCGTCGATCTCATCCGGGTTGCTCATGATTTGGCCTCATCATCCGTCTTCAGCGCCGCCTCGGCGGCTTCCGCCTTGGCCAGCGCCTCTTCCGCCTCGCGCGCCTTGCGCTCCGCCGCGGCGCGCGCGGTGGAGGCCTGGATCTTCTTGGCATCCTCGGCGCGCTGCGCCGCCAGCTTGCCGGTCTCGCTGCCGGGGTCGAATTTCGCCGGGTCGATCGACGAAGCCATCTCCTGCGCCGCCTGCTTGATCCCGTCCATGGCAGAGCCGACGGGGTTCGATGCAGTCTTCAGGCCCTTGGCGACCTCATTGACCCCGGCCTCATCCGCCGCGTCATGCATTGCCCGGCTGAATTCGCGCGCCATCCCCTTGGCCTTGCCCACGAACCGCCCGACATTGCGGAACAGCACCGGCAGGTCCTTGGGGCCGACCACGATCAGCGCGACAACGCCGATGACCAGCAGTTCGGTCCACCCAAGATCGAACATCCGCGCTTAGGCCTTGTCTTTTTCGGTCTCGGGGGTCACGTCCTTGGCCGTGTCCGAGGCGTCCTGCTCCAGCTCGTTGCTGCCTTCGCTGATGCCCTTCTTGAATGAGGTGATGCCCTTGCCGACTTCGCCCATCAGCGAGGAAATCTTGCCGCGGCCGAACAGGACCAGAACCACAACGGCGATGAGCAGCAGGCCAGGCAGGCCGATGTTGTTGAGCATAAGTATCTCTCCTTACGTGATCCGGCGCGGGTTTGCAGCGCCGGTGGAATTGTTCGCTACGGGTTTAGCGCGCGGCCCGCTTTGAGCGAAAGCAACTCCGCGCGTGCAAAGCGCCTGCAAGCGAAGGATTTCATCGTTTTTGCAGGCGGCCCGCATCCAACTGACAGGTTTATGTCAGTTGCAACGCGGTAAATCCAGCCCATCACATGAACAAAGGAGAAACGTGATGAGCAAACATGCCGCCGAAATCGTGACCTTCAAACTGGCCGAGGGCGTGAGTCCTGCGGATTTCACAGCGCTGATGCAGCGCACCGAGGCCTTCGTGCGCGCCCAGGACGGCTTTGTCACCCGCCATCTGAGCCGGGGCGCGGACGGCAGCTGGACCGACTATGTGGTGTGGAAGGACATGGCGACGGCGCAAAAGGCGGCGCAGACCTTCATGCAGCAGGACTTTGCCGCCGAGGTGGTTGCAGCGCTTGCACCGGACAGCGCGGCCATGCGCCATGAAGAGGTGCAGTGGCAGATGACGCCCTAAGACCTGAGGGCTGCGCCTGTCCGCTGAAAGGACAGCAGGCGCAGCCCTTGACCTCCTCCCTCCCCCGCGCAAAGGCTAGGCCCATGCGCCGCACCGACCGCCTTTTCGAAATCATCCAGATCCTGCGCGACGGGAAGCTGCACCGCGCCCAGGACATCGCCGGGCGGCTGGAGGTCTCCACCCGCACCATCTACCGCGACATGGACACGCTGATGGCCTCTGGCGTGCCGGTCGAGGGGGAGCGCGGCGTCGGCTACATGGTGCGCGAGCAGATCAGCCTGCCGCCGCTGACCCTGACGCCGGAGGAGCTGGAGGCGCTGAACCTCGGCATGGCCATCGTGGCCGAGGCCGCCGACCCGGACCTGAAGGCCGCCGCCCTGTCGCTGGCGGCCAAGGTGGACGCGGTGCTGCCGGAGCAGACCATTGCCGAGGCCGACGCCTGGAAATTCGCGGTCTATCCCTTCTCGGACGCCGCCCGCGCCCTGGCGCACATGCCGGCGCTGCGTGCTGCGATAAAGGCGCGGCAGAAACTGCAGCTCAGTTACCGCCGCATCGACGGCACCCTGACAGAGCGGAAGATCCGCCCTCTGCACATGGAATACTGGGGCCGGGTCTGGACCCTGACCGCGTGGTGCGAAACGCGAAAGGATTTCCGGGTGTTCCGGGTTGACCTGATCGAAGACGCCTCTGCCCTGCCGGAGCTGTTCGTGGACGAGCCCGGCAAGCGCCTGCAGGACTACGATCCATACGGACGCTAAGATCCGCTCTTCTTCTGGCTGAAAATATTCCGGGGAAGGCGCGCAGCGCCTGGGGCAGAGCCCCCTGCCCCGGCTCTGCACGCGCCGCACCGGATTTCGGATCCGCCTCCAGCCGCGGCCTGGGGCCACGCCCCGCTTGGGCGGCCGCACCTTCCGCTGCCTGCGCTGCAAACGCGGAACAGCTGGCCGCGCCGCCGCGTTGAGTCGCTGTACGCAACCGGAGCCCGCGCCCATGTCCCAGATTTCGCTTCCCCCCGCCCTGCACAGCGCCCCCACCCTCATCATCCTGCTCGCGTGCTATGCCGTTCTCGGCTGTGTCCTGCTGGCCGCCTCGGTGATTGCCGCCGGCGTCATCGTGCCCGGCCATGACTGGGCGGCAGACACGATCAGCGACCTTGGCGCTGGACGCTATGAATTCATCGTCGATTCGGGGCTGTACGCCTTTTCCGCCGCGCTGGTCGCTATCGCCGTCGCCGCTGCCCATGTGCATCTGGGCGGCCGCGGCTGGAGCTTCGGGATCGTCGCCTTTGCGCTGATGGGGCTGATCGTCTTTCTGGTCGGCGCGCGCAATGAATACGGCGACAGCGATAACGAGGGCGTCGTGATCCACATCTACCTGGTCTACGCGCTGGGGGTGCTGATGGCGGTCGCGCCCTGGGTGATGGCAGGTGCGGCGGGGCAGATGGGCCAGGGCTACACGCGGATGCTGCGGGCCATTGCAGTTCTCTGGACGCTGACGGCGCCGGTGTTCTTCTTCCTGCCCACCGGCATCGACGGCCTGTACGAGCGCGGCCTGGGCCTGCTGGCGATTGTTGCCGTCTGCACGCTGGCGCATCTGTTCCTGCGCTACGGGCGCGCGCTGCGCTGACCGCCGCCGCACCGGCAGCCTGTGTGCAAGCGCGGCCTTCACCTTTGCAAAAATACTCCGGGGGTGAAGCCCGTCCCGGGAACCGTCCGGGGGACGGTTTCAGGGCTGAACGGGGCGGAACCCCTATCCAGCGGCGGCGGGGGCAGCGCCCCCTACCCGAGTTCGAAACTGGTCACGCCGTAAATCAGATCCGTCTCCAGCTGCGGCGCAGGCCCGCGATACATCCGCGCGGTCTCGAACACTGGCGCCAGGCCCAGGCCGCGCGCCAGTTCGACCGCCGCGGCATGGGGTTCCGGAACATCCAGGAACACCTCCTGCCCGGGCGGCAGCTCCTGCAGCAGCCGCGCCAGCACCGCCACCGCCGCCGGGCGGGAGACCGCCACCAGCGGCCCGATCTTGCAGCCGCTGCCGCAGCGCCGCAGGGTGCCGAACCCGGCCAAGCGTCCGTCCCGGTACGCGGCAAAGGAGTGATGCCCCGCCGCGCCCAGCCACTGCTGCCAGAAGACCGGGCGCGGCGCCGGGAAGACGCGGGCGTCCAGCGCCTCCAGCTCTGCCGCGGGGGCGCTCAGCGGCGACAGCTCGAAATCCGCGGCGGCCTGCAGCCCGCCGGCGGGCACCCCGCCAAAGCGGATATTGCGGTACGCCAGCTCAAAGCCCGAGCGGCGGTAGTTCGCTTGCTGATCCACCACCCCGTCAAGGCCGACAACCCGGCCCCCGGCATGCTCCAGCGCCTTTTGCCACAGGGCATAGCCATAGCCCTGGCCGCGGTGCGCCGGCGCCACGATGTAAAAGCCGAGGAAGGCGAACGCCTGCCCGTAGTTCACCACCGAGATGCAGGCGATCATCTGCCCGTCCAGGAAGCCGCCCCAGAAACCTTCGGGGTCAACGCTGGCAAAGCACGCGGCATCGCTGTGCCCAGGGTTCCAGCCTTCGCGCGCAGCCCAGTCCGCGGCGGTGCGGATCTCCGTAGGCGTCAACGCCCGGATCTGATAGCTGCCTTGCATCTGCATCTCCTGTTTCACCGGGTGCAGAATGCCCCTTAAGACTCAGGCAGGAAAGACGAAACAGCGGTTGCGGCGCACCGTCAGCCACATCACGCGGCCTTTTTCCGGCAGGAAGACGTTTGGCACCGTCGCCTTAAGGATCGAGCCGTCGAAATCCATCCTGAACTCCACCAGGCTCTCGCTGCCCAGAAACCGGGCGCGCTCCACCACTGCGCGGGCGGCAACGCCGTCGCTGGGGGTGGGCAGCGGGCCCTGGCCGCCGCGGTCAAAGTCGATGCGCAGATGCTGCGGGCGGAACACGATCTCTACCGCGGTGCCGTCCGCCACCCCCGGCGCCAGGAACTCGCCAAAGGCCGTGCGTGCCAGCGCGCCGTTCACCTGCGCCTTCAGCACGTTCACATCGCTGAAGAACGCCACTGCCGCCTTGTCCACCGGATGGGTGTAGACGTTGTAGGGCGCGCCCTGCTGCACGATCCGGCCGCCGCGCATCAGCGCGATCTCGTCGGCCATCCGCATCGCCTCTTCCGGTTCATGCGTGACCAGCAGGACGGCGGTGTCCTCTTCCTTCAGAAGGCTCAGGGTTTCGTCCCGGATGCCGTCGCGCAAGCGGTTATCAAGGCCCGAGAACGGCTCATCCATCAGCATGATCCGCGGCCTGGGCGCAATCGCGCGGGCCAGCGCCACCCGCTGCTGCTCGCCGCCCGACAGCTGGTGCGGGTAGCCGTCGATGAAGCGCTTGAGCGACACCCGGTTCAACAGCTCCTCGACCCGCGCGCGCTTCTCGTCCCGGCTGCCCTTCAGGCCGAAGCCCACATTGTCGGCCACGCTCAGATGCGGGAACAGGGCAAAGTCCTGAAACATCAGCCCGATCTCGCGCCGTTCGGGCGGTACCCGGAACACGGTGTCGCAGATCAGCTTGCCATCGACATAGATTTCGCCGCTGTCCTGCATCTCCACCCCGGCGATCATCCGCAGGGTGGTGGACTTGCCGCAGCCCGACGGCCCCAAAAGGCAGGTGACCTGCCCCGCCCGGATCTTCAGCGAGACGTCATCCACCACCGCGCGGCCCTCGAAGAAGCGCCGGATATTGCGGATTTCCAGCCGCGGCGGGGCCATGGTGCTGTGCATCTTCGCTGGGGCAGTGTTCATGGGGCCTCGGGGCTTTTCCGATAAAAACGCTTGGGGTCACGCCGGGATAGCAATCCTGCTCAGCCGCCGCAAGCGGTCAGCACTGCGTGAAAAACCTACTGCCCGGCCTATAGGCCGGGCAGCGCCCGTCCCGCCCCCCACGGGGCGGGCGCTTCTCGCCCTCCCCGCCGGGCCGGGCGCCGCTCTCTGTTTGAGCTTTCAAGTCCTGGTTTACGGCCTTCCTTCTAGCAGCACCCCTGAGCGGTGCCGTCCAGCTCCAGCCCGTTAAAGGGAGAATTGCCGCCGCACCCCTCGAAAATCCCGTAGTGGGTCTCAAACGAGCCGATGAATTCGAAATGCGGTGCCAGGCGCGTGTCTTGCAGCATCATCCAGGTGTTGCCGCAGACCGGGAATACCTTGCCTGCTTCCATCACATGATGATCATCCAGCACGAAACGGTGCGGCGCGTGCTCGATTGTGCCCTTGTAGATCACCGCCTGCCCGTAATCCTCGCAGGCCGGCTCCAGCGCTGGCAGCTTGAACAGCCGGTAGGTGGCCGACAGGAACTTCAGCGGCTGCACCCGCTTTTCCAGCACCGGATTCTCGATGGTCAATAGCCGTGAGGTCACCATCCGCGGGTCCTTGAACCCGGCCTCTTTCGCGATGGCCAGGAAGTCGTTCCAATAGAGCGCGCCGGACAGGCATTCGCCGTACAGCACCTCATCCTCGGCCAGCGCCTGCGGCACCCGGCGGTCGGCGTAGACATCGGAGAAATACATCTCCCCGCCCTCTTTCAGAAGATGATACGCCCCGCGCAGCACCGCGCCCTTGTCGGTGGCCAGGTTGATCACACAGTTGGAGACGATGATGTCGAAAGAGCCCGGCTCCAGATCCAGCGCGTCCAGAGTCTCGATATAGCCGTGATGGAATTCGACATTGGACCGGGCATGGCCGAAGGCCTCGGCGTGGTGGTCCTGATGGCGCCGCGCCACCTCCAGCTGCGCAGGCGTCATATCAACACCCACCACCTTGCCATGCTCCCCAACCAGCGCCGACAGCGCATAGACATCGCGGCCCGCACCGCAGCCCAGATCAAGGATGCGCGCGCCCTCCAGCGCCTCCGGCGCAATCAGGCCGCAGCCGTAATAGCGGGTCAGCACCTCGTCATGGACCTTGGACAGCACAGCCTTCACATGGTCCGGCATGTCGTCCGGCGTGCAGCAGGCGTTGGTCTGAAGATCAGCGCTGCCCTGCAGCACCTCGCCGTAATAAGCCTGCACGTTTTCGTGGTTCATGGGGACGCCTTTCCTTGAGGGTTGCGGACCGACTGGATAGCGGCCACCAGTCACCCGTTCAATCGGTCCTGCGAGAGGTCTGACGCAAGTGTGATGGAGTGTGCGATACAAAGTTCTGAGGGCAACGCCCGTCCGCGGGCGGAAGCGAAGCGCCCGCCCATGGGGGCGGACGGGCGCTGCCCGGCGTGCCGCCGGGCGAAAGAGCAGTGTCTGCGTTACCTCACCCTTCCGGCAGCAGCTCAAACGCGGCCTCGGCGCGCACCTTGCCGTTCACCATCAGCTCCACCCGGTGCGGCCCCGGCACCAGCTTGAAGGTGGTCGCATCCCCCTTCAGCTTGTGCTTCTTGCCCAGTTCCAGCGTGCCGCCGCTGATCTTTGCCTGTTTCAGCTTGAACACCTTGGCCGAGGTTTTCCCCGCAGGGCGCTGGAAATGCAGGATGTAATCGACCAGCACCGGCGCGCCCGCAGCCCCGTCCAGACGGCAGGAGAGATCCAGCGCCCCGCCGATACGCACGGTCTCCGGGACCCTGATCCGCGCGTCCAGCGCCAGATCCGGATCATAGCCCAGCATCGCCATCGCGCGCGGATGGCCCGCCTTCACCAGCCCGCGCAGGGCGTGGCCGGTCATCCAGTCCAGCTCCTTGCGCTGCTGCTGCCCGGCCTGGCGCCAGCGCTGCAGCCGGTCCATCACCAGATCCGGATCCTTCTTGGCAATGTCGTTCAGATGATTGGCGACCGAGCGGGTGACAAAGCGGGCGCCATCGCCGTGCAGCCGGTCCAAAAGCGGCAGCGGGGCGCCGAGCGCAAGGCCCACCGCCTCGCCCCAGGGCAGCCGCGGGCGGGTGCCCTCGCTGACCAGCCGCCGCACGTGATAGCTGCTGTGCCCGGCCCAGTCCTGCATCCGCGCCAGCACCTCATCCGGCCAGCGGTTCAGGAAAGGCCGGATCGCCCATTCCATCGAAAACCGCTGGGTGATTTCCTCCAAGAGGTCCAGCGACAGATCCCGGTGCGCCTCAAGGCCCAGCGCGGCGACATATTCCCCCAAGGGGGCAAAGATGAAGTCGCCGAAGTCATCATCCGTCTTGCCGGGATCCAGCGGCGGCGGCAGCGCTTTCAGCAGAATGGGCGCTGCCTCGGGCAAGGCTGCGGGCAGATGATCCGCCAGCACCTGCGCAATCAGCGCGATTCTCTGCTTCAGCTCCAGCGCCGGCAGCTCCGCCATCACCTGGGCCTCAAAAGCCTCAGCATCAAACCCGGCCTCAGCCGCGGAAAAAAGGCCCGCCAGATAGCGGACCTTTTCGCGGTTGAACAGCTGGTCCTTCAGGGAAAACCCGCTGGCCATGCGGCGCTCCTTACATCGTGGTGTTTGTGGCGCCGCCATCCAGCAGGATGTTCTGCCCGACCATGAATCCAGCATGCTGCGAGCACATGAAGGCGCAGGTGGCGCCGAACTCCTGACGGGTGCCATAGCGGCCCGCCGGGATGGTGGCGCAGCGCTGCTTCTTGGCGTCCTCCACCGAAATGCCCTGCGCCTTGGCCGCGCCGCCGTCCAGCGCCTCGGCCCGGTCGGTGGCATGGAGGCCCGGCTGCAGGTTGTTCATGATGACACCCTTGCCCGCCACCTGCCGCGCGGTGCCCGCGACATAGCCGGTGAGCCCCGCCCGCGCCGCATTCGACAGCCCCAGCACCGGGACCGGCGACTTGACCGAGACCGAGGTGATGTTGACCACCCGGCCCCAGCCGCGCTCGATCATGCCCGGGACCAGCGCCTTGATCAGCGCAATCGGGGTCAGCATGTTGGCGTCCAGCGCCTTGATGAAATCCTCGCGGTCCCAGTCGGTCCACATGCCCGGCGGCGGCCCGCCCGCGTTGGTGACCAGGATGTCCACGTCCTCAGCCGCCTCCAGCACCTTCTGCTGGCCCTCCGGCGTGGTCACATCGGCGGCCACCGTCACCACATCCACGCCATACTGGTCGCGGATCGCCTGCGCCGACGCCTCCAATGCCTCCGCCCCGCGGGCGTTCATCACCAGGTTCACACCCGCTTCCGCCAGCGCCTCGGCGCAGCCCAGCCCCAGCCCCTTGCTGCTGGCGCAAACCAGCGCGCGCTTGCCCGAAATACCCAGATCCATTGCCGTCCTCCCTCGGGAATCTTTTCAGTCGCCGCAGAGCTTGCACCGCCTGCCCGGCGAAGACCAGCCCCGCGCCCTCCGCGCCAATCGTCAAACCGCCGGAAAATCAGCCCCTTCCGGACCGTTTTCTGCCACATTCCTGCAGCAGATCTATTGGACAGCGCCCCGCGCGGGTTCACAGTGGAAACGAAACACACGCCGCTTATGGGACAGACCTTGACCGCCAGCCTCACCTCCGTCCAGGCCTGCCTGGCCGAGCATTTCCGCGTCGAATACGGTGCCAACACCGGCGACCCGCTGGGCGTGCTTGAGGATCTAGTGCTGGATGACGTCTACATGCTGGACGCCGCCTCCGCCCCGCGGCGGCTGGGCATCGCCGCCGGTCACGACGGCAGCCTTTCTGTGGCGGAGGCCTCCGCGCTTGGCACCCCCGGTGCCGCGCTGCACCTGGATTGCCTGCTGACCCTGATGCCCGACCGCGGCCCCAACACCGAAATCCTGGTGCTGGTCGAGGCCGATGCCGAGGGCTATATCGCCGCCATCTACCTGGTGCCGCTGGCACCCCTGCAGCCGCAGGTGCCCTATACGCTGGTCAAGGCGGTGCGCGAGCCCGCCCGGCGCAAGCTGGCGCAATCGGCCTGCGTCTCCTTCACCCGCGGCACCCGCATCACGCTGTCCACCGGCGCCCAGCGCCCGATCGAGGACATGCGCCCCGGCGACCGCGTCCTGACCCGCGACGACGGCATCCAGGAGGTGCGCTGGGTCGGCCAGTCCACCCTGCGCGCGGTCGGCGATCTGGCCCCGGTCCTGATCCGCAAGGGGGCCCTGAACAACGCCCGCGACCTGATCGTCAGCCCCGGCCACCGGCTGATGGTCTACCAGCGCAGCGACGAGATCGGCGCCGGCGCGCCCGAGATCCTGGTCCGCGCCCGCGACCTGGTGAACGGCGACAGCGTGGTGGTGCTGGACGGCGGCTTTGCCGATTACTTCCAGATCCTGTTCGACCGCCACCACATCATCTACGCCGAGGGCATCGCCGCCGAGAGCACCTTCCTCGACCCCGTCACCCGCCCGGCGCTGCCGGAGGATATCTGGATCACGCGCGCAGGACACCCGCACGCCCCCCTGCCCGCCGCCCACAAGCGCGGCACGCATGGCCTGGACGTGAGCCGGGCGCTGCTGAACAGGCCGGATGCGGTGGGGCTGTTGAAAAGGGCGTCGTTGCGGTGATGTAACCAAAGGACCTTTGACAAAAGCAACGTCTTGGGTTCAGAGGAAAACGCTCACCACTGAAGTTGCCTCGCAAATTATGCACTCGCCAGTGGACACTCGAAGTATTTCACGCTACCTACGCTCCACCTATGCGAAACTAAACGGCACAACATAAATCCAGGAGCGTGCAACATGGCCCCACTCGTTTCCCTATTCAATCATAAGGGTGGCGTCAGCAAAACCACTACCACGTTCAACCTAGGATGGGCATTAGCGGATCAGGGGTATCGAGTACTGATTGTTGATGGCGACCCACAATGTAATTTGACCGGCACCGTATTGGGGTTCGCTGGAGTTGCTGATTTCGACAGTTTCTATACTAAAAATCCCGGCCAAAACATTGCCGATGGCCTCGACCCTGTTTTCAGCGGATCAGGGTCCCATTTAAAACCCATCGAGACCTTTGGTACAAATCACGAAAATCTCTTTTTGCTAGCAGGAAGTATTAACCTCGCCTTGCACGAAACACAAATCTCTGTTGCACTGAGTGCAAGTACCGCGATTCCGGCACTCCAAAACATACCTGGCTCAATTGGCGAATTCCTTCGAATCACTGCAACTTACAACGAAATCGACATTGTGCTCATTGACATGAGCCCAAGCGTCGGCGCTCTAAACCAGTGTTTCCTGATGTCATCGGACTATTTCATAGTACCAACGTCCCCAGACTATTATTGCAATCAAGCAATCAGTTCTTTGGCGAAGGTCCTACCAGGCTGGAGTTCGTCGGTTGCTGCGTTTCGTAATACTTCTTTAACCTACCCCATCCCTCAAACGCCGCCGCAATTTTGTGGAATTATTTCACAGCGCTACCGACCTAGATCTGGAGCGCCCGCGAAATCTTTTCAAAATTGGATCGATACGATTAAAGCCAATGTAGATAATACTCTAGTACCTGTACTAAAAAAGTCCTCCATGATCATCACGGAAGCTGAGTTTGTAGCCTCAGGTGCAGCTGACGAACCTTACAATCTAGCCAACATTCCCGACTTTAACTCACTGATCGCCCAATCTCAAAAACACAACGTCCCCGTTTTTGCTTTAAGTGATGAACAAATTGAGCAAGGCGGTAAAATTCTTGAGAACATGAAAGAAAACCGAGACACCTTTGAGGCGACGTTCAAAGACCTTAGCAACTGCATTCGAAACATCTCAGGCATTTAAGTCGCGGTGACCACAATCTTCAACAGGAGCTATTAACTGAAGCTCTTGTTGAAGAATACAGCACAGGTCTGCAGTTGCTATTGGAGATGCCATCTTTCTCTGTTCTTTTTCCCCTCACTCTCCCACCCCGCGCTCCCGCAGATCCCGCTGCATCCGCCGCGCCCGCACCGCAATGCGAAGAATCGTGTTGTCCTTGTCATGGGCCTGGATATGCCCGGCCAGCAGCGCCAGCCAGTAGATCCGCAGGATTGAGTTGATGCGGCGGCCATAGTTCGGGCCCAGCTTGCGGAACCATTTGACCATGTCCGCGTCCAGCCGGATCGTCACCCGGGTCTTGGGCTTGTCCAGCCGCTCCCAGCTCAGGATGCCGTCCCAATCCTCCGGCAGGCTCTTGTCCAGCCAGTCGCGGCGCAGCTTCTGCTGCAGGTCGTCCAGCTCCAGCTGCATCTCATTGTCGTAATACCGTTTACTGGGCATCCCGTGGCGTTCCCTTGATGGCGGCGGTTCGCAGCGGGGCGGCACTCCCGCGCTGATCCCAACCCTGCCCTAGTCCGGTTAAATCCCGGCAAGCGGGGCGTGCGCAGGAAACGCCACACCTTTTCAAAGGGCAGCCGCCCGGTGCACAGGGGGTGTACGGGGGGTGCACGCGTGGCACCCCCTGTTTTTCTTGCCTCTTCCGGCATTCCTGCTATACGCGCGCTCATGTTGGACACCGCTGTAAACCGCCCCGAACTGCCGCCCGAAATTGCGCGGCGCCGGACCTTCGCGATCATCTCGCACCCGGACGCCGGCAAGACCACGCTGACTGAAAAGTTTCTGCTCTATGGCGGTGCGATTCAGATGGCCGGACAGGTACGCGCCAAGGGCGAGGCGCGGCGGACGCGCTCGGACTTCATGCAGATGGAGAAGGACCGCGGGATTTCTGTCTCCGCTTCGGCAATGTCCTTTGATTTCAGCGGCTTCCGCTTCAACCTGGTGGACACGCCCGGCCACTCGGATTTCTCCGAGGACACCTACCGGACGCTGACGGCGGTGGATGCAGCGGTGATGGTGATCGACGGCGCCAAGGGTGTGGAAAGCCAGACCCAGAAGCTGTTCGAGGTCTGCCGCCTGCGCGACCTGCCGATCCTGACCTTCTGTAACAAGATGGACCGCGAGAGCCGGGACACCTTTGAGATCATTGATGAAATCCAAGAGATGCTGGCGATCGACGTGACCCCCGCCAGCTGGCCCATCGGGGTGGGCCGCGATTTCATCGGCTGCTACGACATGCTGCGCGACCGGCTGGAGCTGATGGACCGCGCCAACCGTAACAAGGTGGCGGAAAGCATCCAGATCAACGGGTTGGACGACCCCAAGCTGGCCGAACACGTGCCGGAGCACCTGCTTGAGAAGCTGCTGGAAGAGGTCGAAATGGCGCGCGAGCTGCTGCCCGCGCTGGACCCGCAGTCGGTGCTCGAGGGCCACATGACCCCGATCTGGTTCGGCTCCGCCATCAACTCCTTTGGCGTCAAGGAGCTGATGGATGGGATCGGCAAATACGGCCCCGAGCCGCAGCCCCAGTCGGCCGAGCCGCGCCAAGTGAGCCCGGAAGAAAAGAAGGTCGCCGGTTTCGTGTTCAAGGTGCAGGCCAACATGGACCCTAAGCACCGCGACCGGGTGGCCTTTGTGCGGGTGGCCTCGGGCCATTTCAAGCGCGGCATGAAGCTGACGCATGTGCGCACCAAGAAGCCGATGTCGGTGTCGAACCCGGTGCTGTTCCTGGCCTCCGACCGGGAGCTGGCCGAGGAAGCCTGGGCTGGCGACATCATCGGCATCCCGAACCACGGCCAGCTGCGCATCGGCGACACGCTGACCGAGGGCGAGGCGATCCGGGTGACCGGCATCCCCTCCTTTGCGCCGGAGCTGCTGCAGACGGTGCGGGCGGGTGATCCGATGAAAGCCAAGCACCTGGAAAAGGCACTGATGCAGTTTGCCGAGGAAGGCGCGGCCAAGGTGTTCAAACCCTCGATCGGCTCCGGCTTCATCGTCGGCGTGGTCGGCCAGCTGCAGTTCGAGGTGCTGGCAAGCCGGATCGAGATGGAATACGGCCTGCCGGTGCGGTTTGAGGCAAGCCAGTTCACCAGCGCACGCTGGGTCAGCGGCGACAAGGCGGCGGTGGACAAGTTCATCAACGCCAACAAGCAGCACATCGCCCATGACCACGACGGCGACATTGTCTATCTGACGCGGCTGCAGTGGGACATCGACCGGGTGGTGCGCGACTACCCCGATCTGAAACTGACCGCGACCAAGGAAATGATGGTTTAACAAAAAACGCCCGGCCCTCCGGGCGTTTTTCCTGCGTCCTGCTGCGGCCGCCAACAGATTCGCCGGCCCGGCCGCAGCGCCGCAATTGGCAGAACACTGCCCGGATTCTGGCTGATTTGTTTCCTTTCTGCATAGTTCACAGGCGAAAATACTGTAAAATCCGGCATTAATTGACGATCGCCCGGGATTTTGATATGCCCCGCAACGAGCCGGAAGCTGCCATCCCGCATGACCATTTGCGGATCCGGCTGGAACACACACGCGCGGGCCAGGTCAGTGTCCGCAATGACGGACACAGATGACAAAATTTACCGATCTGAACCTGAATCCCAAGGTCCTCAAAGCTATTGAGGAAGCTGGTTATGAAACCCCAACGCCGATCCAGGCCGGGGCAATCCCGCCTGCGCTGGAAGGGCGCGATGTTCTGGGAATCGCCCAAACCGGCACCGGCAAGACCGCGTCTTTCACGCTGCCGATGATCACCCTTCTGGCCCGCGGCCGCGCCCGGGCCCGGATGCCGCGCAGCCTGGTGCTGTGCCCCACCCGCGAGCTGGCCGCTCAGGTGGCGGAAAACTTCGACACCTATGCCAAGCATGTGAAGCTCACCAAGGCGCTGCTGATTGGCGGTGTGTCCTTCAAGGAGCAGGACGCGCTGATCGACAAGGGCGTCGATGTGCTGATCGCGACCCCGGGCCGGCTGCTGGACCATTTCGAGCGCGGCAAGCTCCTGCTCACCGGCGTGCAGATCATGGTGGTGGATGAGGCCGACCGGATGCTCGACATGGGCTTCATCCCGGATATCGAACGCATCTTCTCGCTGACGCCGTTTACCCGCCAGACGCTGTTCTTCTCCGCCACCATGGCGCCGGAGATCGAGCGGATCACCAACACCTTCCTGTCGGGTCCGGCCCGTATCGAGGTGGCGCGCCAGGCGACCGCGTCGGAAACCATCGAACAGGCCGTGGTGCAGGTCAAACCGTCGCGCCGCGACCGCGAGGGCAGCGAGAAGCGCACGGTTCTGCGCGCCCTGATCGACGGCGAAGGCGACAAGCTGACCAACGGCATCATCTTCTGCAACCGCAAGACGGATGTGGATATCTGCGCGAAATCGCTCAAGAAATACGGCTATGACGCCGCCGCAATCCATGGCGACCTGGACCAGAGCCAGCGGACCAGGACGCTGGATTCCTTCCGTGAGGGGTCATTGCGTATCCTGGTGGCCTCGGATGTGGCCGCACGCGGCCTGGACGTGCCCAGCGTCAGCCATGTGTTCAATTTCGACGTGCCGGGCCACGCCGAGGATTACGTCCACCGGATCGGCCGCACCGGCCGTGCCGGCCGCGAGGGCAAGGCGATCACCATCTGCACCCCGCGCGACGAAAAGGCGCTGGATGCAGTGGAGAAGCTGATCCAGAAGGAGATCAAGCGCCTGGACAACCCGGTCAAGCCCGAACCGAAACAGGAAAAGCCCTCCCGGCCTGCCAAGCCGGACGCTGCGAAGCCGGACACAGCCAAGCAGGACACTGCCAAGGCAGACACCGGATCGCGCGCCCCCCGCAAGGAGGACAAGGCTGCGCAGAAGCCCGAGCGCGCGTCCTCGCGCGGGAAATACGGCAAGCGCGACGACAAGGCCGTGGTTGGCATGGGCGACCACCTGCCTAGCTTCATCGCGCTCAGCTTTGCCGAACGCCGCGCCAGCTAAGCAGCGCAACAGAACGTTTCAGGGCCGCTCTTCGGAGCGGCCTTTTTCGTTGGTGGCTTCCCAGCTGCGCTGCCCTCAGCGGCCATGCAGCCGCAGCATAGTGACCTTTGCAGTTGCAGCATACCGGGTCTTCGATCTTGGCCGGTGTCAGCCTGCGGCAACGGGCGTATAGGGATCGCGACACAGAAACGCGCCATTGACGATGGGCTAAGCCATGAACACCACTGACACCAAAACACTGACGATCTCCCAATTCCAGGCCATCGAGGCCCGCGCCCATGAGCTGCGCGCAGAGGCATTTGCCAGCATGATGCGCAGCTTGTTCCGCGCTCTTGTCCGCGCGCCGCGCAAGGTCATCTCCTGCCCCAGCTGCGCCCGCCCGCTGCACGGCTGAGACGCCTGCCGGATTCCGGCAGCCGCACGGAATTGAAAACGCCGCGTGCCCCTGAGGGCCGCGGCGTTTTTCGTTTTCCAGCGGTGGCGTTCTGCGCCCGCGCCGCGGGCCCGTCAGGGCCCCGCGGCGCCTGGCCCAACGGGGCCTGTTGCATCTTTGATGCAGCTTGGGCCGGGCGGGAGCACTGCCCTGCCCTGCAAGGTCCGGCCCGGCGGGATCAGCGCATACGGCTGACCACCACCGTGACCTCTGGCTTCTTGCCGATCTCGCTGAAGGCGCTCTGGCGGGCGATGCGGCGCAGCTCCTGCTCCAGCTTGTCGTCATCGCGCAGGGTCTTGGCGCCTGCCCGCATCAGGAACTGGTTTAGGTCCTCTTCCATCACCTCGACCAGTGCCGCGTTCGAGGTGCCGGTTTCGGGCAGGCCCTTGACATCGCACCAGGGTTCGCCCAGCGGCTCGTCTTCCTCGTCCAGGATCACCGTCACCAGCACATGGCCGTTCAGAGCCATGCGGATACGGTCGCGCACGATCCCGTCCATGGCGCCGTATTTGACGGTGCCGTCCAGATAGGTGCGCCCGGTTTCGATCCATTCGGTCACTTTCGGCACGTCGCCTGTCAGGTCCATCATCATGCCGTTGACGACAACGGCGCTGGCGATGCCCTTCTCCTCGCCCAGGCGGGCGTGCTGGCGCAGGTGGCGGTGCTCGCCATGCATCGGGATCAGCATCTTGGGTTTCAAGAGGCGGTGCACCTCCTCCAGGTCCGGACGGTTGGCATGGCCCGAGACGTGGTAGAGGCCCGAGCTGTCATCAACCACATCCACCCCCATTTCGGAGAACTGGTTGATGATGCGGATGACGCCCTTTTCGTTGCCTGGAATGGTCTTGGAGGAGAACAGGAACAGGTCGCCCTCCTTCAGCTCCAGCCCGCGGTACTTGCCGCGCGCCAGCTGCGCGCTGGCGGCGCGGCGTTCGCCCTGGCTGCCGGTGGTGATCAGCATCAGGTTGTCACGCGGCACGTTGGCGGCGTCCTCGGGGCTGATCGTCTTCGGGAACTCCGTCAGCACGCCGGTTTCGACCGCCGCCTCGATCATGCGGCGCATGGCGCGGCCCAGAAGGACCACGGAACGTCCCGCCTTCTCGGCAGCCACGGCGAGGGTTTTCACACGGGCCACATTGGAGGCAAAAGTGGTCGCGGCCACCAGCCCCTTGGCCTCAGCAAACAGCTTGGTGATCTCCTCCGGCAGTTCGGATTCCGAACGGCCCGGATGCTGCGAGAACACATTGGTGGAATCGCAGACCAGCGCCTGAACGCCGTCGCCTGCAATCTGCGCCCACATCCCGGGGTCGAAGGGTTCGCCCACCAGCGGGTTGGCGTCCAGCTTGAAGTCGCCGGTGTGCACCACCCGCCCTGCCGGGCTGTCGATCACCAGTCCGCCGCTTTCGGGGATCGAGTGGCTCATCGGCGCAACGCCGATGGTGAAGGGGCCAAGCCTCGTCACCTCGGGCCAGGCCTGCACGGTGTGCACATTGGCCGGGTCGTGGCCTGCTTCCTCCATCTTGCGGCGCGCCAGATTGGCGGTGAAGGCGCGGGCGTAGACGGGCACGTTCAGATGCCCGTACATATGGGCGATGGCGCCAATGTGGTCCTCATGCCCGTGGGTGATAAAGATCCCCTCCAGCCGGTCAGCGCGCTGCTTCAGCCAAGTGATGTCGGGCATGATCAAGTCCACGCCCGGGGTGGTGTCCATATCGGGGAAGGTCACGCCCAGGTCGACCAGAACCAGGCGTTCCTTGTCCTTCGGGCCGTAGCCATAGACATAGGCATTCATGCCAATTTCACCCGCCCCGCCGAGGGGCAGGTAGATCAATCTTTCACTGCTCATGCGTCAGTACCATTTTCCTTGTTGTATTTATGGATGATCTGCAGCCCATGCATGGTGAGATCGTCCTCATATGCGTCAAACAGATCAGCAGATTGCTGGAACAGAGGCGCCAGCCCGCCTGTTGAGATCACTTTCATCGGCACTGCGCGCTCGGCCTTGATACGGGCGCAGATTTCGCGCACGAGGCCAACGTAGCCCCAGAACACGCCGGACTGCATGCAGGCGACGGTGTTGGTGCCGATGACATTTTGCGGCTTGGAAATGTCCACGTGGGGCAGCGCCGCGGCGGCCTGGTGCAGCGCTTCCAGGCTCAGGTTCACACCCGGCGCAATCACCCCGCCGACATAGGCGCCATCCTCGGCCACTACGTCAAAGGTGGTGGCGGTCCCGAAATCCACCACGATCAGGTTGCCGCCGTAGGTGTCGAACCCCGAAACCGTGTTGACCAGCCGGTCAGGGCCGACGGCGGTGCCCTCGTCCACCCGCACCGAGACGGGCAGAAGGCATTCGGGCTTGCCCACCACCAAGGGCCGCGTATTGAAATAGCGGTCCGCCAGCACCCGCAGGTTGAACACCACCCGCGGCACGGTGGAAGAGACGATCATGTCGGTGATATCCGCCTCGATCCCCTGCAGCCGCATCAGCGTGTTCAGCCAGACATAATACTGGTCGGCGGTGCGCTTCCAGTCGGTGGCGGTGCGCCACAGAGCGATGAACTTTTCGCCGTCATAGATCGAGAAGACGGTGTTTGTGTTGCCGCAATCAACTGCCAGAAGCATTGCTGCCCCTTCCTAGAAATAGATGTCGGCCGCGGGGATGCTGACGCGGCCCTTGGCGGTGTTTAGGACAAGGTTGCCGCTGGCGTCCACCGTTTCAAAGGTGCCCTCGGTTTCCGCACTGGCGGTCTTGGCGGTGATCACCTCGCCCAGCTTGGCGGCGCGCGCCAGCCATTCGGTGCGGATCGGCTCAAACCCGTAGGTCGCAAACTGCTGCTCATAGCGGGCGAACGCGCCGGCGACGGCCTCCAGGAACTCCTCTGGCGTGACCTGCACGCCGGTTTCCGACAGCAGCGACACCGGGTAGACCGCGCCGGGTTCCAGCCATTCCTGCATCGGGGTTTCCACCAGGTTCACGCCGATGCCGACAAACAGGTGGTTGACCCCCTGCCCGTTACCCGCGCTTTCCAGCAGGATGCCCGCCAGCTTGCCGCCCTTCAGCAGCACGTCGTTGGGCCATTTCAGCGACAGCCCCTCGCTGCGGCCCGTCACTGCGACGCAGGCATCGTAAACGGCCAGGGCGGCGACAAAGCTGCGCAGCGCCGCCTGATCAGGGGTGCCTTCGGGGCGCATCACCAGGGTGGCGGCAAAGTTGCCCTTGGGGTCCTTCCAGTCGCGGCCGCGGCGGCCCCTTCCCTGAGTCTGGCGCAGCGCCAGGATCCACTCCGGTCCTGCCAGTTCCCCGGCGATGCGGGCGGCCTCATTGAGGGTGCTGTCCACCTCGGCAAGCACCCGTTTTCCATATCCTGCTGGCCAGCTCATCTCATTCCTCGAAAGTGCGAAAAGGCCCGGTCGCGTGACCGGGCCTTTCCAGCCTGCCTGAAAAGCAGATCAATTTACAAGGGTTGCTGCGGCGGCTGCCGCCGCAGTGTCCACGCCGAACTGGTAAACCAGCCCGACCAGCATCATCGCGGCAGACGCCATCAGCGCAACAGTCAGCACCGGCGAGCCTTTGGCCTCGACATCGTCTTCGCCGGTGCCGAAGTACATGTAGAAGACAATGCGCAGGTAGTAAAATGCGCCGATTACCGAGGCGATGGCGGAGGCCACGACCAGCCCCATCAGCCCCGCATCCACACCCGCCTGCCACACGCCGAACTTGGCAAAGAAGCCCAGCATCGGCGGCACGCCTGCCAGCGAGAACATCAGGATCAGTACCGCCAGCGCCTTGCCAGGCTCGCGCGCGGCGAACTGGTTCAGAGCCAGAATGTCAGTGACCGGCTTGCCGTCCTTCTGCAGCATCAGGATGAAGGAAAAGGTGCCGATGTTCATGGTCACGTAAATCGCGAGGTAAACCAGCATCGCGGTGATGCCCGCCTCGGTGCCCGCTGCCAGGCCGATCATCGCATAGCCCATGTGAGCGATCGAGGAGAAGGCCATCAGGCGCTTGATGTCGCGCTGGCCAATCGCCGCGATGGCGCCCAGGAACATCGACAGCACCGACAGCACCACGATGATCTGCTGCCAGTCGGCAATGGCGCCGCCAAAGGCGTCATGCAGCACGCGGGCGAACAGGCCCATCGCCGCTACCTTGGGCGCGGTGGCAAAGAAGGCGGTCACAGGCGTCGGCGAACCTTCGTAGACGTCCGGGGTCCACATGTGGAAGGGCACCGCCGAAACCTTGAACGCAAGACCCGAGATCATGAACACCAGGCCGAACAGCATGCCGAGAGACATTTGGCCCTGCTCTGCCACCTGGATGATGCCCGCGAACTGGGTGGTGCCGGCAAAGCCGTAGACCAGCGAGGCACCGTACAGCAGCAGGCCGGAGGACAGCGCTCCCAGCACGAAGTACTTGAGGCCCGCCTCGGTCGACTTGACGCTGTCGCGGCGCATGGCGGCGACGACGTAAAGCGACAGCGACTGCAGCTCCAGCCCCATGTAGAGGGACATCAGGTTGCCTGCGGACACCATCATCATCATGCCGACGGCAGCCAGCGACACCAGAACCGGGTATTCGAACCTCAGCATGCCGCGGCGCGCCATGTAGTCCTGGCCGATCAGCAAAACAGCGGACGCGCCCAAGAGCAGCGCCACCTTGGCAAAGCGCGAGAAGCTGTCGTCGATGAACATGCCGCCAAAAGCGGTCTGGGTGCCGGCCGGGCTGGTGGCGATCCAGAAGGCCACCACGGCCATCAGCGCCGCAGTGCTCCAGACCAGCGGGGCGGCCAGCTTGTCCTTGCCGGTGTAGACCGCGCCGATCAGCGCGGCCATGGCGTACAGCGCCAGAACGATCTCTGGCAGGATTACAGTAAGATCAGCTTGGATCATCTGCCTGATGCTCCCTTAATGCGAAGCAATCTGGGTGGCGGCCGAGGTGTCGGCCGCCGCCAGAGACTGGTTGAAGTTTGCAATCAGCGCCTCGGTCGAGGGGCCGATGATGTCGGTGACCACCGCCGGGTAGACGCCCAGGATCAGGGTCATGGCGATCAGCGGCGCAAAGACGAAGCGTTCGCGCGCGGACATGTCCTTGATGCCCATCAGGCTGCCCTTGATCAGGTCGCCGAACACCACGCGGCGGTAGAGCCACAGCGCATAGCCGGCCGAGAAGATCACACCGGTTGCCGCAACCGCGGTCACCCAGGTGTTCTTCTGGAAGGTGCCCATCAGGGTCAGGAATTCGCCGATGAAGCCGGAGGTGCCCGGCAGGCCGACGTTGCCCATGGTGAAGAACATGAAGACCAGCGCATAAGCCGGCATCCGGATCACCAGGCCGCCGTAGGCGTCGATGTCACGGGTGTGCATCCGGTCATAGATCACACCCACGCAGAGGAAGAGCGCGGCGGAGATGAAGCCGTGCGACAGCATCTGGAAGATGGCGCCGTCGATGCCCTGCTGGTTGGCGGCAAAGATGCCCATGGTGACAAAGCCCATGTGCGCAACCGAGGAATAGGCAATCAGCTTCTTCATGTCTTCCTGCACCATCGCCACCAGCGAGGTGTAGACCACCGCAATCGCGGACATCCACAGGACCACATCGGTCATCACGTCCGCGCCCACCGGGAACATCGGCAAGCTGAAGCGCAGGAAGCCGTAGCCGCCCATCTTCAGGAGGATCGCCGCCAGCACTACGGACCCCGCGGTCGGCGCCTGCACGTGCGCGTCCGGCAGCCAGGTGTGGACCGGCCACATCGGCATCTTCACCGCGAAGGAGGCAAAGAAGGCCAGGAACATCAGCGTCTGCGCACCACCCACGATATGAATGCCCAGCACGTCAAAGGACGCTGCCGAGAAACTGTGGGTCAAGAGGGTCTCGATATCGGTGGTGCCGGCATCCACATACATGAACACCATCGCCACCAGCATCAGCACCGAGCCGAAGAAGGTGTAGAGGAAGAACTTGAAGGAGGCGTAGATCCGCTCCTTGCCGCCCCAGATGCCGATGATCAGGAACATCGGGATCAGGCCTGCCTCGAAGAACAGGTAGAACAGCACCAGGTCCAGCGCCATGAAGACGCCCAGCATCAGGGTCTCCAGCAGCAGGAAGGCTACCATGTATTCCTTGACGCGGGTGGTCACATTCCAGCTGGCCAGAATGGTCAGCGGCATGATGAAGGTGGTCAGCAGCACGAAGAGCACCGAAATGCCGTCAACGCCCATCTTGTACTTCAGCCCGAAAATCCACTCCGCTTCTTCCACAAACTGGAAACCGGTGTTGGCGGGATCGAACTCGAAATAGATGCCAAGGCTCACCAGGAAAGTGATCGAGGTGGCAAAGAGCGCAACAAACTTGGCGTTGCGCTGCGCCGCCTTATCCTCGCCGCGCAGGAACAGGGCCAGGATGGCCGCCGCGAGCGCCGGGATGAAGGTGACAATAGAAAGGAGATTGTCCATCAGTGCGCTCCTCCGCCGATCGACATCCAGGTGACCAGGGCCGCAATGCCCAGCACCATCCAAAAGGCGTAAGTGAAGATGTAACCGGACTGCGCCCGGCCCGCGAGGCGGGTGAAGAAGGGAACAACGCCCATGGCCAGGCCGTTCAGGAAGCCGTCGATGGTGTTGCCATCGCCGCGTTTCCAGAAGAAGCGGCCCAGGGCCAAGGCCGGTTTGACGAAGATCACGTTATAGATTTCGTCAAAGTACCATTTGTTGAGCAGGAACAGATACAGCGGACGCTGCTGTTCGGCCAGGCGCTTCGGCAGCGACGGATTCCAGATGTAGAACCACAGCGCCAGGACCAGACCGCCCAGCATCGCTGCGAACGGCGACAGCTTTACCCATTTCGGTGCCTCGTGGGCCTCCTCCAGGATGTGGTTGTCCGGCGCGATATAGAGCGCGCCCTCGCCCGGCTGGCCGGCAAACACATAATGGTGCTCGCCCTCCACCGCAGTTTCCCCATGGCCAGCTTCCTCGCCGTGGGCGGCGGTCTCACCATGCGCGGCCTCTTCGCCATGATCCGCAGCGGAGGCTTCCGCCACCGGGATGCCGTAGAACTTGCCGACCTGGTCGGCGTGACCGAAAAAGCTGCTGTACCAGATCATGCCTGCGGTGATTGAGCCCACTGCCAGCACGCCCAGCGGCACCAGCATGGTCCAGGGGCTTTCATGGGCGTGGTCGTGGGTGTGCTTGTCGCCCCGCGCCTTGCCGTAGAAGGTCATGAACATCAGGCGCCAGGAGTAGAAGGAGGTCATGAAGGCCGCGATCACCAGCGCCCAAAAGCCGAACATGGAACCGCCCGCATAGGCGCTTTCGATGATCGCGTCCTTGGACACGAAGCCGGCAAAGCCAACCCAGCCGCTCAGCGGGATGCCGACGCCGGTGATGGCCAGGGTGCCGATCATCATCGCCCAGAAGGTATAGGGGATCTTTTTGCGCAAGGCGCCGTAGTTCCGCATGTCCTGTTCGTGATGCATCGCGTGGATCACCGAACCGGCGCCCAGGAACAGCATCGCCTTGAAGAAGGCGTGGGTGAACAGGTGGAACATGGCGGCCGAATACATGCCAACGCCAGCCGCCACAAACATGTAGCCCAGCTGCGAGCAGGTCGAATAAGCGATCACGCGCTTGATGTCGTTCTGCACCAGGCCGACAGTTGCCGCGAAGAACGCGGTCGCAGCGCCCAGCACGGTGATGAAGGCAGTGGCCTCAGGCGCGAATTCCATCAGCGGCGACATCCGGCAGACCAGGAACACGCCCGCGGTCACCATGGTTGCGGCGTGGATCAGCGCCGACACCGGGGTCGGGCCTTCCATCGCGTCCGGCAGCCAGGTGTGCAGCAGCAGCTGTGCCGATTTGCCCATCGCGCCGACAAACAGCAGGAAGGCCAGCAGGTTCGCCGCGTTCCATTCGGTCCACAGGAAGGACACCTGGGTTTCCGCCAGCGTCGGGGCAGCGGCAAAGATGTCCGCCAAGTTGATGCTGTCGGTTAGGAAGAACAGCCCGAAGATCCCCAGCGCAAAGCCGAAGTCGCCGACCCGGTTCACGATGAAGGCTTTCATTGCCGCGGCATTGGCCGAAGGCTTGCGGTAGTAGAAGCCGATCAGCAGGTAGGAGGCCACGCCCACGCCTTCCCAGCCGAAGAACATCTGCACCAGGTTGTCCGACGTCACCAGCATCAGCATCGCGAAGGTGAAGAACGACAGGTAGGCAAAGAAGCGCGGCTTGTAGCTTTCGCCCTCTTTCCACTGCGGGTCATGGTCCATGTACCCGAAGGAGTAGAGGTGCACGAGCGAGGATACCGTGGTGATCACGATCAGCATGATCGCGGTCAGCCGGTCCAGGCGGATCGCCCAGGAGGTCGACAGTGAGCCGCTTTCGATCCAGCGGAAAATCTCGATGTTCTGGGTCACCCCGTCAAACGACAGGAAGGTGATCCAGCTGAGCAGCGCCGACAGGAACAGGAGCGCCGTGGCGGTCACGGTGGCGGCTTTTTCGCCGATCATCTTGTGGCCGAAGCCGCAGATAATTGCGCCAACCAGCGGGGCAAAGAGAAGGATGGTTTCCATTGTTCTTTAGCCCTTCATCACGTTGACGTCTTCGACGGCAATGGTGCCGCGGTTGCGGAAGAAGCAGACCAGGATCGCAAGGCCGATGGCGGCCTCGGCGGCGGCCACGGTCAGCACAAACAGGGTAAAGACCTGCCCCACCAGATCGCCCAGGAAGCTGGAGAAGGCGACCAGGTTGATGTTCACCGCCAAGAGCATCAGTTCGATGCTCATCAAGAGGATGATCACGTTCTTGCGGTTCAGGAAGAGCCCGAAGATGCCAATCACGAACAGCGTCGCCGCGACGGTCAGATAATGTTCAAGTCCGATCATGTGCTCACAGCCCCTGCCCCGGTTTCACATCCCTAAGCTCCATCGCCTTGGCCGGGTCGCGCATCATCTGGGCAACCACGTCCTGGCGCTTGACATCGGTGCGGTGGCGCAGGGTCAGCACAATCGCGCCGATCATCGCCACCAGCAGGATCAGGCCCGCCAGCTGGAACAGAAGGAAATATTGATCATAGATGATGAGGCCAAGCGCCTCGGTGTTGTGGCGGTTGGCAGGCACCGGATTGGCCAGCAGCTCCGGCGCCAGGTGCGCGGTTTCCCAGACGCCGAAGGCCATCACGAACTGCATCAGTATCACCAGTCCGATCAGCAGGGCGAGCGGCATGTATTTCGCCATTTCCGCCTTCAGCTCGGCGAAATCCACATCCAGCATCATCACCACAAACAGGAAAAGCACCGCGACCGCGCCGACGTAGACGATGACCAGCAGCATGGCGACGAATTCCGCCCCCAGGAGCACGAACAGCCCGGCCGAAGACAGGAAGGCCAGGATCAGCCACAGAACCGAATGCACAGGCTGGCGGCTGATCACGGTGAACAGCCCGCCGGTGATGGCGCTGATGGCGAAGAGGTAGAAGGCAAAAACGCTCATGTCTCATCGTCCTTGTTGTCGTCCATGACCGCTTGCGCCAGATCCAGCGCCCGGTTCATGGCCGGAATGCCGGCAAACACCGACATCTGTGCGATCGTTTCCACGATCTCTTGTTTCTTGGCGCCGGCCGCGAGGGCGTGGCGCACGGTCTGGCGCACGGCTGAGTCAGCCTGCGCGCCCTGGCAAGTCAGCCCGGCCAGCGTCAGCAGCAGCCGGGTTTTGGCATCCAGACCGTCCTTGTTGACGGTGTTGCCGAACATCATCTCCATGACCTCTTTGGGCATGGTGGGCCACAGCGCCTCGAACTCCTTGAAAGCCTCGGAGGGCGAGAAGTTCTCCAGCGCCGGGTTGAACGCCTTGGCCATCTGCTGGGCCTGGGCCTGCATCTGTTGCATCATGGCCTCAAACGGATTGGGCGGCTGTTTGGTCATGTCCTCTCCTCCGGCCAAGAATTTTCAGTAAAATTCTTGGCAAAAGTTTTCAGAAAACTTTTGCGCGGGCGCCTCATCGGTAGGGCGCGTCGATTTCCAGGTTGCGGGCAATCTCGGCTTCCCAGCGCTCCCCGTTCGAAAGCAGCTTCTCCTTGTCATAGAACAGCTCCTCGCGGGTTTCGGTGGCGAATTCGAAGTTCGGGCCTTCGACAATCGCATCCACCGGGCAGGCTTCCTGGCAGAAACCGCAGTAGATGCATTTGGTCATGTCGATGTCATAGCGCGTTGTGCGGCGGCTGCCGTCCTCGCGCGGTTCCGCGTCGATGGTGATCGCCTGCGCCGGGCAGATCGCCTCGCACAGCTTGCAGGCAATGCAGCGCTCCTCGCCGTTCGGATAGCGGCGCAGCGCGTGCTCGCCGCGGAAGCGGGGCGACAGCGGGCCCTTCTCATGCGGGTAGTTCAGGGTAGCCTTGGGAGCGAAGAAATACTTCATCCCCAGTTTGAAGCCGACCCAGAAATCCTGCAGCAGGAAGTACTTGGCGGCGCGGGTGTAGTCGATGTTCGCCATCGGTCAGCCTCCCACGGTCCAGCGGGCGAAGATGCCCCAGAACCAGTCAAATTTTGCAGCAAAGGACACGAAGACCACCCAGGCCAGCGAGAACGGCAGGAACACTTTCCAGCCCAGGCGCATCAGCTGGTCGTAGCGGTAGCGCGGGGTGATCGCCTTTACCATTGCGAAGAGGAAGAAGAAGAACGCCATCTTGGCGACCATCCACAGGACGCCGTCCGGCAGGCCCGGGATCGGGGACAGCCAGCCGCCAAAGAACAACAGGGTTGTCAGCGCGCACATCAGGAAGATCGCGATGTATTCACCGGCCATGAACAACAGGAAGGGCGTCGCCGAATATTCCACCTGGTAGCCCGCCACCAGTTCCGATTCCGCTTCCGGCAGGTCGAAGGGCGGGCGGTTGGTTTCTGCCAGCGCCGAGATGAAGAACAGGAAGACCATCGGGAAATGCGGGATCCAGTACCAGTTCAACAGGCCCAGATCGCCGTCCTGCGCGCGCACGATGTCACCGAAGTTCATCGAGCCGGTGGAAATGATCACGCCGATGATGATCAGGCCGATGGAGACCTCATAGGAGATCATCTGCGCGGCGGAGCGCAGGGAGCCCAGGAACGGGTATTTCGAGTTCGACGCCCAGCCGCCCATGATCACGCCGTAGACCTCCAGCGAGGAGACCGCGAAAACATAGAGGATGGCGACGTTGATATCCGAGAGCACCCAGCCGTCGTTGAAGGGGATCACCGCCCAGGCGATCATCGCCAGCACGAAAGAGGTCATCGGCGCCAGGATAAAGACGGTGCGGTCGGCACCGGCCGGGATCACCACCTCTTTCACAACGTATTTCAGCGCGTCGGCCACCGATTGCAGCAGGCCGAAGACGCCCACCACGTTCGGTCCCCGGCGCATCTGGACCGCGGCCCAGATCTTGCGGTCCCCGTAGACGAGGAACAGGAGCGAGATCATCACAAAGGCAACAACTGCAAGCACTTGCGCCAGGATCAGAACAGCGATGCCGCCTGGAGTGTTAAAGAAATCAGCCATAGGTCCTCACACCGTGGGTATTCCGTTCGCCGCGCAATCCGCGACCACGACTTCGGCGTCGATGGTGCGCAGGCCGCGCGGCAGAGAGGGCGAAATCAGATAGACCGCGTCGGCGGTCCGGCTGCCCCCTGCCTGTGTCATTGTTGTGCGCACATGGCGCGCAAACCCGTAACCCCGGATCAGCGCGTATTGCGCGGCGGCGCATTCCGCATAGGTATCGAGATCGCCGACCATGCGCGGGCCGCGCATGGAGACGTGAAATTGCACCAGATCGCCCTCCAGCAGGCTGGTTTCCACCCCTTCGTAAACCGGGGCGGGCCGCTCGCCTCCGCTGCCGGGCGCCATTGCACAGGCGGCCAGAGCCAAGGGGGTTATGAGGGCGAGACGGTTCATTCGGCGGCCAGTTTCCCGGTTGCGCGGGCTTTGACGCCGGCGGACAGTTCCGCCATCAGCTGGGACGCGCGGGCGATCGAGTTGGTCAAGTAGAAATCCTTGACCGCCGGCAGGAAACCGGCGTTGCCAAGCTTGTCCTGCGCCAGCGGTTCGCCGTCCTTGTCGGCCACTTCGTCGATCCGGGCCAGATGCGGTACTTCGGCCACCAGGCTTGTGCGCAGCTGCGCCAGCGAGTCATAGCCCAGCGTGGCACCGGCTTCGGCGCTGAGCGCGCGCAGGATAGCCCAGTTTTCCTTGGCCTCGCCCGGCGCGAAGGCCGCGCGCATGGCCAGCTGCGGGCGGCCTTCGGTGTTCACGAACAGGCCGTTTTCTTCGGTGTAGGCCGCGCCCGGCAGGATCACGTCGGCGCGGTGCGCGCCGCGGTCGCCGTGGCTGCCCTGGTAGATCACAAAGGCGCCTGCGTCGATTTCGACCTCATCGGCGCCGAGGTTGTAGATCACCTCTGCCCCGTCGATGGCCGCTGCCATGCCGCCTTCGGTCACCGCGCCAATGTCCATCGCGCCGACGCGGGAGGCGGCGGTGTGCAGCACCAGCAGCTTGGAGCCGGTGTCCGCAGCCAGCTTTTGCGCGGCAGCCAGCACCGCCAGGCCGTCGGCCTCGCGCAGGGCGCCCTGCCCCACGATCACGAGGGACGGCGCGTCCTTGACGGCGCCGTAGTCCTTGTCCAGCAGGCTGTCCAGCGCGGCGCGGTCGGTGCCCACGTGGGTGTATTCATAGGTCAGGTCTGCCGGCTGGCCGACCAGGCCGATCTGCGCGCCGTTCAGCCAGGCCTTGCGGATGCGGGCGTTCAGCACCGGTGCCTCGTCGCGCGGGTTGGTGCCGATCAGCTGGATGAACTTGGCGGTGTCGATGTCCTCGATGGCGGCGGTGCCGGCATAGCCCGCGCGGTTGCCGATCGGCAGACGGGCGTTGTCGGTGCGGCATTCCACCTTGCCGCCCAGGCCTTCGACCAGCTGTTTCAAGGCAAAGGCCGCCTCAACCGGGACCAGGTCGCCGATCAGGCCCGCAACCTTCTTGCCCTTCATGGCGTTCGCCGCGGCAGCCAGGGCTTCCGGCCAGGTGGCGGGCTTCAGCTTGCCATCGACGCGCACATAGGGACGGTCGAGGCGCTGGCGGCGCAGGCCGTCCCAGACAAAGCGGGTCTTGTCGCTGATCCACTCCTCGTTCACGCCGTCGTGGTTGCGCGGCAGGATGCGCATCACTTCGCGGCCCTTGGTGTCGACGCGGATGTTCGAACCAAGCGCATCCATCACGTCGATGGTTTCGGTCTTGGTCAGCTCCCAGGGCCGTGCGGTAAACGCATAGGGCTTCGACGTCAGCGCGCCCACCGGGCACAGGTCGATAATGTTGCCCTGCAGGTTCGATTGCAGGGTTTCGTTCAGGTAGGAGGTGATCTCCGCATCCTCGCCCCGCCCGGTCTGGCCCATCTGGGTGATGCCCGCGACCTCAGTCGTGAAGCGCACGCAGCGGGTGCAGGAGATGCAGCGGGTCATGGCGGTGCCGACCAGCGGCCCCAGATCCAGATCATCCACCGCGCGCTTGGGCTCGCGGAAGCGGGAGAAGTCGACGCCATAGGCCATCGCCTGGTCCTGCAGGTCGCACTCGCCGCCCTGGTCGCAGATCGGGCAGTCCAGCGGGTGGTTGATCAGCATGAATTCCATCACGCCTTCACGGGCCTTCTTGACCATCGGCGAGTTGGTCTTCACCTGCGGCGCCTGGCCTTCGGGGCCGGGGCGCAGATCGCGCACCTGCATCGCGCAGGAGGCCGCCGGCTTCGGCGGGCCGCCGACAACCTCAACCAGGCACATGCGGCAGTTGCCCGCAATGGACAGCCGCTCGTGATAGCAGAAGCGCGGGATCTCGACACCGGCCTCCTCACAGGCCTGGATCAGGGTCATCGCCCCATCCACCTCGATCTCGGTTCCGTCAATGTTGATCTTGCGGAGGTCAGACATGGTCTATTTCGCCCTCAGTAACACGCCGATCGCGCTGTTCTTTTCGATTTCCGCGCGGCCATAGGCGCAGAAGGTTTCCGGTTTGCCGTAATCCACGCCGTTCTGCGCCAGGAGCTTTTCCCCCTTGGCGCGCATCCGGTCCTTTTCGGCATCAGATTCGATGTAATCGCGGATTTCCGCGTCCGTGTATCCCAACGCGTTTGCCCGCGCTTTGAGCCGGCGCAACTCGCCCAGCCCTTTCAGGTACCGGGGGGAGATATCGTCGCAGTAATCCGAAACTTCTTTCGCCACGGCGACGGCAAACAGCGGATCTTCGATTTCCTGCACGTCGCGCAGCGACGGCTTGGCCATCGCCGCAGCAGGCAGGGCAACAAAGGCGGACAGGGCAATGGCAATCAAGGCACGCATGACAGGGGACTCCTTCGATGTGAAAGCCCCCATGCGCGTGCATGCTGCGCTGCTATTCAATAGCAGACCGGCCTTCCGACCCGGATATGCCTGAAATCCGCTCACGGGGTGCAGGTTCCCTGAAAGGTTGCGCGGCCATCGGTCAGGGTCAGCGGTGCTGCCTCATCCCTGGGGTCGATGGCCCAGGCGATACTGGAAGAGCCGTAGTTGACCACGCAGTAAGTCGTGCCGGCATGGGCCGCAGCCTCGCGCGCGCCCTTGACGGAGCGGTCTGCCCCCTTGATCTCAACGTAAAACACGGCCCGGTCCGTCTTCTTGTCGACGGGCTTGGCCTTGGCCTTGAACGGCACGCCGTCATACAGCTGGCGCTCCCGGTTGCTGAGGGAGCTGCCGCAGGCCGTAACAAGCGTCATCGCTGCCAGGCACGCCATCGGCGCGGCGATCCGGTATGTCTTCAAAATGCTCAAAATACTGCCGCCAATGTCAAAAGCGCCAGGCCGCCCATGCAGGCCCAGCCAATCACGTAGAATACCGACCGCAGCCCGCCGTGCGGTTTGCCGGCCCCGCGCAGGTGAATGACAATCATCACCATCCGCGACACCAGCACCAGCGAGGCCAGCAGGTTCACCCAGAACGGCGCCGCACCGGCCAGAATGGCCACCAGCGTCACGGTCAGGAAAGCCGGCAGCGTCTCGCAGCCGTTCAGATAGGCCCGGTTCAGCCGGTAGGCCTTGTCCGCATAATCCTCCCGCGGCGTGGCGCCGGGAGCGAGGCCCGCCTTCTGCTTGGCCAGCGCCGAAACTGGCGACAGCGCCAGGATGATCAGGGTAAAGATCACCAGCGCGGCCAGAGCGTGGGAATATGCGGCAAAAACGTCCATCAAAAGTTATTCCGCCGCCATCGCGCCCATGCGGCCCGTTTTCTGGGCCTTGATGCGGTCTTCGATTTCCTCGCGGAAGTTCTTGATCAGGCCCTGGATCGGCCAGGCCGCTGCATCGCCAAGCGCGCAGATGGTGTGGCCCTCGACCTGCTTGGTCACGTCCCACAGCATGTCAATCTCTTCCAGCTCCGCCTCGCCTTTGACCAGACGGTCCATGACGCGCATCATCCAGCCGGTGCCTTCGCGGCAGGGCGTGCACTGGCCGCAGCTTTCGTGCTTGTAGAACTTGGACAGGCGCCAAATCGCCTTGATGATGTCGGTCTGCTTGTCCATCACGATCACCGCCGCGGTGCCGAGGCCGGAGCCCAGTTCGCCGCGCAGGTAGTCGAAGTCCATGAGCGCGTCGCGCATATTCTCGCCGCGCACACACGGGACTGAGGAGCCGCCGGGGATCACCGNNGCAGGTTGTCCCAGCCGCCGCGAATGCCGCCGCAGTGCTTCTCGATCAGCTCCTCAAAGGAGATCGACATCGCTTCTTCGACAACACACGGGTTGTTGACGTGGCCGGAGATTGCAAACAGCTTGGTGCCTGCGTTGTTCTGGCGGCCGAAGCCTGCGAACCAGTCGGCGCCGCGGCGCAGGATGGTGGGCACAACGGCGATGGATTCCACGTTGTTCACGGTGGTCGGGCAACCGTACAGGCCCGCGCCCGCCGGGAACGGCGGCTTCATCCGGGGCATACCCTTCTTGCCCTCAAGGCTTTCGATCAGGGCGGTTTCCTCGCCGCAGATATAGGCCCCTGCCCCGTGGTGCAGGAAGATGTCGAAGTCCCAGCCGGAGCCGACCGCGTTCTTGCCCAGGAGGCCCTGGTCGTAAGCTTCGTCAATCGCCGCCTGCAGCGCCTCGCGCTCGCGGATGTATTCGCCGCGCAGGTAGATATAGCAGGTATGCGCATTCATCGCGAAGGAGGCGATCAGGCAGCCCTCGATCAGCGTGTGCGGATCATGGCGCATGATTTCGCGGTCCTTGCAGGTACCGGGCTCCGATTCATCCGCGTTCACCACCAGATACGCCGGGCGGCCGTCGCTTTCCTTGGGCATGAAGGACCATTTGAGGCCGGTCGGGAACCCCGCGCCGCCGCGGCCGCGAAGGCCCGAGTCTTTCATGGTCTGAACGATCCAGTCGCGGCCCTTTTCGATGATGCCCGCGGTGCCGTCCCAATGGCCGCGCGCCTTGGCGCCCGCCAGCGTGCGGTCG
Organism: Leisingera sp. UBA4491; assembly: GCF_002388965.1. Lineage (NCBI taxonomy): Bacteria > Pseudomonadati > Pseudomonadota > Alphaproteobacteria > Rhodobacterales > Roseobacteraceae > Leisingera > Leisingera sp. UBA4491. The sequence goes on along the minus strand of NZ_DGNN01000021.1, from coordinate 38,594 downwards.
TGCATCCCGTAAAGGTTGGTAAAGATCCGGTCCTGATCCTTCAGCATGTGTGCCTACCTTTGGCTGTCCCGGCGCATGCGCCAGAGTTGAAATATGTTGACCAGGGCATAGATCATGCCCGCCAGCGCGGCGAAGTCGAACAGCAGCGCATAGCGCCCCGGCAGCCCCAGCATGGGGCCGATGAACAGCGACAGCGCGACCCACAGCGAGATGGTCCCGGCAATCACAAGCGCGATGTGCCGGCCCTTTGCTGCAATGGCCTGGTCCTGTTCCCTGGTCATCTGTTCCCTATCACCTAAGCCCGGCCCCGGGGGCCGCGGCCTGATTATTCGTCGTCGTCGTAGATGTGCTTTTCTTTGGCACGTTTCGCGAATTCGGTCTCATCGCCCACTTGCAGCCGCTTCGCCTGCTCGACCCAGCCATCGCGGGCGATCCGGCCCCGGAACTGCAGCCGGGAATCGACCCAGGCGATCTCTTCCTCGGTCCAGTCGGCGATCTGATCGAAGTGGTAGAAGCCAAGCTCGTTCAGCTTTGCCTCCAGCTTGGGGCCGACGCCCTTCAGCATCTTGAGGTCATCGGCCAGCCCGCCGCGGGCTTCCTTCAAAAGCTCCGGCTCGCTTTCCTCGGTTGCCTTGGCCGCAGCCCCTTCGGGCGAGGACGGCTCAGCCGCATCGGATTTCTTCGTCGGTGCGGTCTTCAGCGCCTCCGCTTGCCGGGCTGCGGGAAGCGGAGCCTCCGGCGCCTTGGGCGGCTGGCCCTCGGCAGCGCGGCCGGCAACGGTGCCGTCCTTGCCGATCCAGGGGGTCAGCAGCGGCACTTCATCGCCCTGAATGCGCTTGATTCCATCCTTGACGTCCATCGCCAGCTGCGCGCTGGCATTGTACTGCGTCTTGCCGCTGTCGAACTCGGTCAGCGAGGTGAGGCCGGACTTCGGCTCAGCCGCGTAACGGCCGTTCTGCGGGCCGGGCGCGACCAGCTGGCCGGCCGCCAGATCGTCCAGCAGCTTGGCAAAGCCCTCTGCCGTCAGATCCTCGTAATAATCCTTGCCGATCTGCGCCATCGGGGCATTGGTGCAGGCGCCCAGGCACTCGACTTCTTCCCAGGTGAACTTGCCGTCCGCCGACAGGGTAAAAGGCTTGGGTGCGATCTTTTCCTGGCAAACCGCGATCAGGTCCTCTGCCCCGCAGATCATGCAGGAAGTGGTGCCGCAGATCTGCACATGGGCAACAGAACCCGTGGGTTGCAGCTGGAACATGAAGTAGAAGGAGGCAACTTCCAGCACCCGGATATAGGCCATGCCGAGCATATCGGCGATGGACTCGATCGCCGGTTTGGTGACCCAGCCTTCCTGCTCCTGAGCGCGCCACAAGAGCGGAATGACCGCGGAGGCCTGGCGGCCCTCAGGATATTTGGTGATCTGCGCCTCGGCCCAGGCCTGGTTGGCCGGGGTGAAGGCAAAGCTCGCGGGTTGTTCGTGGTGGAGCCTACGCAGCATTAGTTTGCCTTCCGAATAATCCAGGGATCTTGGACGCCGTTCATAAGCAGATCTTTTTCGTCCTGCCCCTGCCCGTCATTGTCGTACAGATATAGCTGACTTTTGCCTTGCAGAATGACCCGATCACCCACTTTCACGAACTGGCCAAAGTCGGGGAGCGAAATCGCAGGCACGTTTTCTAGTTGCTTAACTCTGGCCTCAATCTCTTCCAGATATTTGGAACGCCCCTGTCCGTCAGGCATCTCGGCAAGAGCCAAGACCTGATACAAACGCTGAATTTTGGCTTCCAGTTCGCCCAAATCAGGTTGAGTGCCAAAGATCGCCAGTTCCTGATCATGCGCTTTTCGCACTTCCTTCCAAGTGGTCCAATGATCACCGGCAAAGAAAGCTACAACAGCAACAAAGGCGACTACGCTCCAAGCAATTCCCAAGTACTTTAGGATGTCATCCAATCTCACCGGTCGATCTCCCCGAACACTACGTCCATGGTGCCGATGATGGCGGCGACGTCGGCCAGCTGGTGGCCCTTGGCAATGTGATCCATCGCCTGCAGGTGCAGGAAGCCCGGCGCGCGGATCTTGGAGCGGTAGGGTTTGTTGGACCCGTCCGCCACCAGATAGACGCCGAACTCGCCCTTGGGCGCCTCGACGGCGGCGTAGACCTCGCCTGCGGGCACGTGGAAGCCTTCGGTGTAAAGCTTGAAATGGTGGATCAGGCTTTCCATCGAGGTTTTCATGTCGCCGCGCTTGGGCGGGGACAGCTTGCCGCGGGCCACCACGTCGCCGGTGGCTTCGCGCAGCTTGGCAATCGCCTGGCGGATGATCGAGGTCGACTGGCGCATCTCTTCCATCCGGCAGAGGTAGCGGTCGTAGCAGTCGCCGTTCTTGCCGATCGGCACCTGAAACTCGAACTCGTCATAGCATTCATAAGGCTGCGCGCGGCGCAGGTCCCAGGCGAGGCCAGAGCCGCGCACCATGACGCCGGAGAAGCCGTATTCCTGGATCTCCTTCTCGGTCACCACACCGATATCGCAGTTGCGCTGCTTGAAGATGCGGTTTTCGGTCAGAAGGCCGTCGATATCATCCAGCACCTTGGGGAATTCCATCGCCCAGAGGTCGATATCATCCAGCAGGTCATCCGGCAGGTCCTGATGCACGCCGCCGGGGCGGAAATAAGCCGCGTGCAGGCGCGCGCCGCAGGCCCGCTCGTAGAAGATCATCAGCTTCTCGCGCTCTTCAAAGCCCCACAGCGGCGGGGTCAGTGCGCCGACGTCCATCGCCTGCGTGGTGACGTTCAGCAGGTGGTTCAGCACCCGGCCGATTTCCGAATAGAGCACCCGGATCAGCTGGCCGCGGCGCGGCACCTCGGTGCCGGTCAGCTTCTCGATGGCGAGACACCAGGCGTGCTCCTGGTTCATCGGCGCCACATAGTCGAGGCGGTCGAAATACGGCAGGTTCTGCAGGTAGGTGCGGCTTTCCATCAGCTTTTCGGTGCCGCGGTGCAACAGGCCGATATGCGGATCGCAACGCTCGACGATCTCGCCGTCGAGTTCGAGCACCAGACGCAAAACCCCATGCGCCGCAGGGTGCTGCGGGCCGAAGTTGATGTTGAAGTTGCGGATCTTCTGCTCGCCGCTCAGCGCGTCGACGCTGCCGTCGTCAAATTTGGAGCCGTCCATCATTGCGCCCCCTCCTTCTCGTCGCCGGGCAGGATGTATTCGGCACCTTCCCACGGGGACATGAAATCGAACTGGCGGTATTCCTGCACCAGCTTCACCGGCTCATAGACCACGCGCTTCTGCGCCTCGTCATACCGCACCTCGGTATAGCCGGTGGTCGGGAAGTCCTTGCGCAGCGGGTAGCCGCGGAAGCCGTAGTCGGTCAGGATTCGGCGCAGGTCCGGGTGGCCCGAGAACAGGATGCCGAACATGTCGTAGACTTCCCGCTCGAACCAGTTGGCCGAGGGGTGCACCTTCACGATGGAGGGCACCATCTCATCCTCGCGCACGGCGGCGCGCAGGCGGATGCGCTGGTTCCGGTACATCGACAGGAAGTGATAAACCACGTCGAACCGCTTGGCGCGTTCCGGGTAATCCACCGCGGTGATGTCCACCAGGGTTGAAAACTTGCAATTCGGGTCCGATTTCAGGAACTCCACCAGACCGGCGATGTTCGAGGGCGTCACGTCAATGGTCAGCTCGTCAAAGGACACGCTCCAGGCCACCACGCAATCGGGGCGTTTGGCTTCGATCTGGGCGCCAAGCTCTTTCAGTGCATCAGTCATGTTTTTTCCGCCCTTCCTCAGCGCACCAGGGTGCCGGTGCGGCGGATCTTGCGCTGCAGCTGCATCAGGCCATAAAGCAGCGCCTCAGCCGTCGGCGGGCAGCCGGGCACGTAGACGTCAACCGGCACAACCCGGTCGCAGCCGCGCACCACGGAATAGCTGTAGTGGTAGTAGCCGCCGCCGTTGGCGCAGGAGCCCATCGAGATCACGTAGCGCGGCTCGGGCATCTGGTCGTAGACCTTGCGCAGGGCCGGCGCCATCTTGTTGGTCAGGGTGCCTGCGACGATCATCACATCCGACTGGCGCGGCGAGGCGCGCGGTGCGATGCCGAAGCGTTCGGCGTCATAGCGCGGCATCGAGGTGTGCATCATCTCAACCGCGCAGCAGGCCAGGCCGAAGGTCATCCAGTGCAGCGAACCTGTGCGTGCCCAGTTGATGATGTCCTCGGCCGAGGTGAGCAGGAAACCCTTGTCCTGAAGCTCTGCATTCAGGGCCCGGGTGACAACTTCCTTGTCCACACCAGCGGTGTTGGCTCCGGTCATCACTGCCATTCCAGGGCCCCTTTCTTCCACTCATAGGCGAATCCGATGGTCAGCACGCCCAGGAACACCATCATCGACCAGAAGCCGGTGTCGCTGATGTCCTTGAAACCGACGGCCCAGGGAAACAGGAAAGCGATTTCCAAGTCGAAAATAATGAAGAGAATCGACACCAGATAGAACCTGACATCGAATTTCATGCGGGCATCGTCGAAAGCGTTGAAACCGCATTCGTAGGCGCTGACCTTCTCCGGGTCCGGGTTGCGGACCGCCAGCACAACGGCTGCCAGGATGAGGACAATCCCCAAGCCTGCCGCGACGGCCAGGAAGACCAGGATCGGCAGGTATTCCCTCAACATCTCTTCCAAGAGCAGCTCCTTTCCCCGGCGGTTTCCCGCGCGACGTCAATTGGCGTGTTGATTTGAAGTGTGTCTACCCCTCCGCCCCTACAGCGTCAACTAAGGCAAGGTTAAACAACGGGGTTTGTGACAGGAAAAAGCACAGCCGCAACGCTGATGTGATTTCTTAGTGATTTCATAAGAAAAGCGGCCGCAACGAAAGCTGCGGCCGCCCTCCAAAAATGTATCGGGAATGCCGGTTTTCAGGCCTGCCAGCCGGGTTTGCGCTTCTCAAAGAAAGCGGTGATGCCCTCGCGGGCCTCCTCCCCCTCCCAGCGCTCCACAAGCGCCTTGATTGTATGGTCGATCACCGCATCGTCCAGCCGCGGCCCCAGGTCGCGGGCGAGCTTCTTGGCGGCGGCCACGGCACCCGGCGCGCAGTTGAGATAGGGGGAAACCTCCGCCTCGACCGCCTCGTCCAGCTGGTCCGCCGGAACCGCCTTGGCCAGCAGGCCCAGTTCCACGGCCTCGTCCGCGCCGAACAGCCGCGCCGACATAAACACGCGGCGTGCCTTGGCCTCGCCCATGCGGGCAATCACATAGGGGCCGATGGTGGCGGGAATCAGCCCCAGCTTGGTCTCAGTGAGGCCCATCTTCAGATGATCAGCGCCGATCGCCACATCGCAGACCGAGGCCATGCCGACGCCGCCGCCGAAGGCATTGCCCTGCAGCGCGCCGATCACCGGCTTGGGCAGGGTGTTGAGCGCCATCAGCATCTCTGCCAGCACCCGCGCCTCGCGGCCGCGGGTTTCGGCGTCCGCATCCATCTGCTGGCGCATCCAGCCCAGGTCGCCGCCCGCGCAAAAGCTCTTGCCCGCGCCGGTCAGCACCACCACGCGCACAGAGTCATCCGCGGCCAGCCGCTTTGCCGCCAGGGTCAGCTCCTGCAGCATCTGGCCGGACATGGCGTTGTGCTTGTCCGGGCGGTTCAGCGTCAGGGTGCAGACGCCGCGGGCGTCGGTTTCCAGGGTGATTGTTTCAAACATCTTGCTTCTCCGCTGAAATCTTACTGCAGGCCGCGCATGGCGCGGGCCATCGCGGCGGCCTCGTCCAGCACATCCGCGTCCAGGCCGGTGTGATAGCCCAGCTCCGTCAGGCGCTTGTGCACCGCTTCCGTGGCCACATTGCCCGCGGCCCCCGGCGCATAGGGGCAGCCGCCAAGGCCGCCCACGGCGGCATCGAACACCCGCACGCCAAGATCCAGAGAGGCCTCGATATTGTCCAGCGCCCTGCCCGCGGTGTCATGATAATGGCCGGCAAGCCGCCCGGCCGGGACCTGCTGGACCACGGCCCGCAGCATTGCCGAGATCGTTTCCGGCGTGCCCTGCCCGATGGTGTCGCCCAGCGAAATCTCATAACAGCCCAGATCGAACAGCCGGCGCGCCACCTCTGCCACCTTCTGCGGCGGGGTCGGCCCGTCAAACGGGCAGTCGGTCACGCAGGACACATAACCGCGGACCGGCAGCCCCATGTCCTTTGCCGCGTCCAGAACGGGCAGAAAGCGGGTGATGCTTTCCTCGATGGTGGCGTTGATATTGGCCTTGGAGAACCCTTCGGAGGCGGACGCAAAAACAGCGATCTCATCCGCCCTTGCGGCCACAGCATCCTCAAACCCGCGCATGTTGGGCGTCAGCGCCGCATAGCGGACTCCAGCGGCGCGGGTGATGCCGGCCAGCACCTCTGCGCTGCCCGCCATCTGCGGCACCCATTTGGGCGACACGAAACTTGCCACCTCGATCCGCTTGAACCCGGCGCGGCTCAGGCAATCAGTCAGCGCCACCTTTTCGGCCACCGGAATTTCGCGTTTCTCATTCTGCAGCCCGTCGCGCGGACCGACCTCAAAAATCTCGGCAAACTCGCTCATGAAACGCCCCTTCGGCTTCATCTTTCCAAAAATACTCAAATCCCGGCAGGGGCGGCAGACGCGCCGCCCCGGACTTCAGGTCAGCTGTCGTCTTCTTCCAGCCGCACCAGCGCGGCCCCCGCCTCGACCTGGTCGCCGGCCGAGGCCAGCACCTCCGCGACGACACCATCGCGCGCCGCCAGCAGCGAATGCTCCATCTTCATGGCTTCCAGAACGGCAAGCCGGTCGCCCTCCTTCACCGATTGGCCAGCTTCGGCAAACACCGCCTTGACCAGGCCCGGCATCGGCGCCTCGACCACATTCATATCGCCGCCCGCAACGGCCGCACGGTCGAGCGGATCCACCACGGTGAATTCCAGCCCGTAGGCATCATGCACGGTGATCAGGGACCCGGACTGCGAGACTGTTGGCATCCGGCGCTCGCCGATGCGCCACTGGCCCTGGCTGCGCTCAGCCACGACGGTGTTGCCTTCGATGGTCCACAGCTGCCGGTCGGGACCGTCGACCTGCACATCGGCAGTGAACTCCGCGCCCGCATGGGTCAGGGTCACAGCGCGGTGCAGCGGCGTCCACAGGCTGAAGCCGGTGTGCGCTGCGGCCTGCACGAGGTCCAGCGCCACCATGCCCGCCGCCGCCTTGTGGCGCAGCTCGACCTGCGGCGCGGCCACCAGAGCGTCCAGATCGCGGGCGATAAGGCCGGTGTCCACCTCGCCATTGGCAAACCCCTCATGCGCGGCCAGCGCGCCAAGGAACGCCAGGTTGGTGACGGTGCCGCCGACCTCGGTGTCCTCCAGCGCGCGCGCCAGCCGCGACAGCGCCACCTTGCGGGTGGAGCCATGCACGATCACCTTGGAGATCATCGGGTCGTACCAGGGGCTGATGGTGTCCCCCGCCCGCACACCGCTGTCGGCGCGGGCCTCTGCCGGGAAGGACAGATGGGTCAGGGTGCCGGTTGCGGGCAGGAAGCCCTTCGGCACATCCTCCGCATAAAGCCTTGCCTCAAACGCATGGCCGGTGATGGTGAGGTCTTCCTGCTTGGCGGGCAGGCTCTCCCCCGAAGCCACGCGCAGCTGCCATTCCACCAGGTCGACACCTGTAATCAGCTCGGTCACCGGGTGCTCCACCTGCAGGCGGGTGTTCATTTCCATGAACCAGAAGCCATCTGGGCGCAGCCCGTCGGAGCCGTCGACGATGAATTCCACCGTGCCCGCGCCCTTATAGCCGATAGCTTCGGCCGCGCGCACGCCGGCCTGGCCCATCGCCTCGCGCATTTCCTCGGTCATGCCGGGCGCCGGGGCTTCTTCGATCACCTTCTGATGGCGGCGCTGCAGCGAGCAGTCGCGCTCAAACAGATGCACCGCCTGCGTCCCGTCGCCAAAGACCTGCACCTCGATATGGCGGGGCTGCTGGATGTATTTCTCGATCAGAACGTCGGGATTGCCAAAGGCCGTGGTCGCCTCGCCCTGCGCACTTTTCAGGGCGTCGGCAAACTCCTCCGGCTTCTCGACCAGACGCATCCCCTTGCCGCCGCCGCCGGCCACCGCCTTGATCAGCACCGGATAGCCGATCTTCCCGGCTTCGCCTGCCAGGAACTCCGGGTCCTGGCTGCTGCCGTGATAGCCCGGCACCACCGGCACGCCGGCCTCCTCCATCAGCGCCTTGGCGGCGTCCTTGAGGCCCATCTTGCGGATCGCATCCGCCGACGGCCCGATGAACACGAGGCCCGCAGCCTCCACCGCCTCGACGAATTTCGGGTTTTCCGACAGGAAGCCGTACCCCGGGTGGATCGCCTGGGCGCCGGTTTCCCGGGCCACCCGGATGATCTCGTCGCCCTTCAGGTAGCTGTCCGCCGGGGCCGGGCCGCCGATGTGCACCGCCTCATCCGCCAGCTGCACATGTTTTGCGGCCGCATCGGCGTCGGAATAGACCGCCACCGTGCGCACGCCCATGGCGCGGGCGGTTTCCATCACGCGGCAGGCGATTTCGCCGCGGTTGGCAATCAGGATCTTGTCAAACATGGGGTTGGTCCTTTGTCTGGATCGCCGGACCGGGGGCGCTGCCCCCGGACCCCCGGAGTATTTTGCGAAAGATGAAAGCGACGGCGCTTACATCCGGAAGACGCCGAATTTGGTCTCTTCAATCGGGGCGTTCAGCGCCGCGCTGAGCGAGAGCGCCAGCACGTCGCGGCTCTTGCGCGGGTCGATGATGCCGTCGTCCCAAAGGCGCGCCGAGGCATAAAGCGGGTGGCTCTGCTCCTCGAACATCTCGATGGTGGGGCGTTTGAATTCGGCCTCTTCATCAGCGCTCCAGCTGCCGCCCTGGCGTTCGATGGCGTCGCGTTTCACCGTCGCCAGCACGCCCGCCGCCTGCTCGCCGCCCATCACCGAGATGCGGGAGTTCGGCCAGGTCCACAGGAAGCGCGGCTGGTAGGCGCGGCCCGACATGCCGTAGTTGCCCGCGCCAAAGGAGCCGCCGACCAGCATGGTAACTTTCGGCACATTGGTGGTGGCCACCGCGGTCACCATCTTGGCGCCGTGGCGGGCGATGCCCTCGTTTTCGTACTTCCGGCCCACCATAAAGCCGGTGATGTTCTGCAGGAACACCAGCGGGATCTTGCGCTGGCTGCACAGCTCCACGAAATGCGCGCCTTTCTGAGCGGCTTCCGAGAACAGCACGCCGTTGTTGGCGATGATCCCGATGGGGCACCCCTTGAGGTGGGCAAAACCCGTCACAAGCGTCTCGCCGAAGCGCGGCTTGAACTCGTCAAAGCGGGAGCCGTCGACCAGCCGCGCGATCACCTCGCGAATATCATAAGGCGTGCGCAGGTCGCCGGGCACCACGCCAAGAATTTCCTCAGGGTCATAGGCGGGTTCTTCCGGGGTCGCCCAGTTCACCGTCAGCGGTCTGGTGATGTTCAGCGACTGCACCGCGCGCCGCGCCAGCGCCAGCGCGTGGGCGTCGTCCTCGGCCAGGTAATCGGCCACACCGGAGAGGCGCGTGTGCACGTCGCCGCCGCCCAGGTCCTCGGCGCTGACGACCTCGCCCGTGGCAGCCTTCACCAGCGGCGGGCCCGCGAGGAAGATGGTGCCCTGCTCCTTCACGATGATGGTGACGTCCGACATCGCGGGCACATAGGCGCCGCCCGCGGTGCAGGACCCCATGACCACAGCGATCTGCGGGATGCCCTTGGCCGACATCCGCGCCTGGTTGTAGAAGATGCGGCCGAAGTGGTCGCGGTCGGGGAAGACCTCATCCTGGTTCGGCAAGTTGGCGCCGCCGGAGTCGACCAGGTAGATGCAGGGGAGGCGGTTCTCCTCGGCGATCTCCTGCGCGCGCAGGTGTTTCTTCACAGTCATCGGGTAATAGGTGCCGCCCTTCACGGTGGCGTCGTTGCAGACCACCATGACCTCCTGTCCGTGCACCCGGCCGATGCCCGCGATCACGCCGGCCGCAGGTGCTGCGCCGTCATACATTGCGTGTGCCGCGGTGGCACCGATTTCCAGGAACGGGGAACCCGGATCCAAGAGGTTCGCCACCCGGCGGCGCGGCAGCATCTTGCCGCGGCTTTCATGGCGTTCACGGGATTTCTCGCCGCCGCCCATGCGCGCGGCCTCGGCCGCCTCGCTGATCTGCGCAAGGGCCGCCAGATGCGCCTCGCGGTTCTGCTTGAAGCCTTCCGAGGAAGGCAACGCCTTGGATGTGAGTTTCATGTCCACTCTCCCGTTATAGGGTTGAGATCTTTATTTCCGGTTGGCGCGGCGTGCGCCGGGTATGCAACACCGCGGGTCATTGCGCGGTCTCCCCCGCAGCCCGCGCCTTTAGCTCCTTGCGGATCACCTTGCCGGTCACGGTCATCGGCAGCGCGTCGAGGAACGCCACTTCGCGCGGATAGGAATAGTGCGCGAGCCGGTCCTTGACGTAGTCCTGCAGTTCCTTCTCGGAGGCGTCGCCCCCTGCCTTCAGCACCACATAAGCCTTGACGATTTCCGTCCGCAGCGGATCCGGCTTGCCGACCACGCCCACGGTCGCCACCGCCGGATGGGTCAGCAGGCAATCTTCGATCTCCGCCGGGCCGATGCGGTAGCCGCCGGAGGTGATCACATCATCCTCGCGGCCGACAAAACGCAGGTATTCCCCTTCCCAGATGCCGCGGTCGCCGGTCACCAGCCAAGGCCCCCGGAACTTGGCGGCGGTCTCCTCGGGCCGGTTCCAGTATTCCAGCAGCATCGAGGCGGAGCCGCGGCGGATGGCGACATCGCCCTCATCCTCCGTGGGGTTCCCGGCTTCGTCGATCACTGCCAGTTCATGCCCCGGAACCGCCTTACCGATGCAGCCCGGGCGCGGCTCAAAACCCGCAGCGCAGGAGGAGGCCACCATGTTGCATTCGGTCTGGCCGTAGAATTCGTTGATCGTGACGCCCAAGCGGCGCCGGCCCCAGGCGAGCATCTCTGCGCCCAGGGGCTCTCCGCCGCTGGCAACGGAACGCAGACCGTGGAGCCCCTGCCCCGCTGCCTTCAGCATCCGCAATGCGGTTGGCGGGAAGAAGATGTTGCGCACCCCGGCCTTGGCGATCAGATCGGCGCAAGCCTCCGGTGTGAACTTGTCCAGCCGCGCGGCAACCACCGGAACGCCCAGCGCCAGGCCCGGCATCAGCACGTCGAACAGCCCGCCGATCCAGGCCCAGTCGGCAGGGGTCCAGAGGACATCGCCCGGCTGGCCCAGGTGGTCATGGCTGATGGCAACTCCCGGCAGGTGGCCGGTCAGCACCCGGTGGCCGTGCAGCGCGCCCTTGGGGCTGCCGGTGGTGCCGGAGGTATAGATCAGCACCGCCGGGGTTTCCGGCGCGGTATCCGCGAAGGGGACCGGTGCGCCCTCCAGCCCGGCGCTGTCCGCGATCACCGCTTCGGCCAGATCCCCCAGCAGGCCGGCGCCCTCGGCATCGGTGAAGACGAAGCGCACGCCCGCGTCACCGGCACGCGATGCGAGCGCATCGTGTTTGAACAGCTTGAACAGCGGCACCGAGATGCCGCCCGCCTTCCAGATCGCCAGATGCGCCGCGGCGCACCAGGGCGACTGGCTGAGCAGCACGCCCACCCGGTCGCCGGGCTGGATGCGGGTCAGCAGATAGCGGGCCAGCCCGTCGGTCATCTCCGAAAGCTCGCCATAAGAAATGTCGCGCCGCGCGGCGGCGGTCATGTCGATCAGGGCGGTCTTTTCAGCCGGATGCGCCAGGCATTGCGCCGCCATGTTCAGCTGCTCCGGCAGGTCCCAGCTGCCATCCGGGCGAAGTCCAGGAATGTTACAAGCATCATGCATATTTAGACATTCCTGAAACGCATGGCAGCCATGCAATTTTTCACTGGATTTTCAATAGCAAAGCGATCCGGCCCTTGATCCAGATCAGAGTTTTCCGCCGCTCCATGGGGCACCACTGCGGGGTAAACACAAGAAAAGGGACGCACCCGATGAAACGCATGGTTTCCGCTTTGGCACTGACTTCTGCCCTCGCCGCCCTGGCCGGCCCCGCGCTGGCCCAGCAGCAAGGCGACTGGACCGTTGGTGTTGGTATCGCCAACGTCAACCCGAAATCCGGCAATGGCACCCTGGCTGGCGCCGCCGCGGATATCGACGATGGCACCGCGCTGTCGCTGACCGTTGAATACTTCTTCCGCGACAACTGGGGTGTCGAGCTGCTGGCGGCCTCGCCGTTTGAGCACGACATCCGCCTGAACGGCGCTTTTGCAGCGTCCGCCAAGCAGCTGCCGCCGACCCTGTCGGTCAACTACCACTTCCCGACCGCCGGCAAGGTCAAGCCGTTCGTGGGCCTGGGCCTGAACTACACCACCTTCTTCGAGGAAGAGACCGCGCTTGGCACGCTGGACCTTGACGACAGCTTTGGTGTGGCGGTCAACGCCGGTGCCGACTACCAGATCTCCGACAATGGCGCGCTGCGGTTCAACGTGCGCTGGATGGACATCGACACCGACGCGACCCTGAACGGCGCCAGCATCGGCACCGCAGAGATCGATCCGGTTGTCGTGAACTTCGCTTACGTGCACCGCTTCTGATCCTAAGTGACCTGGTTCCGGTCTGGCGGCTGACCTCGTGCCGCCAGGCTTGTTTCAAACCCCGCGCCTCCCTCGGAAGCGCGGGGTTTTCTTTTGTTACATGGTGCCCATCAGCTCGCGGCCGATCAGCATCCGCCGGATCTCGCTGGTGCCTGCGCCGATTTCCATCAGCTTGGCATCGCGGAAGATGCGGCCGACCGGGTTGTCGGACAGGTAGCCCGCGCCGCCGAAGGCCTGCACCGCCTGATGCGCCTGGGTCATCGCCACCTCGGAGGCATAAAGGCAGCAGGCCGCCGCGTCCTGGCGGGTCACGGTTCCATTGTCGCAGGATTTCGCCACTTCATAGACATAGGCCCGGGCGGAGTTCATCGCCGTGTACATATCGGCAATCTTGGCCTGCATCAGCTGGAAGTTCCCGATCGGCTGACCGAACTGCTTGCGCTCCGCCATGTAGGGCATCATCTCATCCATGCAAGACGCCATGATGCCGAGGCCGATGCCCGCCAGCACCACACGCTCATAGTCCAGGCCGGACATCAGAACGCGCACGCCCTTGCCCTCTTCGCCCAGCACGTTCTCGAACGGGACTTCCACATCCTCGAACACCAGTTCAGCCGTGTTGGAGCCGCGCATCCCCAGCTTGTCGAAATGCTTGGAGGTGGAGAAGCCCTTCATTTCCTTTTCGATCAGGAACGCAGTGATCCCCTTGGAGCCCGCCTCCGGATCGGTCTTGGCGTAGACCACCAGCGTGTCGGCATCCGGGCCGTTGGTGATCCAGTACTTGTTGCCGTTCAGGCGGAAGTGATCGTTGCGCTTTTCGGCACGCAGCGACATCGACACCACGTCAGAGCCCGCGCCCGCCTCGGACATTGCCAGCGCGCCAACATGCTCGCCCGAGATCAGCCGGGGCAGGTATTTCTGCTTCTGCTCGGCGTTGCCGTTCAGCTTGATCTGGTTGACGCACAGGTTGGAATGCGCGCCGTAGGACAGCGAGACGGAGGCCGAGGCCCGGGCGATTTCCTCCACCGCGACGGTGTGGGCCAGATAGGACATGCCGGCGCCGCCGAATTCCTCCGGCACTGTGATGCCCAGCAGGCCCAGCTCGCCCATCTCCTGCCAAAGATCGGCAGGGAATTCGTTTTTCTGGTCGATCTCCTGCGCCATCGGCTTGACGCGGTCCTGCGCCCAGCGGTGAACCATATCGCGCAGGGCGTTAACATCCTCACCAAGATCAAAACTCATGCTTGCGTTGAACATCCCGCAGATCCTCCAGGGCACAGCCGATTATATGAACAGTTGTTCAATTCAATAGACGACCACATGATTCGCGTCAATCGCATTGACCCCGGGTGCTGGTGCGCGCACGAAAACGGGCGGCCCGTCAGGGCCGCCCGCAATCAGACAGTATCAGGAAAATCAGCGGACTACGTGGATCACGGTGCGGCTGTCCGCCTCCACCAGAACCGGCAGGCCGTTCAGATAAACGTAACGGAAGTTCGAGTCCGGGATGTCTGTCAGCTGGACTTCTTCCGGGATGATCACGCCAGTCACCACTTCGCCCTGCACATAAACCGGTTCGGTCGCGTTGGTGCGCACATAGGTCACCACTTCCTCGTCCGGCACAGCTGCTTCACCTGCGGCAGCCCCGGCGATCGCGCCGGCAACAACCCCGGCCGGGCCTGCAATCAGACCGCCAGTGATGGCACCGCCGATTGCCCCCAGCGGCGCATCGGCTTCACCGGTGTTTTCATAGGTCACGGTGGTGACTTCGACCGGGCTGTCCTTGGCGACAACCGGAATGTATTTCTCGGTAACGGTTTCGGTCAGATACTCGCCATAGGCCCAGCCTTCGGCACCGTCATAGCCGACCTTGCACCAGTTGCTCTGCTCAAGGCAGCCGTCCAGTTTGACAGCACCGTCTTTGGAGATAACACCGATGATTTCGTGCTGCGGTCCGGGGCCTGCGCGCAGGTTCAGGTCGGTCACGGCCTGCACTTGGGCGCCGGCCCAAACCGGTGCAGCCAGCAGGGCCAGGGCAGATGCGGTCAGGGCGCGTTTCGGCGTAAACATAGTAGTCTCCTCTTCCATTTCCTGTCTGCGGCGCCTCAACGCGCCGTTGAGCAGGAGTAACTCCACCGGCGGAAAAAGGTTCCATGGATCCTTCCCCGCTTCTGCGCGTAAGTAATGATAAGGCGGGCGCACCCCGCACCGCCCGATAGAATCAGGAGATTTTCATGAAACGTTTGAACCGCGCCCTGGCTGCCGCATTCTGTATGCTGAGCCTGCCCGCCGCCGCCGAGGAGATCGGCCAGATCGGGGTCGACTGGGTCGGCAATGACATTGTGATCGAGGCGATCTCCGACCCCAAGGTCGAAGGCGTCACCTGCCACATCGCCTATTTCGAGCGCGGGCTGATCGACCGCCTGTCCAAAGGCAACTGGTTCGAGGATCCCTCCAACGCCTCGCTGGCCTGCCGCCAGACCGGGCCAATCACGCTGGGGGATATCGACCGCAGCGATGACGGCGAGGACGTGTTCCGGGAGTCCCGGTCCATCATCCTCAAGTCGCTGCGGGTCAAGCGCCTGTTTGATGAAGCCAACCAGACGCTGATCTACGTCGCCCACGCGGCTGAGCTGACGGACGGCTCTGCCAAGGTCTCGATCTCGACCGTGCCGCTGTATCAGCCCGACTGATAAACGGCGGAAACCTCGGCGCGGATGATCCGGGCGATCTGGGCGCAGTCCTCCAGGCTGAAGGTCAGCGGCACCCGCATGTCGATGATGCCTGCCAGGATGCGGTCGCTTTGCGGCAGCCGCGGGGTGTCCGCATAGCGCCAGCTGTCATAGCGGGAGGTGAAGGCCACTGGCTCCGGCGTGCCGAACCATTTCAGTTCCACCCCGCGGGCGGCACAGCGGCGGACAGCCTCCTGCACCGCGTCTTCGCTCCAGTCCAAGAGCAGGAACTGGATGGAGGAGCCGACATAAATCTCCTGCTTCGGCCGCTCCACAACCGTCAGGCCGGGCGTGCCGCGCAGGCCGTCCTCCACCGCGCGGTAGCGGTCGTTCCAGCGCGCCACCTGGGTGTCCAGATCGCGCAGCTGCGGCCGCAGGATGGCGGCGCGCAGGTTGTCCATCCGGCCCGAGATGTTCGGGGTCTCGTATTTCACCCGCTCGAACACCTCCGGTCCCGGCGCGGCCAGGTGGCGGCCGTAAAGCATGTAGGAGCCGGACATCATGATGGCGCGGGCGGCGATTTCGTCGTCATCGGTGACAAGCAGCCCGCCCTCGCCCGAATTCACATGTTTATAGGTCTGGCAGGAATAGCAGCCGGCCGCGCCATGGCGGCCCGACAGCACCCCATTCCACGAGGCGCCCATGGTGTGGGCGCAATCCTCGATCACGGTGATGCCTGCCGCATTGCAGATCTCCATCAGCCGGTCCATGTCGCACAGATGCCCGCGCATGTGCGACAGCATCAGCACCTTTGCCTGATCCGCCTTGGCGGCAAGGTCATCCAAGTCGATCGTCAGGTTTTCGGTCACCTCGACAAACAGCGGCTCCGCCCCGACGGAGGCGATGGAGCCCGGCACCGGCGCCAGGGTGAAGGCGTTGGTCAGCACCTTGTCGCCAGGCTTTACCCCGACCGCCCGCAGCGACGTCGCCAGCGCATAGCCGCCGGACGCCACGGCCAGGCAGTATTTCGCGCCCATCTGCGCCGCGAACTCCTGTTCGAGCAGCGCGGTTTCCCCCGCCTCGCCCTCGGCCACGTTGTAGCGGTGCAGCCGCCCGTGGCGGAGCACGGCCAGCGCAGCCTCGATGGCGTCTTCGGGGATGGGTTCCTGCTGGGTGAAAGACCCGGTAAATGTCTCGCTCATGCGGCGTTTGTGAGCCGCGGGCGGTCAGTGGTCAAGAGGCAAGCCGGACAGACGGTTTTCCCGGAACTGAGTTACGGGATCACGCAATCAGCCGCTCTGCGACGTCCAGAAGGTCCTCGAACCGGTGCAACAGCGCCTCGGGCTTGAGCGCGCCCATGTCATCGCCGGAGGGGCCAAAGGTCACCAGCACTGACGGCACGCCCGCATTGGCGGAAGTGCTGCGGTCAGTGTCGCTGTCGCCCACCAGCAGGGTGCGGGCCGGATCACCGCCTGCGCGGCGGGCGGCCTCGAACAGCGGCGCGGGGTCGGGTTTGCGCACCGGCAGCGTGTCCGCCCCGACCAGCGAGGCAAAGGCGTCACGCACGCCCAGGCTGCGCATCAGCTGATCCGCCAGCGCCTCGGGCTTGTTGGTGCAGATCCCAACGCCAAAGCCTGCGGATTTCAACGCCTCCACCGCGGCCATCGCGCCCGGATAAAGCACGGTGTGATGGTCGATGGCATCCCGGTACGCCTCCAGCAGCACCGGGTAGAACTCATCCACCGTGGCCGGGTTGAACTGACCGGCCCGTTTCAGGCCTGCGGTCAGCATCGTGCGGCCGCCGCGCAGGGCAATGCCTGCATCGCCGGGATGGCTCAGCACATCGCCCAGCCCCATCTGCCGGAAACAGAAATTGGCCGCGGCCAGCAGATCGCCCGACGTATCCGCCAGCGTGCCGTCCAGATCGAAGATAACCGTCCGCATTCCCTGCCCTTTCGGCACTTTTCCGCCGCCGCATGTTGCAGGCCGCAATCTAGTTTGATGGCGCCATCCCTTGCGCCCCGCCTGTTAGCGGATAAAACGGGAGCGCTAAAAAGACAAAGAGAAAAGCGATTATGAGCATTGCCCTTGTCATCCTGGCGGCCGGAAAAGGCACGCGGATGAACTCCGACCTCCCCAAAGTCCTGCACCCGATCGCCCAGGCGCCGATGCTGGAGCACGCGATGGCCGCAGGCCGGGCGCTGGCGCCGGAGCGCACCATCATCGTGGCAGGCCACGGGGCAGAGGCAGTGCGCGCCGCAGTGTCAGAGATCGACGAAGAGGCCGAGGTCGTCCTGCAGGAAGAGCAGCTGGGCACCGCGCACGCGGTCGATCAGGCCCGCGCCGCGCTGGACGGGTTCGAGGGCGATGTGGTGGTGCTCTATGGCGACACGCCTTTTGTCAGCGCCGAAACCCTGGAACGCATGGTCGAGGCCCGCCAGCGCGCCGATCTGGTGATCCTGGGGTTCGAGGCCGCCGACCCGGGCCGTTATGGCCGTCTGGTGATGGATGGCGACAGCCTGGAGCGGATCGTCGAGTTCAAGGACGCTAGCGAGGCGGAGCGCGCCATCTCCTTCTGCAATTCCGGCCTGATGGCTGGCAAAGCCAGCGCAATCTTTGATCTGATCGCCAAGGTCGGCAATGAGAACGCCTCCGGCGAGTATTACCTGACCGATCTGGTCGAGCTGGCCAGGCACGAGGGCTTGAAGGTGACCGCCGTGTCCTGCGACGAGGCGGAGACGCTGGGCGTCAATTCCCGCGCCGAGCTGGCACAGGCCGATGCGCTGTTCCAGGCGCGCGCCCGGGCAGAGCTGCTGGACCTGGGCGTCACCCTGATGGCGCCTGAAACGGTTTACCTCGCTTTTGACACCTTTATCGGCCGCGACACGGTGATCGAGCCCAACGTGGTTTTCGGCCCCGGCGTGACGGTGGAAAGCGGCGCGCTGATCCGGGCGTTCTCGCACCTGGAGGGCTGCCACGTCAGCCGCGGCGCCAAGGTCGGTCCTTATGCCCGCCTGCGCCCCGGCGCGGAACTGGCGGAGAACACACACATCGGCAATTTCGTCGAAATTAAGAACGCCGAGATTGCCGAAGGCGCCAAGGTGAACCACCTTAGCTATATCGGCGATGCCTTTGTCGGCGAGGCGGCCAATATTGGCGCAGGGACGATCACCTGCAACTATGACGGGGTGATGAAGCACCGCACCGAGATCGGTGCCCGCGCCTTTATCGGGTCGAACACCATGCTGGTGGCCCCGGTCCGGATCGGCAATGAAGCGATGACGGCGACCGGCGCGGTGGTGACCAGGAATGTCGAAGACGGCGACTTGGCCATTGGCCGCGCCGAACAAACCAACAAACCGGGCCGCGCGCGCAAGCTGATGGAGATGCTGCGCGCCAAGAAGGCCCGATTGCAGAAGGGAGCCAAGTGATGTGCGGAATTGTCGGCGTTCTCGGTAATCACGAAGCCGCCCCGATCCTGGTCGAGGCGCTGAAGCGGCTGGAATACCGCGGCTATGACAGTGCGGGCATCGCCACCGTGAACAACGGCACCCTGCGCCGCCGCCGCGCGGTCGGCAAGCTGGTGAACCTCAGCGACCTCCTGGTGCATGAGCCGCTGGCCGGCAAGTCCGGCATCGGCCACACCCGCTGGGCCACCCATGGCGCGCCGTCGGTCAGCAACGCCCATCCCCACCGCGCCGGCGCGGTGGCCGTGGTCCACAACGGCATCATCGAAAACTACAAGGAACTGCGTGCAGAGCTTTTGAACTGCGGCATGGAGTTCCGCACCGAGACCGACACCGAAACCGTTGCCCTGATGACGGAACGGTATCTGAAAGAGGGGCTTACCCCCGTTGATGCGGCCTTTACGACGCTGAACCAGCTGGAGGGCGCCTTTGCACTCGCGTTCTTGTTTGACGGCGAGGAGGATCTGATCATCGCCGCCCGCAAGGGCTCGCCACTGGCGATCGGCCACGGTGACGGCGAGATGTTCGTGGGCTCCGACGCCATCGCACTGGCACCGCTGACCGACCGGATCACCTATCTGGAGGAAGGCGACCGCGCTGTTGTCACCCGCGCGGGCGCGGAAATCCGCAACGCGCATGGCGACATCGTGAACCGCGAGACCAAAACCATCCAGATCGACGCCGCTCAGGTCGACAAGGCCGGCCACAAGCATTTCATGGCCAAGGAAATCGCCGAGCAGCCGCAGGTGATTGCCGAGGCAATCCGCCATTACCTGCCGGTCGAGGAAGACACCGTGCGGCTGCCCGGAGAGGTCGACTTCTCTCAGGTTGATCGGCTGACCATGGTGGCCTGCGGCACCGCCTATTACGCCTGCGTCACCGCGAAATACTGGTTCGAGCAAATCGCCAGGCTGCCGGTTGAAGTCGATATCGCCTCGGAGTTCCGCTACCGCGAGCCGCCGGTCCCCGCCAAGACGCTGGCGCTGTTCGTGTCCCAGTCGGGCGAGACCGCCGACACCCTGGCCGCCCTGCGCTATTGCCGGGAAAAAGCGGACAAGATCCTGTCGGTGGTGAACGTCCCCGAAAGCTCCATTGCGCGGGAAAGCGATCTGGCGCTGCCGATCTTTGCTGGGCCGGAAATCGGCGTCGCCTCCACCAAGGCCTTCACCTGCCAGCTGACCGTGCTCTTGGCGCTGGCGCTCAAGGCGGCCTGCGACCGCGGGCACCTCTCGCCCGAGGACATGGCCGGTTACGCCACCGCCATCCGCGGGCTGCCCAACGTGCTGTCCGCCGCGCTGGAGCAGAACGAGGCGATCCGCCAAGCCGCGCAGAAGGTCAGCGAGGCCCGCGACGTGCTGTTCCTGGGCCGCGGCCTGATGTATCCGCTGGCGCTGGAAGGCGCGCTGAAGCTCAAGGAAATCAGCTATATCCACGCCGAAGCCTATGCCAGCGGCGAACTGAAGCACGGCCCCATCGCATTGATCGACAAGAACATGCCGGTGGTGGTGCTGACGCCGCGGGACTCGCTGTTCGACAAATCCGTCTCCAACATGCAGGAAGTCCTGGCCCGCAAGGGCAAGGTTCTGATGATCTCCGACCAGGACGGGATTGACGAGGCCGGCGACGACGTCTGGTGCGCAATCCGGATGCCGAAGGTCAAGGAGGCGCTGTCGCCGATCCTTTATGCCATTCCTGCACAGCTCTTGGCCTATCACACCGCGGTTGCCAAAGGCACCGACGTGGACCAGCCGCGCAACCTGGCGAAATCGGTGACGGTGGAGTGACCAGCGTGACACTGCAGGAGGCGCTGGCGCAGCTCAAGGCCCAGGCGGAACCCGGCCGGGCAGAGCAGATGGCCGCCTACCACAAGCAGAGCCGCGAAGTGCTTGGGGTGCCCAACCCGGCCACCAATGACCTGACCAAATCTTGGCGGCAGGCCCTGACCACTGAGGAGCGCGTCTCGCTCGCGCAGGCGTTGTGGGATAGCGATGTCTTCGAGGCCCGCATTGCCGCTGCCAAGCTGCTGACCCAAGCCCGGATCAAGGACGACGCGGCCGTCTGGGATCTGCTGCAATCCTGGGTGCCGGACTTCGACAGCTGGGCGATTGCCGACCACGCCTGCTCTGCCATCGCCAAGCGCCTGCAGGCAGAGCCTGCGCGGCTGGATACGGTGGAGCGCTGGACGCAATCTGATCACATGTGGACCCGGCGCGCCGCGCTGGTGGCCACCCTGCCCTGGGCCAAGATGAATAACCTGAAACCGGCGGATCAGGAAGCGCGCGAGCGTGTTCTGGGCTGGGCGGCCGGCTACGTGCCGGACCGGGACTGGTTCATTCAAAAGGCCATCGGCTGGTGGCTGCGCGACCTCAGCAAGCATGACGCCGCCCACACCCGCGCCTTTCTGGACGCGCATGGCGCTCAGATGAAAGCTTTTGCCCGCAAGGAAGCGGCGAAATACCTGAAACACGCCTAGGCCTGCCAGGGTCCCGCCCGGCAGCCGCCGGGCAGCGCACGCCCCCGCCCCAAGAGGGCGGGCGCTCCCCCTTCCGGGAAAACAGAGCTCAGCCCGCGGGCAGGACCTGCACCTCGGCCAGCTCGGTCAGCGGCAGGCCCAGCGCCCGCATGGCGCTGATCGACAGCCGGCTGCTGCCCGTGTCCGTGCCCGGCACGGGCTTCAGGGTGACCACCGCCTCGGTGTTGCGGCTGGTCCGGATCAGCGCCTGCTGCTCCGCCGCCACCAGCGGGGTCTCCATCCACATCCCCGGAACCGAGGGATCGCCCAGCGACGCCACCGTGGTGGCGGAGCCGCGGAATGACGGCGCAGAAGAGCCCGCAGGCGCTGCCGGATCCGCCTCTGCTGTATCAATCCCGGGCACAGGCTCCAGCACAGGGTCCTGCGGCTCAGCCACCGCCGGCCTGTCCTGCCCGTTCAGAACGGAAGAATTCAGCTGGATGCCCTCGCAAGCCGCCAGCAGGGAAATCGAAGTAAGGGAAAGGATTATCATACGCATAGGCAAACCCTAGCTTTGCGCGAAACTCTTTGCCAGACACAAAAGCTGTCCCCCCTTGCCGCGGGCGGTGCCCCGCTTTACCTAGGAAGCATGACGGCACCGCTTATCGACCCCTTCGCCCGCGCAATCACCTACCTGCGCGTCTCGGTCACCGACCGCTGCGATTTCCGCTGCGTCTATTGCATGTCGGAAAACATGACCTTTTTGCCCAAGAAGGACCTGCTGACGCTGGAGGAACTGGACCGGCTGTGCTCCACCTTCATCCGGCTGGGTGTCGAGAAGCTCAGGATCACCGGCGGCGAGCCATTGGTGCGCCGCGGCATCATGACCTTTTTCCAGGCGATGAGCCGCCATCTGGACACCGGCGCGCTGAAAGAGCTGACGCTGACCACCAACGGCTCGCAGCTGGTGAAATACGCCGACGACCTTTACGCCGCCGGGGTGCGCCGGGTGAATATATCGCTCGACACGCTGGACGAACAGAAATTCGCCGATGTCACCCGCTGGGGCCGCCTGCCGCAGGTGCTGAAGGGGATTGATGCGGCACAGAACGCGGGCCTCAGGGTCAAGATCAATGCCGTGGCGCTCAAGGGCTTTAACGAGCAGGAACTCCCCGCCATCACCCGCTGGTGCGCCGAGCGGGACATGGACCTCACCTGGATCGAGGTGATGCCAATGGGCGAAGACATCGGCAATATGGAGCGCATCGGCCAGTACTGGTCGCTGAAGGACGTGCGCGCGGAGTATGAAAACCACTACACCGTCACCGATCTGGCAGAGCGCACCGGTGGCCCGGCCCGCTATGTGCGGCTGGAGGAAACCGGCCAGAAGATCGGCTTCATCACCCCGCTCTCCCATAACTTCTGCGAAAGCTGCAACCGGGTGCGGGTCACCTGCACCGGCGAGATCTACACCTGCCTCGGCCAGGAAGGCAAAGCCGACCTGCGCGCGCCGCTGCGCGCCAACGAGGAAGGCGCTGGTGTGCTGGAGGCCGCCATCCGCGCCGCCATCGGCGACAAGCCCCGCGGCCATGACTTCGACTATTCGCGGCAAGACGTCGGCGGCAAGATGTCCCGCCACATGAGCCACACCGGCGGCTGACCATGTCCAGGACCGCCCCAGCGCGCGCGACGCTGCTCTATTCCCTTTACTGCGGCGCCAGCGCGCTGATCGCCCCCTTTGCTTGGCGCAAGGTCGCGGGCAAGCTGCGCGACTATGGCCTGCCGGAAGACCGCGTGCGCGAACGCCTCGGCCATGCCTCCCTGCCGCGCCCGGCCGGGCGGCTGATCTGGTTCCATGCGGCTTCGGTCGGGGAAAGCCTGTCGGTGCTGACCCTGATTGCCCGCATGGGCGAACAGGCGCCGGATGCTGAATTCCTGATCACCTCCGGCACGCCCACGTCGGCTGAGCTGATCGCCAAACGGATGCCGCCGCGCTGCCGCCACCAGTTCCCGCCCCTGGACACCGCTGCCGCCGTGGACCGCTTTCTGGCCCATTGGCGCCCGGATCTGGGTGTGTTTGTCGAAAGCGAGCTGTGGCCGCAGATGCTGGTGCGCGCCCGCAAAACAGGCTGCCCGCTGGTGCTGCTGAACGCGCGGCTCTCGGACAAATCGGTCGCGGGCTGGACAAAACGCCCGGACACCGCGCGGTTCATCCTGGATCAGTTCGATCTGCTGGTCACTCAGAACCGGAAGACAGCTGCGAACCTCAAGGCGATGGGAGCCGCCCCGGACCGCATCCGCCCCGGCAGCAACCTCAAGGCCGTCTCTGCGCCGCTGCCGGTCGATCAAGACACCCTCGCCAAGGTGCGCGGCAGCATTGGCGAGCGCCCGGTCTGGGTCGCCTCCTCCACCCACGAAGGTGAGGAAGAAACCGTGCTGGAGGCCCACAAGGCGCTGCAGAAACAGCACCCCGGTCTCTGCCTGCTGCTGGCCCCCCGCCACCCGGAACGCGGCGGCAAAGTGGAGGCGCTGGTCAAACAGGCGGGCCTCAGTTGCGCGCGGCGCAGCAAGGGCGTTCTGCCCGGCACCCAGACGCAAGTCTATTTGGCCGACACGCTGGGCGAGGTTGGCACTTGGTACGCGCTCTGCCCGCTGGTGTTCCTGGGCGGCTCCTTGCGCGACATCGGCGGCCACAACCCGTTTGAGCCGATGCAGGCGGGCGCCGCGGTGATCTCCGGCACCGGGCACTACAATTTTGCCGAGACCTATGCAGAGCTGACCGCCCTTGGCGCCGCGGCGGAAGTACGCACAGCGGCGGAACTGGCAGGCCAGGTTGCCGAATGGCTTGAGAAGCCGGGAGCTTTCCAGTCCGCCCGCGATGCGGCTGCGCAGTTCATCTCCCGGCAGTCGGATCAACTGGACACAACGGTGGACGCCCTGCTGGCGCTTCTGCCCCATGAAGGAGGCTGCGATGGCTGAAGTGGACGCCCGCACGGTTGAAGTCATCGCGCCGAACTTCAAACGCCGCCTGTCCGGCGTCACCTCCACCATCGTGCGGCTGGTGCCGCTGCAGCGGCGACACATCGCCATCGCCACCGCAGGCAGCGGCCTGCCCGCAGATATGCCGCATTTGTCAGCGGCGCAGCTTGTGTTCATGAGCCGCAACGGCCCCGCAGGCGCCCGCGTCTGGCACGCCCGGCGCAATGTGGAAATGCTGGGCGGACTGGCGCTGAAATACCTCTTGGGCAAGCGGCTGAAGCTGTTGTTCACCTCCGCCTCGCAGCGCCACCACTCGGATTATACCAAGTGGCTGATGTCCAGGATGGACCGGGTGATCGCCACCTCGGCCAAGGGCGCGGCCTATCTGGAAAAGCCCGTGCAGGTGGTGCATCACGGGATCAACACCGAAGAATTCTCCCCGCCCGCCGACAAACCGGCGCTGCGGCGCGAGCTGGGCCTGCCGGAAGACGCCATCCTGATCGGCTGCTACGGGCGGATCCGGGCGCAAAAAGGCACCGATGTCTTTGTCGACGCCATGCTGGAGGTGCTGAAAGCCCATCCCAGGGCGGTCGGCCTGGTGATGGGCCGCGCGACGGAAAAACACGTTGCGTTCGAAAAGGAACTGCGCGCCAGGGTCGAGGCTGCCGGCCTCTCCGAGCGGCTGCTGTTCCCGCCGGAGGTGCCGGTTTGGGAGGTTTCCCGCTGGTATCAGGCGCTGGACCTCTACGTCGCGCCGCAGCGCTGGGAGGGGTTCGGCCTCACCCCGCTCGAAGCGATGTCCTGCGGCGTGCCGGCGGTGGCCACCCGCGTCGGCGCTTTTGAGGAGCTGATCGCGCCCGGCGAGACCGGCCTGCTGATCGACCCCGGCGAAACCGGGCAGATGGTGGCGGCCATCAACGACGTGCTGTCCACCGAAGGCCGGCTAGCAGAATGGTCCGTGGCCGCTCGCAAGCACGCCATGACCAACTTCGCGCTGGAGAAGGAGGCCGAGACTCTGGTCGCCATCTACCGCGAGATGCTGGAGCACTGACCCCTGCGCCATAGCGCAACCTGATCCCTCTTCATCTGGCTGTAAATATCCTCGGGGGTGAATTGAGCCGCAGGCTCAAGAGGGGGCAGACAGCCCCCTCCCCTGCACCGTTTAAGCCGCCGGCATCCGCTGCTCGACGATCTCCGCCCACCAGCTGCAGCCCGCCGGAATGGCCTCGTCGTTGAAGTTGTACTCCGGGTGATGCACCATCGCGGTGTCGCCGTTCCCCATCAGGATATAGGCGCCGGGGCGCTCTTCCAGCATGAAGGCGAAATCCTCGCCGCCCATCACCAGCGGCGCATCCTCGCAGGAGCCGGAGACACTGGCCGCCACCTTGGCGGCAAATTCCGTCTGCTCCTCGTGGTTCACCATCACCGGATACCCGCGGTTATAGGTGACATCGGCAGTGCCCCCGAAGGTTGCCGCGATGCCGGTGCAGACCTCTTTGATCCGCTTTTCGGCCAGGTCGCGCATGTCCTTGGACATGGTGCGCACAGTGCCCTTGATCTGCACCTTCTGCGGGATCACGTTGAACGCCTTGGAGGAGGTCTCGAAGGACGTCACCGAGACCACAATCTGATGCACCGGATCGGCATTGCGCGACGCGATGGTCTGCAGCGCCAAAACTGCCTGTGCAGCCAGAACAGTGGTGTCGATGGTCTCATGCGGCTTGGCGGCATGGCCGCCGCGGCCCTCAAACGTGATGTCGAACTGGTCGGTGGCGGCGAAGAAAGATCCGGGGCGGATGGCAAAGGTGCCCAGCGGCTGGCCCGGCCAGTTGTGCAGGCCATAGACTTCCTGCACGCCCCAGCGGTCCATCAGCCCGTCGTCGCACATCACCTTGGCACCGCCGCCGCCTTCCTCGGCCGGCTGGAAGATCACCACCACGGTGCCGTCGAAATTGCGCGTTTCCGACAGATACTTGGCGGCGCCCAGCAGCATCGCGGTGTGGCCGTCATGGCCGCAGGCATGCATCGCGCCGGGGGTCTTGGAGGCGTAGTCCAAGCCTGTCTGCTCGTGGATCGGCAGCGCGTCCATGTCAGCGCGCAGGCCGATGACCTTGCCGGAGCTGTCCGCCTTGCCCCTGATCACGCCGACAACCCCGGTGCGGCCGATGCCTGTCACCACCTCGTCGCAGCCGAAGTCTTGCAGCTTCTCCGCCACCAGCGCGCTGGTGCGGTGGGTTTCGAACAGGATTTCCGGGTTTTCGTGGATGTCACGGCGCCAGGCGGTGATTTCATCCTGCAGTTCGGCAAAGCGGTTCTTGACCGGCATTTCTCACTCCTTTGGTTGTCTGTCCCCGCAGCCTCAGGCCGCGGGCATTCTTCGTTCCACCAGCTCGGCGAACCAGCTGCATCCCAGCGGGATCGCTTCGTCATCAAAGACATAGGCCGGGTGGTGGCACATCTGGGTGTCGCCGTTGCCAAGGAAGATATAGGCGCCGGGGCGCTGCTCCAGCATGTAGGAGAAATCCTCGGACGGCATGATCGGCGGGGTCACGGCGTTCACTTTGGCCGCGACCGCCTGCGCCGCCTCCACCGCGTGGGCGGTGCCGTTTTCATCATTTATTGTAACAGGATAGCCCGGCACCCATTCGACCTCCGCCGTGGCGCCAAAGGCCGCAGCTGTGCTTTCGGCAACCCGGCGCACCCACTCCTCGGCCTGAATGCGGTATTCGGGGTCCAGCGTGCGGACGGTGCCTTGCAGCCTGGCGGTATGGGCAATCACGTTTGACGCCGTGCTGTCGGTTTCAAAGGTGCCGACGGTCAGCACCACCCGTTTCACCGGGTCCACATTGCGCGAGACGATGGAATGCAGCGAGACCACGATCTGCGAGGCCGCCAGCGTGGTGTCAATTGCCTCATGCGGGGCGGCGGCGTGGCCGCCCTTGCCGGTGACGGTGATGATGAATTCGTCCGAGGACGCCATCAACGGGCCCGGTCGGATGGCAAATTCGCCGACCGGCAGGCCCGGCATGTTGTGCAGCCCATAGACCTCCTGAATGCCCCAGCGGTCCATCAGACCGTCGTCGCACATCGCCTTGCCGCCGGCACCGCCTTCCTCCGCGGGCTGGAAGATCAGCACTGCCTTGCCGTCGAAATTCCGTGTCTCTGCAAGGTACTTGGCCGCCCCCAGCAGCATCGACGTATGACCGTCGTGGCCGCAGGCGTGCATCACGCCCGGCATCTTGGAGGCATAGTCCACACCCGAGGCTTCGGGGATCGGCAAAGCGTCCATATCGGCACGCAAGCCGATGGCGCGGCCGGAGGTGTTGGTCTTGCCCTCGATCACCGCCACCACGCCGGTCTGGCCGACGCCGGTGGTGATATCGGTGATGCCGAACGCCTTCAGCCGCTCCACCACAAAGGCGGCGGTTTCATGCACCTCGTACATCAGTTCGGGGTTCTCGTGCAGGTGATGGCGCCAGGCGGTGATCTCCTGGTGCATCTCGGCAAAGCGGTTCTTGGCCGGCATATTCCCCTCCCTTTTATGTTTCAGGTTCCGTTGCGGCAGACTGTCCGCGAAAAAACTTAGCTTCGCAAGTATCCGGTGCCGCCGGGACGCGGCGCGACCCGCCAGAGCGGGGGTGGCATGCGTGCACCCCCTGTGCACCGTCTGTGCACCGCCTGGCATCAATCTGCGCATCCTGCGCCCGGTTTCAAGGTACGCGCAGCTTAGGCCCGCAGCTTCTTTACCAGCCCGCGCATGAAGCTGTGGCCCGCGTTGAACTGCGCCACGGTGATGTACTCGTTCGGCTGATGCGCTTGGGCGATGTCGCCGGGGCCGCAGATGACGGCGGAGTAGCCCGCCTGCTGGAACTGCCCCGCCTCGGTGCCGTAGCTGACCACATGGGAGCCGTTGTCGCCGGTCAGGCTGCGCACCAGCGCCTCCGCGGCGCCGTCCTGTTCCGGCACCAGGCCGGGGACGTCGAAATGCTTGGACACGTCAATACGGGCCTCCGGATGGACGGCCTGCATCTCTGCCTCCACCTCACGGACCTTGGCGAGATAGGCGGCCTCCCAACCGGCAGGGTTCTCCCCCGGCACCACCCGGAAATCCATCATGAAGCGGCAGTCCTTGGCAGTGATATTGTGGGCGGTGCCGCCCTCGATCATGCCGACGTGGCAGGTGCTCCAGGGCGGGGTGAACATCGCCTGCACCTCCCCCGGCTCCTTGGCCATGTTCTCCGTGTTTTTCTGGTTGGCCCAGTCGATCAGCCGGGCGCCTTGCATGATGGCGCTGACGCCGGTGTGCATGAGCGAGGAATGCACCTCGAACCCGACAACATGGGTAGCAAATCCAGTGCCGCCCTTGTGGCCGGTCACCGCCTTCATCATCGAAGGTTCCCCGACGATCACCGCGGAGCCCTTGGGCAGCACGGGCTGCATTGCCTCGATCATCGGCGGCGCCCCGGTGCAGCCGATTTCCTCGTCAAAGCTCAGCGCCAGTTGCAGGGGGCGTTTGACGCCTTGCTCATGTGCCTCGACCAGCGCCCAGATGGCGAGGGCATCATAGCCCTTCATGTCGCAGGTGCCGCGGCCGAAGTATTTGCCGTCCTTCTCCACCACCGTGAACGGGTCGGTGTCCCAGGGCTGGCCGTCCACCGGCACCACATCGGTATGGCCCGAGAGCACCACCGCGCCCTCTTCCCAAGGGCCAACATGGGCAAAGACCGCAGCCTTGTGCGGCTGGTCCGGGTCCACCCAGCGGTGGCTTTCAATGCCATGGGAGGACAAATAGTCCTGCACCCACTCCACCAGCGGCAGGTTGGTATCCCGGCTCACCGTCGGGAAAGAGACCAGGCGCCCCATGATCTCCAGCGGTGTCAGTTTCGCAGTCATAATCTGTAGCCCCCTGAGACGGTAAGCACCTCGCCGGTTACGAAGCTTGCCTCGTTTCCGGCCAGGAAGCGAACCGCCGCCGCTATATCGGTTGGTGAGGGCAAACGGCCCAGCGCAGTCAACTCTTCAAATTCAGCCACCAGCTCCGGCGGCCTTGGGTTATGCGGATCATTGACCGCCCCCGGAGCCACGGCATTGACCCGGATACCGCGCGCTCCCAGCTCTTTTGCCATGCCGCGGGTCCACAGTTCCAGCGCCGCCTGGCTGGCCCCGAACAGCGCGGCTCCAGCCGGAGGCAAAGTTGCATTCACCGAAGAAATCGAGATCACGGCCGCGCCAGGCGGAAGATGTGGAAGCGCGGCAGCCAGCAATCCCTGAGCGGCAAAGAGGTTTACATCGAACATTTCCCGCAGAGCAGAGTAGTCGAAAACTTCCGGACCCTCCGATGCGAAAGCACCGGCATTATTAACGGTCAGATCTATCCGGCCATAATGCTGCAGCGTGCGCTCCACCACCATCGCCGGAGCTTCCGGGTCACGGAAATCTGCGCGTACGGCCAGAAAAGTGTCGCCCTCAGGCCGGGTTTCCAAATGGGTTATCGCAACGGAGTAGTCTGCGGCCAGCGCCTGAGCGATGGCCTGCCCGATCCCGCGGGCAGCCCCTGTCACCAAGGCAACAGGCCGGTCCTGCGGTGTCGGGATCATGATCAGTAGCCGCTGTCGGTGGTCAGCACGAAATGGCCGGGCTCCAGTTCCAGATACTCCGACGGCTCCGGCTGATAGCCGACCTCATGGATGGGCGACGGGATCGGTTTGAAGTTCAGCTCTTTCTCCGACTTGCGCTGGCGCGGGTCGGCGATCGGGACCGCCTTCATCAGCGCCTGGGTATAGGCGTGCAGCGGGTTCTCGAACACGCGGTCGCGGGGGCCGATCTCAACGATGCGGCCCAGGTACATGACGCCCACCTGATGGCTGACGCGTTCCACCACCGCCATGTCGTGGCTGATGAACAGGAAGGAAAGGCCCAGTTCCGCCTGCAGCTCCATCATCAGGTTCAGGACCTGCGCCTGCACCGACACGTCGAGCGCCGAGACGGCCTCATCCGCGACGATCAGCTTGGGGTTCAGCGCCAGGGCGCGGGCAATGGCGATGCGCTGGCGCTGGCCGCCGGACATCTCGTGCGGGTAGCGGCGCATGAAGCTGCGCGGCAGGTGGACGCGGTCGAACAGGCTGGCGACGCGGTCGTGCAGCTCCGATCCCTTGGCCAGCCCGTAGTTGCGGAGCGGCTCTGCCACCTGGTCGATCAGCTGCATCTGCGGGTTCAGGGACGCAAAGGGATCCTGGAAGATCATCTGCATGTCCTGGCGCGCCTTGTGCATCTGGGAGGCGCTGAATTTCAGAACGTCGCGGCCTTCGAAATCCACCTTGCCCGACAGCGGCTCCACCAGCCGCAGGATCGAGCGGCCCGCGGTGGATTTGCCACAGCCGGATTCCCCGACCAGCGACAGGGTCTGGCCCTTGAGGACCTTGAAGGACACGTCCTCGACCGCGTGCACGTTGGAAATGGTGCGGCGCAGCAGGCCGCCCTTGACCGGAAAGCGGGTGGTCAGGTTCTGCACGTCCAGAAGCACCTCGTCGGTGCCCTTGATCGGCTCAATCTTCTGGTCCTCGACCCCCATCAGCTTCATCGGCTCGGGGTAGTGCTTGCCGCGCATTTCGCCCAGCTTCGGCACCGCCGCCAGCAATGCCTTGGTGTAGTCGTGCTTGGGGTTCTCGAAAATCTCCTCGACGGGGCCTTCCTCGACCTTGTTGCCGCGGTACATGACGACCACGCGGTCGGCCATCTGTGCCACCACCGCCATGTCATGGGTAATGAACATCACCGCCGTGCCGGTCTCGCGCTTCAGCCGGTCCATCAGCGCCAGGATCTCGGCCTGGATGGTCACGTCCAGCGCGGTGGTCGGCTCGTCCGCGATCAGCAGCCGCGGCTCGCACGCCATAGCCATCGCGATCACCACCCTCTGGCGCATGCCGCCGGACAGTTCGTGCGGGTACTGCCGCAGGCGCCGCTCCGGTTCCGGGATGCGGACCTGGCGCAGCAGCTCCAGCGCGCGTTCCTCGGCCTGGGCCTTGGACATGTTCTTGTGGATGCGCAGGCCCTCGGTCAGCTGGCGGCCGACAGTGAACACCGGGTTCAGCGCGGTCATCGGCTCCTGGAAGATCATGCCGATCTCATTGCCGCGGATCTGCTTCATCATATCCTGCTCGGAGGCGGCCAGGTCGGTCTCGCCGCCCTCCCGCCGGTTGAACAGCAGCTCGCCGCCCGCAATCTCGCCGCCGCCGAATTCCACCAGGCGCATCAGCGACAGCGAGGAAACCGATTTGCCGGAGCCGGATTCCCCAACGATGCAGACGGTTTCGCCCGGGCTCACGTCAAAGGAGACGTTCTCCACCCCGACCACCGGGCCATCCTTGGTCTGAAACTCAACACGCAGGTTTCGAATGGACGCAATGGCGTTGTCCAGCATGACGGCTTCCCTATCTTTCATTCCCCGGGCCAGCCGCGGATGGCGGCCCCAGCATCCGGAGTAAACTCTACTTTGCACAAAAATGCTCATGCAAATAATGCATAGGGTTTTTAAAATTGGAATTTGCAATTTCCCGGGAAGTGGTTTTCGATACCCGCGTGGTTGCCTGCAGAGCGTCATGCGCCGGTCTGTCCGGCAACATGTTAAGAGTGCTTAATGCCTGCAATTCCGGCCTGCGCGCAGGTGCGATTGCGACCCTTCCGCAGCCATGCGGCAAATCTCCGGGCCCGCTGCGGTCCGGCCAACAAAAAGACACAAAACGTGTCCGACAAGGAGAGTGTGATGAAACTCAAATCCCTATTGATGGGGGCCGTTGCCACGGCGGCCCTGGCGCCGGCAGCCTTTGCTGAGCGCGGGTCCGATGGCCAGGTCAACATCATCTACTGGCAGGCGCCGTCGATCCTGAACCCGTTCCTGTCCGGCGGCACCAAGGACATCCAGGCCGCCTCGCTGGTGATTGAGCCGCTGGCCCGCTATGACCCCGAGGGCAACATGGTGCCCTATCTGGCAACCGAGATCCCGACCGTCGAGAACGGCGGCGTCAGCGAAGACCTGACCTCGATCACCTGGAAGATCGCACCCGGCATCAAGTGGTCCGATGGCACCGACTTCACCGCTCATGACGTGAAGTTCACCGCCGATTACTGTATGCACCCCGAAGGCGGCTGCGCGCAGCTGACCAAGTTCGAGGGTGTCACCTCCGTCGAGCTGGTGGACGACATGACCGTCAAGGTCACCTTCGACAAGCCGACCCCCTTCCCCTATGGCCCGTTCTCCGGCGGTGAAAGCCCGATCCTGCAGAAAGCGCAGTTCGAGAACTGCATGGGCGCCCGGGCGCCGGAATGCACCGACGCCAACTTTGCCCCCATCGGCACCGGTCCGTTTGTGGTGGATGAGTTCAAGCCGAACGACGTGATCACCATGTCGGCCAACCCCAACTACCGCGATCCGGCCAAGCCCGCGTTTGCCAAGGTGCTGTTCAAGGGCGGCGGTGACGCAACCGCTGCGGGCCGCGCGGTGATGGAAACCGGCGAGTTCGACTATGCCTGGAACCTGCAGCTGGCGCCGGAAGTGATCGCCCAGATGGAAGCAGGCGGCAAGGGCAAGCCGGTTGCGGGCTTCGGCTCGCTGGTGGAACGCATCATGCTGAACCAGACCGACCCGTCGCCGGACCTGCCGGAGGGCGAGCGCTCCACCGCCAAGCATCCGCATCCGTTCCTGAAGGACCCGGCGGTCTACAAGGCGATGTCGATGGCCATCGACCGTCCGCTGCTGGTGGAAATCGGCTATGGCAAGGCCGGCAAGGTCGGCTGCAACTGGGTGCCTGCGCCTGCGGCCTTTGCGTCTGACACCTTTGACTGCTCCACTCAGGACATCGAAGGCGCCAAGGCGATGCTGGAGGAAGCTGGTTACAAGGACACCAATGGCGACGGCGTGCGGGAAACCCCGGACGGCAAGCCGATGAAGATCCTGTACCAGACTTCGACCAACGCCGTGCGCCAGGACTTCCAGGCGCTGATCAAGGAGTGGTGGAGCCAGATCGGCATCGAATCCGAGCTGCGCAACATCAACGCCTCGGTGTTCTTCGGCGGCGACCCGGGTTCGCCCGACACCTTCCAGAAGTTCTATGCTGACGTGGAAATGTACGCCAACAACTTCGACGGCACCGACCCGCAGGCCTATCTGGCCAACGGCCTGTGCGACAAGGCACCGAAACCGGAATCCCAGTGGCAGGGTGAGAACATCTCGCGCTTCTGCAACGAGGAGTTCGACCAGCTGCACGCTGAGCTGACCAAGACTGCCGGCCTTGAGGCCCGCGCCGAAATCGGCCGCCGCCTCAACGACATCATGGTCGAAAACGGCGGCATGATCCCGCTGGTGCATCGCGGCCGCCTGTCGGCGCACTCCAACACGCTGGGCGGCGTTCACCTGAACGTCTGGGACAGCGAGCTGTGGAACGCAGCTGACTGGTACCGCATCAAGTAAGCAGCGCTTGCCTCACTTGGGGCCCTGACGTTACATCGGGGCCCCTTGCCATTCAGCATTGGTTACGTTTAACCGCCTGCGCGTGACATGGATGTGAGGCCCTCCCCGCCTGCTCCGACCTTAATACAAGTTGCAAAGGCGCCTACCTGATGCTGACCTTTACAATCCGGCGGCTGATCCTGGCAGTACCAACACTGCTGTTCATCAGCCTCGTGATCTTCCTGCTGCTGGAGCTCGCCCCGGGCGACCCGATGGCGCAGGTTCCCCTGACCGTGCCCCCTGAAGTCAAAGAGAAAATGCGCGAGGCGCTTGGCCTTGGCCAGCCGATGCATATCCGTTTCTGGAAATGGCTGGTGCAGTTCTTCTGGATCGAGCCGCAGGTTCTGATCGACCACTACCTGGGCACCTCCTTCTCTGCAGGCGACCTCAGGGTGATCTCCTGGCAGAC
Source organism: Leisingera sp. UBA4491 (assembly GCF_002388965.1). Lineage (NCBI taxonomy): Bacteria > Pseudomonadati > Pseudomonadota > Alphaproteobacteria > Rhodobacterales > Roseobacteraceae > Leisingera > Leisingera sp. UBA4491. The sequence continues at coordinate 4,463 of NZ_DGNN01000021.1, read as the reverse complement.
CCGTTCGCCGGTGATGGACATCGTGATCCAGCGTATCCCGCAGACCCTGTGGGTGGTCGGCACCGCCTATGTGGTCGCCATCCTGATCGCGCTGCCGATCGGCATCTATTCCGCCTACCGCCAGTACAGCTGGTTCGACCAGCTGGGAACCTTCGTGTCGATGGTGGGCTTCTCGGTGCCGCCGTTCTTCTCCGGCGTGCTGGTGATCGTGATCTTCTCGGTGCAGCTGGGCTGGTTCCCGTCGATCTATGATACCACTCATACCGTCGACAGCTGGGACAGCTTTGTCTACCAGCTGAAGCAGATGATCATGCCGGTGATGGTGCTGGCGCTGCAGATCACCGCGCAGCTCTCCCGCTTCATGCGCGCCTCGATGCTGGACAACCTGAACCAGGACTATGTCCGCACCGCCCGCGCCAAGGGCCTGAGCGAATATGTGGTGGTGATGGTCCACGTACTGCGCAACTCGATGATCCCCGTGGTCACCGTGATCGCGCTCGGCATCCCGTCGATCTTTGGCGGTGCCATCATCACCGAGCAGGTGTTCAAGGTGAACGGCATCGGCCAGCTTCTGATCGGCGCCATCCAGGCCAACGACCTGCCGATGGTGCAGACGCTCACCTTCATCTTTGCGGTGCTGATCGTGCTGTTCAACCTGATCGCCGACGTGCTGTACGGCATTCTTGACCCGAGGATCCGCTATGACTGACAAGGAACGCTTTGTGCCCGACGAAGGCATGGCGCCCGCCTCGACCGCGGTGCCCGGCGCCGGCGCGCTGGAGGAGCTTCACAACCCGCCGCGCAGCCAGTGGCAGGATGTCTGGGACCAGTTCAAATCGCACCGCGGCGCGCTGATGGGCGGGGCCCTGTTCCTGTTCATCATCCTGGCGGTCTACCTGGGGCCTTATGTCTGGGACATTGACGCCACCAAGATCGACATCCGCGCCCGCAACCAGGGCCCCAGCTGGGCGCATCCCTTCGGCACCGATCAGCTGGGCCGCGACATGCTGGCCCGGATGATGGCAGGCGGCGCGACCTCGGTTTCCGTGGGCCTGACTGCGATGCTGCTGGCGCTGTTCCTGGGCTCCTTCATCGGGGTACTGGCCGGCTTCTTCAAGAGGCTGGACGGCCCGCTGATGCGGATGACCGACCTGTTCCTGGCGCTGCCGCTTCTGCCGCTGCTGCTGGTGATGATGCTCTTGTTCCGCGAGCCGCTGAATGCGGCCTTCGGGCCGGAACAGGGGATCTTTATCCTGATCGTGGCCTCGATCGGGGTGACCAGCTGGATGCCGACCGCGCGGATCGTGCGCGGCGATGTGCTGGCGCTGAAAGAGCGCGAGTTCGTGATGGCGGCGCGCTCCATCGGCACCACCAACAGCGGGCTGATCACCCGGCACATCCTGCCCAATGTGCTGTCGCCGATCATGGTCTCGGCCACGCTGGGCATCGCCACGGCGATCATTACGGAATCCTCGCTCTCCTTCCTCGGCCTCGGCTTCCCGCCGGACTTCCCGACCTGGGGACGGCTGCTGTTCGATGCGACCGATTACCTGCAGCAGTATCCTGAGCGGGTGTTCTGGCCCGGCATGGCGATCTCGCTGACGGTGCTGAGCGTGAATTACCTGGGCGACGGGTTGCGCGATGCGCTGGATCCGCGGATCCGCGGCCGCTGAGGCGGAACGCACGCACACATTCAAATAAAAACATGCCTTCTGGCCGCTTTCCCCAAAGCGGCCAGTTTGTTTTGCAGCAGCGCTGTCCGGCAAAATCAGCATTTCGCCCGGCCTGCCCAAGCCGGAACTTCTTCCCGCCCCTGCCCTGTTTTGACCGCCGTCCGCCGCTTGCCCGGGCACGAAAAACCCGCCATTGCGGGAAAACGTTCCAAATCCGCAGCTGGAGAGCGCCATGTTCGAAACATTCGGCTTTGAAGAGACCACAGCACGGGAGGTTTCCGTCCTGTTTGCGCTTGGCATCGGCGTCCTGTTCGGCGTGCTGGCGCAGCTGACCCGCTTCTGCTTCCGCCGCGCCCTGGCTGGTGAGGACCGCCGCCAGGCCGCAGGCGTCTGGGCAATGGCCCTGGCGGTGGCCGTTGCCGGCACCCAGGCGGCCGTGGCGCAGGGCTGGATCAGCTTTGCGGAGCACCGGCTGATGGCGCAGGACCTGCCGCTCTTGGCCATCGCGCTTGGCGGGCTGATGTTCGGCGCCGGCATGATCCTGACCCGCGGCTGCGCCTCGCGTCTGCTGGTGCTGGCGGGCAGCGGCAACCTGCGGGCACTTATGGTGATGGCTGTCTTTGCCATCACGGCCCATGCCACGCTGAAGGGCGTGCTGGCCCCGGTGCGCACCGCGCTTGGCGCGGTTACCCTGCCCGCGGGGGAGCAGGTCTCCCTTGCCGCCCTGCCCGGCGGCGCACTGCTGTGGAGCGGTGTGATCGTGGCGGCAGCCCTGTTGACCGCGCTGCGCTCCGGCAACCGGGCGCCCACGCTTGCTGGCGCGGCGGCGCTCGGCCTCTTGGTGCCCGTGGCCTGGGTTGGCACCGGCTATGTGCTGTTTGACGAATTCGACCCCATCGCGATGGAGAGCCTCTCCTTCACCGCCCCTGCCGCCGACACGCTGTTCTTCGTGATCGCCTCCAGCTCCATCCCTGCGGGATTTGGCGCCGGGCTGGCCGGCGGGGTGCTGGCCGGTGCGCTGGCCGCCACGGTGGTCAGCGGCAGCTTCCAGTGGCAAAGCTTCGAAAGCCCCCGCCAGACCGGCCGTTACCTGGCCGGTGCTCTGCTGATGGGCATGGGCGGCGTACTGGCCGGCGGCTGCACCGTGGGCGCCGGGCTGGCAGGCATTCCGACGCTCAGCCTCGCAGCCTTGCTGGCGCTGGCCTTCATCGCAGTTGGCGGCCTCGGCATGAACGCCGTGCTCAGTGCAGCTTCTTCCGGATCCGCCGCACGGCCAGCCATACCAGCCCGACAACCGGCAGAGTGATCAGCGCCGTCAGGCTGCCCTTGCTGATATCCAGCGCCGTTGTTAGCGGGTAAAGCGCATAGGCGGCCAGCGACACCGCGTAATAGCTGATCGCCACCACCGACAGCCCCTCAACCGTGTGCTGCAGCCTGAGCGCCATATCGGCGCGGCGGTCCATGCTGGCCAGCAGCGCCTGGTTCTGCGCAGACCGCTCGACATCCACCCGGGTCCGGAGCAGCTCCCCTGCCCTGCGGGCCCGGTCGGCCAGCGTCTCCAGCCGCTTTTCGGTGGATTTCACCGTGCGCATTGCCGGCTCAAACCGGCGCAGCATGAATTCCGCCAGCGTCTGGAACCCCTCATACCGCGTCTCGCGCAACAGGCTGACGCGCTGGCTGACCAGGGCGTCATAGGCCCCGGTGGCGCTGAACCGGAAAGCAGAGCGCGCCGCCATCGCCTCCAGCTCGGCGGAGACCGTAAGCAGCTGCGACAAGGTCTGCTCAGCCGGTGCTGATCCGGCTGTCATCGCAACCATCATCTCGCTCAGATGGGTGTCGAGCGCGCTGATGGTCGGAGTCAGGCCGCGGGCGCGGGAGAACCCCAGCATCGCCATCGCCCGGTAGGTTTCGATCTCGCACAAGCGCTGCACAATCCGGCCGATGCGCTGGCTGCCGGTCTCCGCGTTCGGAAACACCGCAAACCGCATGTGGCCCGCCGGGTCGATGCGGAAATCGCCCGCAATCACCGCGCTGCCGTCCAGCACCTGCGAGACCACCACGCTTTCCGGCACGAACCACTCCTGCGCCAGGGTCTTGACTGCGGCGTCCGCAGGCCGGGGCTCGACCCGGAACATCGTGGAGGTAATGCGCTGGCCCGGCGCGGCGGCCAGCCATTCCGCCGGGAACACCTCAAAATCCGCCGGATCAAAGGCCCGGGTGCCGGTCCCGTCGCTGTAGACGGTATAGCTGACGAACTCGGTATGCTGTTCCCACTTCAGCATGTGGCGGCCGATCTGCGCCATATAATGAGTCGCCCCCGGCTGCGGGTGCGGCGCACCGTGGCGGTCAAGCAGATCCGTCAGATGGTGCAGATCCTGCATCCGGTCGCGGTGTTCGGCCTCATTGGGCTGTTTGACCGCCAGGTAGACCACCGTGCAGGGGCTGGACATGGCGGGGAACGGCCGGGCGTGCAGTTCGTTGGTCAGCGGATACCGCAGGGGGTGGTCCTGGATCGGGGGCATTCTTGGTCTCCGGGGCAATGCCGGTGACCATAGAACGCCCTCGTAAAGATGTACAGAAATGTTTTATTTCAATGCGTTAGGTGAATGCAATGGTATACAGGGCCGGTGTTTCTGGGGGCTCTGCCCCCGGCCTGCGGCCTCCCCCGGGATATTTTCAGCCAGAAGAAGGGTCCGGAAATTGAGAAGGCGCCCCGGTTGGAGCGCCTTTCCCTGTCTTGTTGAGCATTGACCTACTGGATCAGGCCCAGCAGCGTATCGAGGCTCTGCT
>NZ_DGNN01000008.1:0-34933 GCF_002388965.1 Leisingera sp. UBA4491 | reverse complement strand
CGCCGCCTGACGGTGCTGGCCGAGGAGATGCGCAAGAAGGAGCTGCGGTTCTCCCGCGACGGCTGGCTGGAGATCACCCGCATGCATGAGGCGATCCTGGCCAATCTGCAGCTGGCCTCCAACGTTCTGATTTCCGACGACCTGGAGAGCGCGCGGCTTCTGAGCCTGGAGAAGACCGAGCTGAAACGGATGGAGCGCGACAGCCGCAAGCGCCACCTGCGGCGGCTGCAGAGCGGCGGGCGGGAGAGTTTCGACACCTCTGACATCCACCTGGAGACCCTGCGCGCCCTGCGCGAGTTCAACAGCCACATCGCAGCGGTGGCCTACCCGGTGCTCTACCGCAACGGCCAGCTGTTGGAGACGCGGCTGATCGAGGAGATGCGGCCGGAAGAAACCGATTGAGGCAGGAGCCGGCCTGTTAATAGAAGTCCTATCACGATTATGACCCCCTTTATCATTGCCATCATTCTGTCAGCGGCGCTGCTGCACGCGGTGTGGAACGCTATTGTAAAAACCGCTGCCGACCGCACCACAACGCTGGGGCTGGTTGCCTTTGGCCATGTCATCCCCGCCTCCGTGATGATCGCGGTGCTGCCGCTGCCGTCGGCTGAGAGCTTTGTCTTCATCCTGCTCTCGACTGCCGTGCATTTCGGCTATTACTACATGCTGGGGCGCGCCTATCAGCATGGCGACCTCAGCGTCGTGTACCCGATCGCGCGGGGCATCGTGCCGGCACTGGTGGGCCTCTGGGCGATGATCTTTGCCGGGGAGGTGCTGCCGCTGCAGGCCTGGGCCGGGATTGCGGTGATTGTGCTTGGCATCCAGCTTAGCAGCTGGAAAGCGCTGCGCTCCGGCGTTGGCCGTGCAGCACTGGGATTTGCCGCCGGGACCGGGTTTTGCATTTCGGTCTATTCGCTGGTCGATGGCATCGGGGTGCGGCTGTCGGGCAACACGCTCAGCTACTGGGCCTGGGGGGCGTTCCTGCACATCTTCATTGCGGGCTTCGTTGCTTTGCGCAAGCGCCGCACACTGGCGGCCCTGCGCCCGCGGACTTGGGCCCTGGGAATTGCCGGCGGGCTGGTGTCGATGACAGCCTACGGCCTGGTGCTTTATGCGAAGAACTTTGCCCCGCTGGGGGCGGTCTCGGCGCTGAGGGAAACTTCGGTGATCTTTGCGGCGCTGATCGGGTTTGCCATTCTGAAGGAGGGCTATTGGATGCGGCGCCTGGGCGCGGCGGTGCTGATGGCCGCGGGTGTGTCGCTCATCGGTACGGCTGTCTAGCGCCCGCGCCCCTTGGCGGCCCACAACCGGACAGGGTGGCGGGCCGAGGCATCAGGCGCTGGCACGGGGCCGCCGCTGCGTGTCTTCTGCTTCCGCCAGAACGGCCGCAAGAGTATGCAGCAGCACCGTCTTTTTCACCGGTTTCGCCAGAAAATGGTCCATGCCGGCGTCCAGGCAGGCCTGCCGGTCGCTGGAGAAGGCATTTGCCGTCAGCGCCACGATGACTGGCTGGCGAATGGGAAGGCTGCGGATTTCCTGCGTGGCTGAAATGCCATCAAGCTCCGGCATCGACATGTCCATCAGGATGACGTCTGGCTCCAGCTCCCTGCACATCTCCACTGCCGCGCGGCCGTTCCCGGCCTCTTGCAGATCAACCGGCTGGCCGCGCAGAAACTTGCGGACCAGCAGCCGGTTGGTCTGATTGTCCTCGGCCAGCAGCACCCGGCAGGGGCCAAGCTGCGGCGCCGCGTCCGGCAGCGCCGGTGCTTCTGCATCCGGTGCCTGGCTGGCGGGGGACATCTGCAGTTCCAGCCGGAAGCAAGAGCCTTTGCCAGGTTGCGACTGCACCGAAATGCCGCCGCCCATCCGCTTGGCCAGCATGCTGGAAATCGTCAGGCCCAGACCGGTGCCGCCAAACGCCTTGGTGGTTGCGGCGTCAGCCTGGGTGAAGCGGTCAAAGATGTGGCTGGCCTGGGCTTCGGAAATTCCGATGCCGCTGTCCTCGACCTCGACCACAAGACGGCATCGGTCCGCGCCGGCGTGCGAAACCCGCACCGCGATTTTGCCGTCCGGGGTGAATTTCACCGCATTGCCGATCAGGTTGACCAGGATCTGGCGCAACCGCCCGTCGTCGCCGTGCAGCCGTTCAGGCAGGCCGTTCGCATAGCTCACCTGCATCGAAAGGCCCTTTTCAAGCGCCTTCGGGCGGAACAGGTCGGCAGCGCCGCCGATGCAGTCGCGCAGGTTGAAATCCTCCCGGCTGATGGCGAATTTCCCGGCCTCCAGCCGCGACAGGTCGAGGATGTCATTGATGATTTTCAGCAGCGCCTGCGCCGAACTGCGGATGGTTTCGACGTTCTGCTGGTCATCGGCTGTCAGGTCTGCCTCCGCCAGCAGATCGGCCATGCCGATGATCCCGTTCATCGGGGTGCGGATTTCGTGGCTCATGTTGGCCAGAAATTCCGACTTGGCGCGGTCGGCGTGTTCGGCGGCCAGCTTGGCCTCGGCCAGTTCACGCTCGCGCTGTTTGCTGCGGGTGATGTCGCGCTCGATACCGATGATCAGGTCGACCTCGCCATCGGCACCGGTCACCGGTACGATGTTGGTGTCAAACCAGACCTCCTCGCCGGCCTTGGTGTAGTTGAGCACTTCATTGTGGTAGCGGATGCCACGCTCCTTGTGGCGGTTCATTTCGCGCACCACGCTGAGGTCGGTGGCAGGCCCGTCCAGAAGGTCGGACGGGGTGCGGCCGATGGCTTCGTCGGCGCCGTAGCCGGTGGCGCGGGTAAAGGCGTCGTTCACCCAGAGGATCTTGCGGCTGCCATCGGTCAGGATGATGCTGTCAGAGGCATGTTTGGCGACCAGGGACAGACGGTGCAATTCCGCCTGCTGTTTCTGCAGCTCGGCATGGGCTTCCTCCAGCGCCCGCTTGCCTTCCTTCAGCTCGGTATTGCGTTCCGACAGCGCCTGGTTGGCGTGGATCAGCTCCTCGCGCAGGCGGACGTCTTCCGACACATTCCAGTTGACGCCGATCATCCAGCTGCGCCCCTGCGTGTCGGTGAACGGGCTGGCCAAAGCCCGGATGTGCTTGACGGAGCCGTCGTCCAGCAGGATCCGGAACTCGGAGGCAAAATTCGTTTTCGCACGCTCGGCAGCCTCCAGGGATTTGACCACCCGGTCCCGGTCCTGCGGGTGCAGCCTGGCAATCCAGGCGCTGCCCGCCAGCGGCCCCTGCTCGCGGGGGACGCCGTACAGTTCATGCATCCGGCTGTCCCAGCTGACACGCTTGTTGCCGGCATCGCATTCCCAAATGCCGACCCGGGAGGTCTTGACCGCGATCTCCAGCCGCCGCGAAACCGCTTCCAGCTCCGCCTCCCGGCGCCGCAGCTGCCCGATCACCGTTTGCCGCGCCGCCGACAGCCTGCCGGCCAGGAAGGTCGGGAAAACAATCAGGGTTCCGGCCGCCAGCAGCGCCAGCCGCAGCTGCCACAGGTTGCCCGGCTGGGCCTGCCAGCCGCCTGCGGGCCGGGCCGCCAGCTGCCAGGACCCGACCGGCAGATTGATGTCCATCATGACCGGTTCCCCAGCGGGGATCTCCTCGGTTCCAAGAAACTGCTGGCCGGCCGCGCCGGTGCCGTCCTTGCCGGTAAGGGCAATTTCCAGCGTCTGGGCGCCGCCTGTTACGCCGGTTTCCGCATAGAGCGTCTTGGTCTCGACAACGGCCGACAGAATGCCCCAGAACTCCTTCTTGTCTTCCGGCCCGGTGAAGATGGGCAGCCGGTAGATGAAACCGGTGCCGCCCTGCACCAGGTTGACCGGGCCGGCCAGCACCATTTCACCGCTGTCGCGGACCCGGTAGGCCGCTTCCCGCTGGGCTGCTGTTTTGGTGTAGTCCAGCCCGATGGCGGGCTCGTTGCCCTTGATCGGATAGATCAGCGAGACCACCAGCCCCGGGGCCGCGGCAATATGCCGGATCGCGGTCTGTCCCATCAGAACCTGTTCCGCAATCTGGCTGAACCGCGCCTGCGGCATGTCCGGTTCGGTGGCCAGCATGGCGGCAAGCCCGCGCAGCCGCTGATAGTCGCCGTTCAGCTGGCCCTCCAGGCTGGACTTCATCAGCCCGGCCTGCTGCTGAACCCTGGCGCGTTCGGACTGGTAGTGGATCGTGTCGTTTTGCCTTTCGGCGTAATACCCGGCAGCGCAAACAACCGCCAGGGCAAGCAGGGCGGGCAGGTAGGTCCGGTTGCCGAGCCTGCGCAGCCAGCCTGCGGAAATCTTGTTCAGGGCCATATAGCCACCTTTTGCATTTGCGCGAATCTCCTCTGACAGCCGCCAGGGCTCTGCACGTCAGGTGTCCGGTTCTGCTCCAAGATCTCCTTAAAGTCTGAAAAACAGGTTTTCACAACCGCAGCTATTTCAGCGGCGGTGCCGCGCCGGCCTGGGCGTCGGCCGCGGCCGGCGGGCGGCGGCGGGCAGGCCGTCACACGGGGCAGCAGGCAGCCTGGCCGCCCGGGCCCGGCCCCGTGCGCGGATCCGGGTCCGCAGCAAGGAGTCCGGCGCGGGGTCAGAAATCCTGCCATTTCATCAGGGCGGCAGACCCATCCGGGGCCGGGACGGCGGCCGGCCCCTCCGGCGCATCAGCCCAGCCCGTGCCGTGCGCCGATGGCAGTTCCGCTGCGGCCGGCTGCTTTGGCGCCGCCGTCGCCAGCCCGACATCGAACCGCGCCACCAGCCCGGCCAGCTTGGCCGCATCGCCGTTCAGCAGCTGGCCTGCCGCGGTCATCTGTTCCACCATCGCGGCATTCTGCTGGGTCACCTGATCCAGCTGCATCACGCCGGTGTTGATCTCGCCGATGCCGGTGGACTGTTCGGCGGCGCCTTCGGCAATGCCCGACACCAGGCCCGAGATATGGGTGACCTGCGAGACGATGCCGTCCAGCGCCGCGCCAGCCTTGCCGACCAGGTCCACGCCTTTGGCCACCTGTTCGCCGGAATTGGAAATCAGCGCCTTGATTTCCATTGCCGCATCCGAGGACCGCTGCGCCAGCGCCCGCACTTCGGAGGCGACAACCGCAAACCCGCGTCCGGCTTCACCCGCCCGTGCGGCCTCCACCCCTGCGTTCAGCGCCAGCAGGTTGGTCTGAAAAGCGATGTCGTCGATCACGGTGATGATCTGCGAAATGTGGGTTGAGGACTGCTCAATCTCAGTCATTGCGGATACCGCATTCTGAACCACCTGGCCGCTGGTTTCAGCCTCATCCCGGGCCCTGTTCATCGCGGCTTCAACCCCGCGGGCGCCATCGGCCGCCGCTTTGACGCTGGCGGTCATCTGGTCCAGTGCCGCCGCGGTCTGTTCAAGCGTGGCAGCCTGGCTTTCGGTACGCTGCGACAGGTCGTCTGACGCCTGGCTGATCTCATGCGTGCCGCTGCGGATGCTGGTGGTGGCCTCAACCACCTCGCGCACCGTCGCGTTCAGCGTGTTGACCGTCTGGTTGAAGTCGAGCCGCAGGCCCTTGTAGGCCTCGGGGAAGGGCTTATCAATCGTGCTGGAAAAGTCGCCGTTTGCCAGGTTTTTCAGGCCGTTGCGCAACTCGCTGACCACATGGCCCTGCTGGCGCTGCAGCTCTGCCCGTTCCTCTTCGGCGGTCTGGGCATTTTGCAGATCGGTTTTCAAACCTTCCAGAATGCCTGCGATATTGCCGAATTCGTCTCCGTTGCCCTTGCCCGCAACCGGATGATCGTAATCTTTGGCCGCAATATGCTCGACGCTGCCGGACAGGGCGGCAACCTTGCGGGCGATGCCGCGGGCCGCCGCCCACGACAGCAGCGCTACCGCCAGCGCCACCCCAACAGCCTGCAGCATGGCGGCATTGACCAGGCTTTTCTGCGCAGCCAATGCCTCGGCACTGTCGACTTCCAGCACGATCCCCCAAGTCCGGTCGTCCAGGCCGACGCGGCCGGCCATCGCCTCAACCGGCTGGCCGGACAGCCCCGGCGTGCCGGAAAACGTGCTTTCCCGGCCGCCGATCGCGGCGCCGATCTGCTGCAGCTGAGGCAGCTGCGACAGGATCTGATGGCCGCCAGGGCGGCTGGATGCAGTCAAGGCAACGCCATCACCGCGCACCAGATAGGCCTGGCCGGTGTCCCCCAGCAGCGCGGAATGTGACAGAATCCCCGCGATTTCGTTCACAGGCACCCTCAGGACCAGGGCCCCCATGATCGCGCCCTTTTTGAAGACCGGCGAGGACAGGAACATGGCGGCAGCACCGCCGCCTGCCTCATAAGCGGCCATTTCCGACAGGAACACATCGCCCTGTTCCAGCTCCAGCGCCGTTTGGAAGGCTTGGCCCAGACCGCTGTCCTTGTAAGGCCCATCCAGGTAATTCAGTGCAAAATCGGCATTCTTTTGAACCGAATAGACCATGTTGCCCTGAACATCCAAAAGATAGGCGTCAAGAAACCCCTGTTCCTCCAAGAACGTGACAAAACCGGTATGGTTCATCTTGTGGCGGATCGACCAGGCCGATTTGTCCTTGGCGTCCAGCAGTCTATAACGCTCCCCGGCGGGGTTGGGGTTGCCGTCGGCATATGCAGCGCGCAGGTAACCTCCGGGATTCTCGCCCAGAGAGTAGAAGCCGTTGGAGAAATCCCGCAGCGCCGTTTCCACCGCCTTGCTGGCAACCAGCGTCCGGGTCTGTGAGCGCAGGTCCGCCACCCAGGATTCCAGGGCTTCCTTGCGTTCCTCCAGCAGCGTTGCAAAGGCGGCTTCGCGGTTGGCCTTCAGCGCTTGCCCGGCTTCCCAGGCAAAGAAAAAGCCCGAAGCGAGCGTCAGCAGGATTGTCGGCGCGGCGATGGACAGCGGCAGCTTGCGGCCCAGCCGCATATTGCCCCAGAATTTGGACAGTCGGGTCATCAGTGTGCAGCTCCCATCAGCATTTCGGTCTGCCCGGCAGCCAGAGTGCAGCGGCGGGCTGTGCCAGCCGGGTGGCGGTTGATGTGAGAAACACTCAGAGGGATTCGTTTCCGCAGCGTTAATTCGGGTGCCGGAGCCCCTGATTTGCGGCATCTCTCCGCGGCGGGGGCCGCAAAAAGGCCGTTTCAGTTTTATTTGCGGACTCCGCCGATGCGGCGATTCGCTCAGGCTCAGCCGAATTCCGCCGCCTTCCTGCGCCCGCAGCTGCGAATCTGCCGGGCCGGGTGCAGCTGTGCCGCCGCCAGCCCGGTTCCGGCTGAAAACCGCCCGGCAGGCTGCCAACGGCGCACGCGGCGCGAAATTTCTTTATTTTCAGGATATCAAGCCTGCAGGCGATGGCCGTTTGCATGCGAAAGCGGCATCAAAAGCACTCGGCCCATGTCCAAGCCTTTGAAAACACTGATATTTTGGAAGATGGTGCTGCTGGAGAGAATTGAACTCTCGACCTCTCCCTTACCAAGGGAGTGCTCTACCTCTGAGCTACAGCAGCGCCGGTGAGGGGGCTTTTAGGCATAAACGCGGGGGGGTGCAAGAGCATTCTGGACGGTTTTTTCGCACTAAGTTACAGAAGTTCTATGGCAGAGAAGAAAACACCGAAAAACGACGGATCTGCGGCCTCCCGAGAAGACCGGCTGAAGGCCGCGCTCAAGGCCAACATGGCCCGGCGCAAGGCCCAGGCCAAGGCGCGGGCTGATAAGCAGGACCAGGACACAGGTAAGAGCGGAGAGTAAGAGCAGATGGATTCGATTCTGGTAACGGGCAATGGCCCGCTGAACGGGCAGATCCCGATCGCGGGCGCCAAAAATGCCTGCCTGACCCTCATGCCGGCGACGCTGCTCAGCGACGAGCCGCTGACGCTTACCAATGCGCCGCGGCTCAGCGACATCAAGACGATGACCCTGCTGCTGCAGTCCCTGGGGGCCGAAGTGTCCAGCCTGCAGGACGGCCAGGTGCTGGCGATGTCGAGCCATGACCTGACAAGCCATGTCGCCGATTATGAAATCGTGCGGAAAATGCGGGCTTCCAACCTGGTGCTGGGCCCGATGCTGGCCCGTCTGGGCCAGGCCGTGGTGTCGCTGCCGGGCGGCTGCGCCATCGGCGCGCGGCCGATGGATCTGCACATCCACGGACTTGAGGCGCTAGGCGCTGAGATCGAGCTGAAAGACGGCTATCTGCACGCCAAGGCGCCGGGCGGCCTCAAGGGCGCGGTGGTCGAGCTGAGTTTTGCCTCGGTCGGCGCCACCGAAAACATCATGATGGCGGCCACGCTTGCCAAGGGCACCACAGTCATCAAGAACGCGGCACGCGAGCCTGAGATCGTCGACCTGGCGGACTGCCTGCGCAAAATGGGCGCACAGATCGAGGGCGACGGCAGCCCGGACATCACCATTCAGGGCGTTGACCGGCTGCATGGCGCAACTCACCAGGTGGTCACCGACCGGATCGAGCTTGGCACCTATATGCTGGCCCCCGCGATTTGCGGCGGCGAGGTCGAACTGCTGGGCGGCCGCCGCAGCCTGCTGGAAAGCTTCTGCGACAAACTGGAGATGGCCGGCATCGAGATCACCGAAAATGAAAACAGCCTGACCGTCAGCCGCAAGAACGGCCGGGTCCGGGCGGTGGACGTGGTGACCGAACCTTTCCCCGGTTTCCCGACCGACCTGCAGGCGCAGATGATGGCGCTGATGTGCACCGCCGAAGGCACCTCGGTGCTGGAAGAGAAGATCTTTGAAAACCGCTTTATGCACGCCCCGGAACTGGTGCGTATGGGGGCGCAGATCGAGGTGCATGGCGGCCATGCCACGGTAACCGGCGTCGAGAAACTGAAAGGCGCGCCCGTTATGGCCACCGACCTGCGGGCTTCGGTCTCGCTGATTCTGGCTGGCATGGCCGCAGAAGGCGAAACCAAGGTGAGCCGTGTCTACCACCTGGACCGCGGCTATGAGCATGTGGTGCGCAAGCTGTCCGGCGTCGGCGCCAAAATCGAACGGATCAAGGAGCAGTGATGGCGGATGCAAGTTTCGAGGACGGCCGCGAGGTTCCGCTGAATCTGGGCGCCCTGGAGGAAGAGGACCTCAAGGTCATCTCCTCGCTGATCCAGGATGCTGTTTTCCCGGCAACCGAAATGAGCTGGCGCGCCTCGCAGCGCCGCTTTGCCCTGCTGCTGAACCGCTTCCGCTGGGAGGACCGGGATGCCGCCGAACGCCGCGGCCGCGCCTATGAACGGGTGCAGTCGCTGCTGGTGGTGGACAATGTGCTGCGGGTGGCCTCGCAAGGGGTCGACCGCAAGGACAAGGATCTGGTGCTGTCCCTTCTTGCCGTCAGTTTCGAACCCGGCGAGGACGGCACCGGGCATGTGCTGCTCACACTGGCGGGCGACGGGGCGATCCGGTTGTCGGTCGAGGCGCTGGAAGTCTCCCTGCGCGACGTGACCCGGCCCTACCGTGCCCCCTCGGGGAAGGCACCGGATCACAAATCCTGAACAGCGCAAAACAAGCCCGGCCTCTTCCGGGCCTTTGCAGTAAGGCAGCGCAACCGGACTGGCGGTCCGGGGGCATTGGCCACCGGTCCAAAAGGGGGCGGCGCCCCGCGATTGCGTCCATTTGCGCCGCGCGCGCCCATGCTTCTTGAGCCCATAGATCTTGAGACTGCCCGGTCATGCAGCTATGCGAGGGCAAAGGAGATCCCGATGCCGCAGTTTCTGAACACCCGTGACACCGATTTCGAAGCATCCTTCACGGCGCTGCTGGGCGCCAAGCGCGAGGACAGCCCGGATGTGGACGCCATCGTGGCCGGGATCATCGCGGACGTGCGCGCCCGCGGCGATACGGCGCTGGTGGAGCTGACGGCCAAATTCGACCGGCTGGACCTGGCGCCCGCGCAGCTGCGCATCACCGAAGCGGACGTTGATGCGGCCATTGCCGAAGTCTCCCCCGAAGAACGCGCCGCACTGGAGCTGGCGGCAGACCGCATCCGCGCCTATCACGCGCGCCAGATGCCGCAGGATGCGCAGTGGACGGATGAGGCCGGCGCAACGCTGGGCTGGCGCTGGTCGGCAGTGTCGGCTGCGGGGCTTTACGTGCCGGGCGGGCTTGCGTCCTACCCGTCATCGGTGCTGATGAACGCCATCCCGGCCAAGGTGGCCGGTGTCGGACGGCTGGCGGTCACGGTGCCAACGCCGGACGGTCAGATCAACCCGCTGGTGCTGCTGGCGGCACGGATTGCCGGAGTCGATGAAATCTACCGCGTTGGCGGTGCGCAGGCCGTCGCGGCGCTGGCCTATGGCACCGAAACCATCGCACCGGTGGACAAGATCACCGGCCCCGGCAACGCCTTTGTCGCGGCGGCCAAGCGGCGGGTGTTCGGCAAGGTCGGCATCGACATGATTGCAGGCCCCTCGGAGATCCTGGTGATCGCGGACAAGGACAACAACCCGGACTGGATCGCGCTGGACCTGATGAGCCAGGCCGAACACGACGAAAGTGCACAGTCGATCCTGATCACCGACGACGAAGGCTTTGGCCGCGCGGTGGCGGAGGCGGTGGAGAAACGCCTGGAGACGCTGGAGCGCCGCGCCATTGCCGGCGCCTCCTGGCGCGATTTCGGGGCGGTGATCACCGTGCAGGATCTGGGTGAGGCGGCGGCGCTGTCCAACCGCATCGCGCCGGAGCACCTGGAGCTTTGCGTTGCCGACCCGGTTGCGCTCAGCGAACAGACGGTTCACGCGGGCGCCATCTTCCTTGGCCAGTACACGCCCGAAGCCATTGGCGACTATGTGGGTGGCCCGAACCACGTGCTGCCGACCGCGCGCTCGGCGCGGTTCTCCTCCGGCCTGTCGGTTCTGGATTTCCTCAAGCGCACCACGCTCAGCCAGATGACACCGGATGCGCTGCGCGCCATTGGCCCGGCGGCCGAAGTGCTGGCGCAAAGCGAAAGCCTGGAGGCGCACGGTCTGTCGGTCACCGCACGTCTGGATGCGCTGAACGGGTAAGGGCCGGAGGGGCGCTGCCCCTCTGCGCGTGCCGCGCATTCACCCCGGGATATTTCCGGCCAGATGAAAAGGGATCCGCGCCCCGGGCCTGTCGGGGCGCTTCACCTGGCGCGGTCATCGGCGTCCCCGCCTGTACCGCGGGACGAGGGTGGCCAAGTTTGGTTAATGATCCGTTGCTTCATCTGGCCCCAAATATCCCCGCCGGAGGCCGCAAGTCATTTTTCCCGGAGAAATGACGCAGCACTCAGTAGTGCGCGGTATAGCCGCCATCCACCGCCAGCACCTGTCCGGTGATGTAAGACGCGGCAGGGGAGGCGAGGAACAGAACGGCGGGCGCCAGCTCCTCAGGCACGCCCCAGCGGCCGAGTGACGTGGCGGCCTTGAGCTTGTCCGCAATCGCCGGATCCGCCGCCGCGGCCATGTTCGGCGCGGTCTTGAAGAACCCCGGGGCGATTGCATTCACGGTGATGCCCATCGGCCCCAGCTCTGCCGCCAGCGCCCTGGTCATACCGTTGATACCGGCCTTGGCGGTGGTGTAGGCGGCGTCGCGCGCCTGCGCGATCAGGCCCGCGATCGAAGAGATATTGATGATGCGGCCATATCCCTTGGGGGCCATCTGCGCCGCTGCCAGCTGGCTCAGGCGGAAGGGCGAGACCAGATCGACCTCCCACAGCGCCTGCAGATCGGCGCGGGAGAACTCCGGCAGGCTGCGGCGGTCGCGCTGGCCGACGTTATTGACCAGGATATCGAGCCCGCCTGCCGCCGCGATGTCTTCCATCGCCGCAACGCAAGCCTCTTCATTTGCCACATCCAGAACCAGCGGGCGGGCGGTGCCGGGCATCCGGGCCGCGGCCGCTGCCACCCGCTCCTCTCTGCGGCCGTTGATCCAGACCTCGGCGCCTGCCCTGGCGAGCAGCCGGGCGGCGGCAAAGCCCAGCCCATCGGTCGATCCGGTCACCAGCGCGCGCTGGCCTGCGAGGGAAAACTGTTCAAACGCTGTCATGGTCCTGTCTCCTGCACGGGGCAGGCTGGGCAGGCGGACGCTGTCTGTCAAGCGCTGCCGCATACCACCCTTGCTGTGACGCCTGCTGCTGCATTGCCCAAGGCGCGCCGGTGCGATACTCATGGCCGGACGCCTTAGCGCATATAGAGACAAAGACCCATGAGCCGCATCAGCCACATCGAACTGGACGACCGCAACCTGCCGCCTCCGACCCCTGAGATCGAGCAGGAGCGCAAGGTGGCGATCTATGACCTGATCGAAGAAAACAGCTTTACCCTGCCGTCCCGCGAGGACCGCGATCTGCCTGAAGGCCCGTACCATCTGGGCCTGGCAATCCGCGACAAGCGGCTGGTGTTCGACATCAATACCGAAGCAGGTGAGAAGGCTGCGGAATTCCACCTGTCGCTGTCGCCCTTCCGGCAGGTGGTGAAAGACTACTACCAGATCTGCGAGAGCTATTTCACCGCGGTGAAGACCATGCCGCCAAGCCAGATCGAGACCATCGACATGGCCCGGCGCGGCATCCACAACGAAGGCAGCCGGGTGCTGCAGGAGCGGCTGGAGGGCAAGGCCGAGGTCGACACGGATACCGCCCGCCGCCTATTCACCCTGATCTGCGTTCTGCATTTCGGAGGCTGACGGGTGAAGGAGCTGCCGCAGTCCGTTCTGTTCTGTTGCGACCACAATTCGGTCCGCTCTCCGATGGCGGAGGGCATCATGAAGAAATTCTATGGCACCGGCACTTATGTGCAGTCGGCCGGCGTCAAGAACGACATGGAAATCGACGGCTTCTCCATCGCGGTCTGCCAGGAAATAGATGTCGAGCTGTCGCGCCACCGCTCGCGCTCCTTTGACGAGATGGAGCGCTGGGGCGATGATCTGTCGTCGTTTGACCTGGTGGTGGCGCTGTCGCCCGCCAGCCAGCGCCGGGCGCTGGAACTGACCCGTTTTTTTCACCTCGATGTCGAATATTGGCCGATTATGGACCCAACCGGGCTCGGCGAGACCCGCGAAGCCAAGCTAGATATCTACCGTCAAACACGGGATCAAATCATCCAGCATCTGAAAAACCGCTGGGGCGAACCGACGGAGAGAACATGACCGACACCATCGCGCGCTATTTCGAAGCCTTCAATGCAGGCGACACCGGTGCCATGCTGGACTGCCTGGACGACCAGATTGCCCACCATGTGAACGAAGGGCAGATCCGCGCGGGCAAAGAGAAATTCGCGGAATTCTGCGCCCATATGAGCCGCTGCTACAAGGAAGAACTGACCGATTTGGTGATCTTTTCCAGCGACGACGGCACCCGCGCGGCGGCGGAATTCATCGTCAACGGCACCTATCTGGTGACCGACGAAGGCCTGCCGGAAGCCAAGGGCCAGACCTACCGCCTGCCGGGCGGGTCGTTCTTTGAGCTGAAGGACGGCAAGATTTCCCGCGTCACCACCTATTACAACCTGGCGGACTGGATCGCCCAGGTCTCCGCCGGATGACACTCCGGGTCGAAGCGATGACCGGCGCGGCGCTGGAGGCCGCGCTGGACGACGTGGCGGGCCTGCGGATCAAGGTGTTCCGGGCCTGGCCGTATCTCTATGACGGCGATCTGGCCTATGAGCGCGCATATCTGCAAAGCTACCGCGACAGTGACCGCGCCGTTGTGGTCGGCGCTTTCGACGGCGATGCGCTGGTCGGCGCCTCCACCGGCGCGCCGCTGGCTGATCACGCGGATGATTTCGCGGCAGCCTTTGAGGGCACTGGCATTGAGCTGGAGGACGTCTTCTACTGCGCCGAATCTGTGCTGCTGCCGGAGTACCGCGGGCAGGGTGCCGGCCACGGTTTCTTTGACGCGCGAGAGGCGCACGCGCGCAAGCACGGTTTCCGCAAATGCGCGTTTTGCGGCGTGCAGCGTCCGGCGGACCATCCGCTGCGCCCGGCGGATTACGCGCCGCTGGACCCGTTTTGGCGCAAGCGCGGCTACCAGCCCCTGGCTGGCGCCATCGCGCATTTCTCATGGAAGGACGTCGATCAGGCGGAAGAAACGAAGAAGCCGCTGCAATTCTGGATCCGGGATTTGCAGCACTGCCGGCCCGGTTTGGCCGGAGAGCCTTCTGCCGGTCCGCTGTAAGAGGGGTGCACAGGGGGTGCACAGGGAGTGTACGGAAGGCACCCCCCGTTTTCGAAGACCCTCAAAAGCAGCCGGGCCTATCTGCACAGCAGGAATTGCACAAAGGGAAGACAGGATGAAAATCGCCACTGCCGCTTACCCGCTCGACTGGCTCGACAGTTGGGCGCAGTACGAAGACAAGCTGGCCGCCTGGGTGGCAGAGGCCGCCGGGAACGGCGCCGAACTGCTGGTGTTCCCGGAATACGGCGCAATGGAGCTTTCGACGCTGGACGGGGCTGCGGTTGCAGGCGATCTGGCGCAGTCGATCAATTCGGTCTCGGAAAAGATGGAGGATGCGGCGGCGCTGCACCTGAGGCTGGCCGCTGAGTACGGGGTGCACATCCTGGGCGCATCTGCGCCCGTGAACAGCGGGCTGGACCAGCCGGTGAACCGGGCGGAATTCTACACGCCCGGCGGCAGCCGCGATCACCAGGACAAGCAGATCATGACCCGGTTCGAGCGCGCGCCGTGGGGCATCGCTGGGGGCGGCCCGCTCAAGATCTTCGAGACCAGTTTGGGCAGAATCGGTGTGCTGATCTGCTATGACAGCGAGTTCCCGCTGCTGGGCCGCGCCCTGGCGGAGGCGGATGTGATTCTCGTCCCTTCCTGCACCGAGGCGCTGGCCGGATACTGGCGGGTGCGCATCGGCGCGATGGCGCGGGCGCTGGAAAACCAGTGCGTGACCGCAATGGCCTCCGTCGTGGGCAACAACCCGTGGTCCGAGGCGGTGGATACGAATACCGGAATGGGCGGCATTTTCGGCCCGCCGGACAAAGGGTTCCCCGGAACCGGGGTGCTCGCCGAGGGCGTGCTCAATCAGCCGGGCTGGACCTACGGCGAGGCTGATCTGGACACAATTGCCCATGTGCGGGCCGATGGCGGGGTGCTGAACCGGCTGCATTGGGAGGAGCAGATGCCGCGGGTGAAATCAGTCACAAAAGCCGTGTTATCCTGATTGAGGCCTTGAAATATTGGGAAAATGCCCCCATTTAAGCGCACGTCCCGCAGTTTGCGGGTTAACCCAATGATGGAGACAACATGGCCAAGGAAGATACGCTCGAATTTCCCGGTGTCGTGAAGGAACTCCTGCCTAACGCGACGTTTCGGGTCGAGCTGGAAAACGGCCATGAAATCATCGCGCATACGGCAGGCAAGATGCGCAAGAACCGCATCCGTGTTCTGGCCGGCGACCGGGTCCAGGTGGAAATGACACCCTATGACCTCACCAAGGGCCGGATCAACTACCGCTTCAAGTAAGTCGTTGATCTGCCAAGACAATCAAAGCCCGGCATCGCGCCGGGCTTTTGTTTTTGAAGCGGCTATGCAGCCGCGGCCTCCGGCGGGGATATTTTAGGCAACAGGAAGCGGGCCAGTGCGCTTTTCCGCGGCCGGAAATCACCGTATGACAGGCGCGAACAGTCAAGAGGGCCAATGCATGGCATTCATTCTGGGATCGGGCAGTCCGCGGCGGCTGCAGCTTCTGGCGCAGTTAGGCGTGCATCCTGACGCTGTGCGCCCGCCGGAAATCGACGAGACGCCGCTGAAAGGCGAGCTGCCGCGCGACTATTGCGCCCGGGTGACGCGGGAAAAAACGCAGGCTGTCCCCGCGGGGACGGACGATATTGTCCTGTGTGCCGACACCACCGTCGCCCTGGGCCGCCGCATCCTTGGCAAGCCGCGCGATGCAGGAGAAGCGGCCGCGTTCCTTATCGCCTTGTCGGGCCGCCGCCACCGGGTCATCACTGCCGTCGCCGTGCGCCGCGGGGACCGGATCTGGGAAAAAGACGTGGTGAGCCAGGTGAAAATGAAAAACCTGTCTGACGAGGAGCTGAATGCCTACCTCGCCACAGGCGATTGGGAAGGCAAGGCCGGCGCCTATGCCATCCAGGGGCCCGCCGGGGCCTTCATTCCGTGGATCAGCGGCTCCTTCACCGGTATCGTCGGGCTGCCGCTGTCAGAAACTGCCAATCTTCTGCGCGCCGCCGGGCTGCCGCTGTATCAGGAGGCTGCCGCATGAAGGGCCGCACCGTTATTCTCGACCACATCCAGGACCGTGAAGCCGCCGCGCTGATGGTGGATGGCAAACTGGAAGATTTCCTGATCGAAAGCGATGCGCCTGCGCCCGGCACCATCTACCGCGCCCGCGCCGACCGGCCGGTTAAGGGGCAGGGCGGCATGTTCCTGACCACGCCCGACGGCCCGGCCTTCCTGCGCCAGGTCAAGGGGCTGGCGCCGGGCCAGATGATCCTGGTGCAGGTCTCCGGCTATGCCGAGCCGGGCAAGGCGATCCCGGTCACCCAGAAGCTGCTGTTCAAGAGCCGCTATGCGATCGTGACGCCGGAGGCCCCGGGTCTGAACATCTCGCGCAGCATCCGCGACGAGGAAGAGCGCGACCGCCTGCTGGAAATCGCCCATGAGGAAATGGGGGACACGGGCTATGGCCTGATCCTGCGCTCTGCCTGCGCCGGGGCGGACCGCGAAGAGATCGCCGAGGATGTCGCGGCTATGGCAGCTATGGCGGCTCAGGTGATGCAGGATGAAGGAGCCGAAGCGGAAGTGCTGTCCGAAGGCGACACTCCGCATCTGCTGGCCTGGCGGGACTGGGTCGAGCCCGCGGATATCGAACGGGATCCGGGCGGATTTGAGCGCCAGGGCGTTCTGGATGCGCTGGACATTGCCCGGGGTATCCGCGAGCCGCTGCCCGGCGGCGGTTCCCTGTTTATCGAGCCCACCCGCGCCCTGGTCGCGGTGGATGTGAACACCGGGTCCGACACCTCGCTGGCGGCAGGTGTGAAGGCAAATATGGCGGCCGCCAAGGCCTTGCCGCGTGCCCTGCGCGTCAGGGGTCTGGGCGGCCAGATCGTGCTGGACCTGGCGCCGATGCCCAAAAAGGACCGCCGCGGGTTCGAGACCGCGCTGCGGGCCGCCTTCCGGGCCGATTCCGAGGAAACGGTTCTGGCCGGCTGGACCAGCCTTGGCCACTACGAACTGCAGCGCAAACGCGGTCGCATTGCCCTGAGTGAGGTGCTGAAATGAGCTGTCCGATTTGCGGCGGGGAATCGCAAAAGAGCTTTCGGCCGTTCTGCTCCAAACGCTGTGCCGATATCGACCTTGGGAAGTGGCTGACCGGCGCCTACTCGGTGCCCAGCCAGGATCCGGAAGACATTGAAAACGCTTTGGAAGAAGCAGAGCGCGCACTGGCACCCGAAGAAAAGACGCAGCAGACGCGTCATTAGCAATTTTCTTTGAAAAACCCTCTGGACACCGCCGCGCCCTCGGCATAGAAGGCCTCCACCCAAGGCGATCAGCCTTCCCGTGCCCGGGTAGCTCAGGGGTAGAGCAGTGGATTGAAAATCCTCGTGTCGGTGGTTCGATTCCGCCCCCGGGCACCATTACTACATAATATAACTGAAGAATTTCGCCCGTTGATGATCATCGGAGCCGACTCTAAAAGTTATACACTTCTCAAATGGGCTCGGTTTGGCCAAAGATTCCGAAAGTCGAGTTACAACGACCAAACACTTCCGCAAGGTGCTGTCGATCTGCAAGACACTGCACCGCCCCTACTACTAGATCCGCTTCCGAGACCCCTTGCTGGGAGATACGTCCACCGGTCGTCCAAGGAGGCAACACGGCCGGATGCTATTGAAGTGGCCCATGAGTTTGCCGTTATCGGAACCCAGGCAAAAATCTGCGGCCCCGGCGATTTAGTCGCCGGCACGCAGCGGCTATTTTGCCGAGGTCAGGCGGGCCATGGAGAAGCCTGGAAACAGCAGACAGCCTATGCGGGTAAACGGGGCGGGGCCTAAGCCGCTGGAATGGATGGTTGCAGTTTCACTCCAGCCCCAGCGCGTCTTTCCTGGACTTGGCCCAGGTGGTGACAAGGTGATCCACCATCAGCCCCATAAAGGCGACGGCGAGGCCCAGCATCAGGCCCTTGCCGACATCGGTGGAGGATAGCGCGCGCTGCATTTCCTGGCCCAGGTCCTGGGTGCCGATGAAGGCGGCGATGATAACCATAAACAGCGAGAACATGACCGACTGGTTGACCCCGACCATGATGGTTGGCAGGGCCATCGGCAGGCGGACTTTCCACAGGGTCTGCAGCCGGGTGGCGCCGGACATGCCGGCGGCCTCTATCAGGGTTTCCGGCACCTGCCGCAGCCCTTCGATGGTGTAGCGCACCAGCGGCACGGCGGCGAAGAGGACCACGGCGCCGATGACTGCCACATCGTTCACTCCGAACAGCATGACCACCGGGATCAGGTAGATGAAGCTGGGAAAGGTCTGCAGCGTGTCGCAGATCAGAAGGGCGATGTCCGCCCGTTTTTCGTGAAACGATCCCCAGATGCCGAGCGGAAAGCCCAGCACGGCGGCAATCGAGACAGCGACCACGACAGTGTAAACCGTGATCATCGCACGGTCCCACCAGCCGGACATGGCGATGAGGCCGAAGAAGGCAAGGCACACCAGCGCCGAGCGCAGGCCGCCAATGGCCCAGCCAACTGCGGCCAGCAGCGCCAGCACCGCGGCATAGGGCATCCACAGGAAGGCATCGCGGATCGGAATCAGCACCCAGGTGATCAGGAACCAGCGCAGCCATTGGGTGACCGGGTCGATCAGCACGATGAACCAGTCCGCCACAGCGTCAATCGGCTGGGAGATGGTGAAAGCATCACGGCGGCCGATCTGGTCCATCAGCGGGACGAACTGCGCCAGCACAAGGCAGGCGATCGACAGGCCGGTTCCCAGCAGCAGGAATTTGTTGCGGACAGCAAATGAGGTGCCCTTCTCGAAATGCTCGGGCTGTTTGGTGGCCCAGGCCTTGGTGCAGCGGTCGAGCATGACGGCCAGCAGCACGATGGTGATGCCGATCTCGACCGAGCGGCCGATTTTCAGTGCTTGCAGCAGCTGCAGCAGCTTTTGGCCCAGGCCCGGCATGCCGATGAAGCTGGCAAGAACCACCATTGCGAGGCACTGCATGATCACCTGGTTCACACCGACCAGGATTTCGGTTCGCGCCGTTGGAATCCGCACATGGCGCAAGAGCTGCCAGCGGGTCGAGCCGCACATGTGGCCGCTTTCGATCACCTCATGCGGGACCTTGCGCAGGCCCAGCAGGGACATGCGGATCATTGGCGGCACCGAGAAGATGATGGTGACGATGGCGCCTGCCTTGGGGCCGACGCCGATGAAGACCACAACCGGGATCATATAGGCGAAATGCGGCAGGCTTTGTGCGATATTGAGGACCGGGTTCAGGATCCGCTCAAAGGACTTGGAGCGCCAGGCGAGGATGCCCATGATCAGGCCGAACAGGATTGAGAAGGGGGCGGCGACGACAATTACGGACAGGGTCTCCATCGCCCATTTCCACTGCCCCATGACCGCGATCCAGACAAAGGTGCCGCCGGTGAGCAGCGACAGCCGCCAGCCTTGCAGGGCATAGCCGGTGACAAAGCCGATGCTGGCAATCACGGTCCAGGGAACGGGGCCGATGCGGGGCCAGCGGTTTTTGCCGTACAGCAGGTTGGCGGTCACATCGAGCAGCCATTCCACGCCATCCGCGAAGGCGCGGGTCAAATGGAGGAGGCCCAGATCATCCCGCAGGAAGGCGAAGATTGCGTTGATCCAGTCCGCGAAGGGCAGGATCAACCATTCTGGCGGCCGCACCAGCCCGGCGGGCAGGACGGAGTTTGCCACAGCCAGCAGGCAAGCCGCGGAAAATACCGCCCAGCCGGTTTTGGCGCGTGTCCAGGTGTGGGATTTGCCGGCAAGTATCATTGTCTGGTCGGTCATGACGCCTCTCCCAGAAGCACGTCTAGCGCCTCCTGGCGGTTCAGGGCGCCGATCAGGCTGCCTGAGGAGCTGGCAACAGGCAGGTAATCCCGGCTGTCAGTGACCAGCAGGCGGGCCAGTTCCGCGATGGTCTGTTTCTCGCCCACGGCGGAGCCGGTCAGGCGGTGGCCGTTCACCTCGCGCGCCAGCACACCGGCATGGACAACGCGGGACTTCTCGATTTCCTTTGTAAACTTGGCGACATAGTCGGTGGCCGGGTTCAGCACGATCTGGTCAGGAGTATCGCATTGCTCGACCACGCCGTCCTTCATGATGGCGATGCGGTCGGCGAGGCGCAGCGCCTCGTCGAAATCATGGGTGATGAAGACGATGGTCTTGCCCAGCATCTCTTGCAGCCGCAGGAATTCGTCCTGCATTTCGCGGCGGATCAGCGGGTCCAAGGCAGAGAAAGGCTCGTCGAGGAACCATATGTCAGGTTCAATTGCCAGGCTGCGGGCGATACCGACCCTCTGTTGCTGGCCGCCTGAGAGTTCCCGCGGGAAATAGTCTTCACGGCCCGAGAGGCCGACCAGTTCGATCACTTCCAAAGCACGGGCACGGCGTTCGTGGCGGTCCTGGCCGCGCATCTCCAGCGGAAAGGCGACGTTGTCCAGAACCGTGCGGTGGGGCAGCAGGCCAAAGCTTTGGAACACCATGCCCATCTTGTTGCGGCGCAGATGGATCAGTTCCTTTTCGGACATCCCGCCGATGTTCTGGCCCTCGACCCGGACTTCGCCGCCAGTAATGCCGATGAGCCGCGACAGGCAGCGCACGAAGGTCGATTTGCCGGAGCCGGACAGCCCCATGATCACCAGCATCTCGCCCTTGGCAATGTCCAGGGAGACGTCACGCACGGCGGCGATGTAGCCGGCCTGGCGGATTTCATCAAAGCTCGGGTTGCCGGTCAGCGACTTTAGATACTGTTCCGGATTTGCGCCAAAAAGCTTCCAGACGTTTTTGCAGGAAATGACGGGGGTGGCGGCGGTCATGGCTAAACTTTCATTGGCATGGGCACCGGGGCAGGGGACCGCCCCGGCTGGTTGGCGGGACGTGCAGAAATCAGGAACCGGTCCAGGGCTTCCAGAGGTCCTCATGGGCCTCCAGCCACTCGGCCGCCGCGTCCTCCGGTTCCATCTCGTCGATGTCGACCAGCTTGGCCATCTCGGCGATCTGCGGGTTTGTGAAGCTGATCTGGGTCAGCGTCTCATAGGCTGCGGGCCACTTGTCCTTCATGCCGTCCCAGGCGGCCTTCTTCAGATAGCCGTTCGCCGGGTTGCCGCAGTCGTAGGTGGCCTCGGGGTTCGGGCCGACGGACGGGTCCTTGTCACAGCCGTCTTCCCAGGCCGGAAACTCGACAAACTCGCCCGGCCAAACGGCCTCGGCAAAGTTCGGGGTCCAGTTGAAGATTACCACCGGCCGCTTGGTTTTCTCCGCCGCGGCCACTTCGGCCCAGAGCGCCGATGCCGAGCCCGCATTCACCACGGTGAAGTTCATGTCCAGCGCCTCAACCCGCTCTGCGTCATGCTTGAGCCAGTCGACGGGGCCGCCCAGAAAGCGTCCCTTGTCGCCGGTCTCGGGCGTGGCAAAGATGGCGGCGCAGCCGTTCAGCGCTTTCCAGTCCGGCAGGCCGGGGCAGGCCTCCTTGGTCCAGGCCGGATACCACCAGTCCTCGCGGGTGACGGCGTTGTGGTCGCCAGCGTCATGCAGGCCGCCCTTGGCCAGCGCCTCGTTGAAGGATTTGCCAAAGGCGCCTTCCCAGACCTCCAGCTCCAGCGTGACGTCGCCCAGGCGCACCGATTCATAAACCGCCTGGCTGTCGGTCGAGACATATTCGACATTGTTGCCCATCGATTCGAAGATCTGGCCGACAACGTGGCTCATCACGATCTGGCTGGACCAGTTGTGGACTGGGATTATGATCGGGTCCGGGGAGTCCTCTGCCATCGCCATCGGGGCCGCCATGGCAATGGTCGCTGCGCTGGCCAATAGATGCTGCCGGTATTTCATGTGTGTCTCCCTGTTGTCGCGGCCCGGGTCCTGATGGCCTGAGCCTTTTTTCGGTCTGAAAGCCTAGCTTTCGGGGAGGGAGGCTAGGGCGCGGATGTGAACAGGTCAGCCCGGCGGGATGAACAGGCTGGCGTGTTTTGTTAAAATTTGTTAACCGGTGGGAAAGTTCTGTGAAGGGCACCGCAGTCATGGCGCATATTCTGATCATCGAGGACGAGCCGGTCACGCGGGCCACCCTCGCCAGTTATCTGGATGCGCAGGGATATGCTGTTTCGCAGGCAGAAACCGCTGCAGAGGCGGAGAAAGTTCTTGAGGAGCAGGAGGTTGATCTGCTGCTGGTCGATATCAACCTGCCGGGCAAGGACGGGCTGCAGATCACACGCGAGCAGCGTGCCAAGTCCGAGATGGGGATCATTCTGGTAACCGGCCGCGATGATGAGATCGACCGGATTGTGGGACTGGAGCTTGGTGCGGATGATTACGTCTGCAAGCCGTTTAACCGGCGCGAATTGCTCGCGCGGCTCAAGAATCTGCTGCGGCGGACAGAGGATATCCGGCGTCTGTCCCGGCGGATCTACAAGTTCGGCAAGTTCCAATTCGATGTGGCGGCGCGGCATTTGCAGACCGCCGGGGGCGGCAGCATCCCGCTGACCCGGGCCGAGTTCGAAGTGCTGGATATGCTGGTCAGCCGGGCGGGCGAGGTCGCGTCGCGCGATGCCCTGATGAACCGGGTCACCCACCGGCAGTACGGCGGCAGCCCGCGCACGGTGGATGTTCTGATCCGGCGCCTGCGCGGCAAGCTGGAAGACGATCCGGCCAACCCGCGGCTGATCACGACCGTTCATGGCGAGGGCTATGTGTTCACGGCGCCTTTGGCCTGAGATCTTCGCAGCCGCGCAGGGCAGCTTCCAAGGCATCCAAGACTTGCGGCGCCAGCCGGTTCAATGCGTCCAGCTGATCCTTGGCTCCGGACAGGTCGCCGTTTCCGGCCCGTGTCTCAAGGTCTGACAGAAGGGCTTCCAGCGACAGCTGGCCGAAGGCGCCGGCCGCCCCCTTGGCGCGGTGCGCGTCTTTCGCCAGGGCTGCCAGATCACGGGCTTCCAGCGCAGAGCGCATGCGGGCCAGGCTTTGCGGCAGTTCGCGTTCAAACAGCCGCGCAATGCTCAGCGCTTGCGCCGCGCCGAGGTCCTGAGTGTTTTCCTCCATTTGCTGCCGTAGGCTGGCAAAGCGGTCCACCTGGTCAGGGTCTGCGTGCCGTGCGGACAGATAGACCGCTCCTTCATGGCCGCGCATGACACTGTCCAGCGCTTTTGCCAGGCGTTCGGGTGACACTGGCTTGGCGACAAAGCCGTTCATTCCGGCCTGCAGATGGGTTTCGATCTGTTCCTCCTGAACATGGGCCGAAATGCCGATAACCGGCAGCTTGGCGAGCCGCGGATCGGGCGAAGCCCGCAAGCGGCGGGTGGCCTCGGTTCCGCTGATGCCGGGCAGGTTCACATCCATCAGCACAAGGTCAAACGGGAGGCCGGGCAACAGATCCAGCGCCTCCTCGGCGCTGCCAGCGCATTGGCAGCTGTGGCCCATACGCTCCAGATAGCTCCGGGCGACCATCTGGTTGATTTCATTGTCCTCTACCACCAGAACAGACAAGGAGCGGTCAGCCCGTGCGGCAGCGGCAGGCGGTTCCTCCGGTGCCAGGTCAGCCGGGTTGCCGGGGGGCAGTTCCAGGGCGAGAGTGAAAACGGAGCCCACGCCCTTGGTGCTTTCCACCGACAGCCGGGCGCCGATGGCCTCGGCGAAATGCCTGCTGATCGCAAGCCCCAGACCGGTGCCGCCGAACTTGCGGGCCGTGTCAGTGTCTTCCTGTTCGAAGGCCTCGAACACCCTGCGCTTGGCCGCATCAGAGATGCCACGGCCGGTGTCGCTGACCTCAAAGGTCAGCCGGTGGTGCCCGCCGGTTTCCCCATTGGAACGGACACGCAGGATGACTTCGCCGTCATCGGTGAATTTCAGTGCGTTGGACAGGAGGTTGAACAGGATCTGGCGCAGCTTGGCAGCGTCACCTTGCACCACGCCGGGCAGATCCTCTGGCGCGTCGAGCCAGAGGTGGACGCCCTTGGCATTGGCGCCGGGCCGCAGCAGCACGACAATGTCAGTCACCAGTTCGGGCAAGGAAAAGCTCGTGATCTCTGGCTTCAGCGCACCGCTTTCGATCTTGGAGTAGTCCAGGATGTCGTTCAGGATTTTCAAAAGGTTCTGGCCAGAGGTCAGCGCCGCCCGCAGCCGTTCCATCTGGCGGGGCGGCAGGCCGTCGTCCGACAAACTGCGCAGCATCCCCAGCACACCATTCATCGGTGTGCGGATTTCGTGACTCATCATGGCGAGGAATTCAGACTTTGCCTGGTCAGCGGCTTCGGCCTTCCGGCGGGCCTCGTCATGGGCTTCGACCTCTTCCTGCAAACGCTCGGTCTGCTCATTCACCAGGGTTT
Organism: Leisingera sp. UBA4491; assembly: GCF_002388965.1. Classification (NCBI taxonomy): domain Bacteria; kingdom Pseudomonadati; phylum Pseudomonadota; class Alphaproteobacteria; order Rhodobacterales; family Roseobacteraceae; genus Leisingera; species Leisingera sp. UBA4491. Next base: position 10,465 of record NZ_DGNN01000008.1, on the reverse strand, counting down.
GCAGGTTGTTGCGGTGTTCCCTGAGCTCCTGCTCGTTGCGGTCGCGCACCCGTTCCAGTTCCAGCTTTTCGATGGCTTGCTGGCGGAAGACCTCGACGGCACCTTCCATGCGGGCGATTTCATCCTGCCCGAGGGGCCGCACCGGATGGTCCAGCTGGCCGCGCATCAGCGCCGCCATGGTGCCGGCAAGCCTGTTGAGGCGGCGGGTGATGCTGCCGCGCACATAAAACCACAGCACCGCCAGCGACAGCACAAAGCCGGCGGCAGCGGCAAAGCCGTTGCGCAGCTGCGCCCGCCGCACCTCCAACGCGGCGGCGCTGCCCGAACGGATTGCCCGCGCCTGCGCCTGATCGGCGACGGCAGCGGCTTCGTCGCCAAGGCGCAGCGCAGTATTCTGCAGCTCCTGCTTGAGCGCAGTAATGCGGTGCTCGGTGGCGAGAATCCGGTCCCGCAGCACGAAAAGCCCTGTTTGACTGTCTGAAACACTTTGCAGCTGCGCGGCATGGCCTTCGGCCTGCTGGCGGCGGCCCGGGTCGCGAATGGCCTTGATCCGGCGCGAGACGATCCGCAGGCGGCTGGTCAGCGACGCCTCAATCTCACCCAGCTCGGTTTCGCTGCCAGCGTCTTCGATCCGGTTGATCAGCAGCCCGATTTCCGCAGTTTGCGACCGCAGCTCGAACATCAGGCCCAGCTGGAACAGGTCGACTTCGATCAGCTTGTCCAGGGTGTCGGTGCGGGCTTGCTCCTCTATCGGAGACGCGCCGGGCCCGTAGAGGCTGGAGATCACCGCTGTGGTGCCCATCTCTGCATTGGCGACCAGGGTATCGGCCATGCTGAGCAAGTCGTTCGCAGCCGTCAGGTTACGTTCTGCCAGCAGCTTGAACTCCTCGCGCAGCGAGATGCGGGACTCAACAAGGTTGTTCAACAGGGGCAGCACCCGGGCGGCATCATCGACTGTCGCCCGCAGCCGTCCCGAGCCCGGCCCCCCGGCCTGCGCCAGCGCGTCGAGCCGCCGGGTCAGGGCCTCCACCTGATCCGCCAGGAAGCGGGCGCGGTTCTCTCGTTCCGCCTGAGAGCTGACAGCGGCCAGCTCAGGTGCAATAGCGATGATGCGGGTGCTTTCTTCGGCCATGCCGCGCACCTCGGCAATGGCGGGAATGGTCTGGCTGATCACGTCTGCCTGGCGGTGTGCGAGCGTCCTCAGCTCGACCAGGCCCAGGATGCCCGCAAGGGTTGGCAGGCCCGCAATGACGATGAATGCGAGGCTCAATTTACCGCCGAGGCCGAGCTTTCCGAACATCCCCGGACTTTCGCGCGCATTCGCCTCCGGTGCAATTTTGAATTTCCCTTTTACCTCCCGCTGCCTATCGTCGTCGGCAGGAAGGGGGCTTTATGCACGCAGTCTGGTTGTTTGTCCTTGCGGTGTTTTGCACACCGGCGGCTGCGGAAACCTGGCGCCTGCAGGTGCCCCGGACGCCGTTCGATTATGACAGCGGCTACGATGGCGCGGACTACCGCCCGCTAGACAAGGCCTCTCATGCCTGGCGGCTGTGTGTCGCCTATCCGCACTTAAAGGATGCCTACTGGCTGAGCGTCAATTACGGGATGGTGGCCGAAGCGGACCGGCTGGGCGTCTCTTTCCAGCTGGTCGAGGCCGGCGGGTATCCCAACTTGCAGCGTCAGATCCGTCAGGCGGAGGACTGTGTGGCGGCCGGTGCGGATGCGCTGATCCTTGGCACGGTGTCCTTCGGCGGGCTCACCGGCGCGGTAAAGCGGATTTCGCAGACGGTTCCGGTAATTGCGGCGGTGAATGATATCGCCGATGCCGGGATCACCGCCAAGGTGGGGGTGTCCTGGACCGAGATGGGGGCCGTGGCAGGGCGGGTCATCGCTGCGCGCCACCCCAAGGGCACCGCGCCGGTGAAAGTGGCCTGGTTCCCGGGCCCGGAGCAAGCGGGCTGGGTGAAATTTGTAGAACAGGGCTTTCGCGCGGCGCTGGAGGACAGCTCTGCGGTGGTTGCTGTGACGAAATACGGCGACACCGGCCGGGAAATTCAGGTGCGTCTGGTTGAGGAGGCGCTGGATGAGGCCCGGGATCTCGATTACATCGCCGGTTCTGCACCGGCAGCCGAAGCAGCCGTCTCAGTCCTGCGCGCACGCGGGATGCAGGGCAGGGTGCAGGTGGTTTCGGATTACATGACCCATGCGGTCTATCGCGGGGTTATACGCGGCCGCATCATTGCAGCGCCGACAGATCTTCCAGTGCTGCAGGGGCGGTTGGCGATCGAAATGGCGGTGCGGGCCATCGAGGGAAAGCTGCATACCAAACATGCAGGCCCCAAGATCCAGATATTCGATCAGAACAGCCTCAGCTCCGGCGTCCTGGAGCAATCCCTGGCGCCGGCAAGTTTTGTGCCGGTGTTCGATTTTCAGCCGCACTAGTGACGTGCCCTTTGGCGGCCAAGCGGCTGGCTGGTCTGTTTTGTTGACCGAAGGCGCGCGATCCAGCATCCTTGGTCAACGCGTGCGGGCCGCCAAGCTGCGGCCGGAAGCCCATCCGCAGCGGTCATGACAGTGAGGCCTGACCCATGCCCAAGGCACAGCAAAAGGGATATGTGCTGGACACACACCGGCTGTGCGATCCGGCGCAGACGCTGGCATCCGTCAGGCCGCATCTTGCTGAGATGGGCATCACCCGCATTGCCAACCTGACAGGCCTGGACCGGGTCGGGCTGCCCACCGTGATGGTGGCGCGGCCCAATTCCCGCTCTGTTGCCGTGGCGCTGGGCAAGGGGCTGACGCTGGAGGCGGCGCAGGCCTCTGGTGTGATGGAGGCGGTCGAGACCTGGCACGCCGAACGGATCATGCGGCCGCTGCGGGCGGCCAGTTATGCGGACCTGCGGCAAGAGGTTCTGGTCGCCGATGTTGAGCGCCTGCCGCAGGTCACAGGCGGCAGTTTCAATCCCCATGGCCGGATGCTGTGGGTGGAGGGGGTGGATCTGGTCTCAGGGCAGCCGCACTGGCTGCCGCTTGAAATGGTCGACACAGACTATACCGCGCGGCCTTGCGGCGGGCAGGGGGCCTTTCCGCGCACGACCAACGGGCTCGCCTCAGGCAACAGCCTGGCAGAGGCCACGTGCCACGCCATCTGCGAACTGATCGAACGGGATGCGATCACTCTGTGGCACCACGCGTCGCCAGGCCCGCGGATCGATCCCGCGGCAATTGCGGATCCGCGCTGCCGCGAAGCGCTGGAGCGGTTTGAGGCGGCAGGTTTGCGGGCGGGGATCTGGAACATCACCTCTGACATCGGCGTGGCAGCGTTTCATTGCATGATCTGCGAGGACGGCGCCCGGCCCGGGCACATCGGGATCGGCAGCGGCTGCCATCCGGACCGGGGCATTGCCCTGCTGCGGGCGCTGACAGAGGCGGCACAGACCCGGCTGACCTATATCTCTGGCGCCCGCGACGACCTGGATCCGGAGGAATTCACGCCGCAGGCATCGGCCGGGCGCACGCAATATGTTCGCGGGCTGCTGGAGCGCTCGCCGGCAGCCGCCCGCTTCGAGGATTGCCCGGATTATTCCTCGCCCTCCTTTGAGGAGGATTTGTCCTGGCTGTTGGGCAAGCTGGCGGGGGCCGGCATGGGCCAGGCCTTGGCGGTCGACCTGTCGCGTCCGGGTCTGGGGGTTTCTGTGGTGCGCGCGGTGATCCCGGGGCTGGAGGCGCCGCATGATGATCCCGATTACATCCCGGGTCCGCGGGCACGCGCGGACGGGCAGGCCCGGCCATGACAGCGGTTGTGTTTGCCGGCCCGACCATCCGGGCAGAAGAGGTGCAGGCCTATTTCGAGGCAACGGTTCTGCCCCCGGCCGGCCAGGGCGACATCTATAGGGCTGCCCGGCAGGGCGCCAAGGCCATTGGACTGATTGACGGATACTTTCAAGGTGTGCCCTCCGTCTGGCACAAGGAAATCCTGTGGGCGCTGGAGCAGGGGATAGCGGTTTTCGGCAGTGCCAGCATGGGGGCGTTGCGGGCGGCTGAGCTGTCTGCTTTTGGAATGGTCGGCGCCGGCAGTATTTATGAAGCCTACGCGTCTGGCGCGCTGATCGACGATGACGAGGTTGCGGTGCTGCACAGCCCGGCAGAGCTGGGGTTTGCACCGCTAAGTGAGCCGATGGTGTCGATCCGGGCCACGATTGCGCGGGCGCAAGGCGAGGCGGTGCTGGAGGCGGATCAGGCGGCTGCAGTGCTGAACGCCGCCAAGGCGCGGTTTTATCAGCAGAGGGTCTGGGACCTGATCCTGGCGGATTTCCACACTGCGCCCTGGTGCGAACGGTTCAGGGCCTGGCTCAAATCCGGGCGAGTGGATGCCAAGCGGGACGATGCGCGGGAAATGCTGGCGGTGATGGCGGCTTATCTGAACGGCGAGCGCGGCGCCCTGCCAGCACCGCCTTTGAAATTAGAGCGGACGCTTGCCTGGCAGACCCTGGTGCGGCGTATCGAGGCGGAGGCGCATCTGTTGCAAGCGGAAGACCGGCGGGTGCTGGATGAGCTGAGGCTGGACCCGGACCGCTATGAGGGGGTCCGCACCCGCGCCATGCTGCGCCATCTGGCCTTGCAGGAAGCGGGCAAGAGCGGCCGCACGGTGAAACGTGCAGCGCTTGCGGCGCAGATGTCGGCGCATCGCAAGGCGCTGGGCCTGTTCAGCAGCAGCAGCCTGCGCAAATGGCTGGATGACAACGGGCTGTCCGCGTCGGACTATGAGGGCTGGCTGGGTGAATCAGCCCTTGCCGGGACCGTGGCAGGCAGTTTGTACGGCCAGCTCGCCCCGCATCTGCTGGCCGAACTGCGCCAGGCGGGTGTGTATACGCGTTTGAAATCGCGGGCTGCGTCAAAGGAGCGGTATCTGGCGGCGCAGGAGCAGCCGGCCAAGCCGGTGACAGAGCAGGAACGGCTGCCGCTGACGCTATGGTACTTTGAAGAGCTGCTGCAGCGGGACGTCCCGGATAGGCTGGATGACTATCTGGAGGCCGTTGGCTGCCGCAGCCGGGACGAATTCTATGAGCTTATCCGACGCGAGTTCATGTATCATCAAGGGCGCAAAACACGGCTGGCATCAGAAGGCCGGAACTAGGCAGGGCAAGCGGCGAGGCCTCCGCAGACCGGGAGGACCGTATGGACGACCCTTATGATGTGGCGCAGGAAGCGCCGGGGACGCGATTCCTGCTGTTTCCGCAATCCCCGTTCCGGATGGCGGAGCCGGCGCTGGAACTGGTCGAGATTTCCGCCCCCCCCGGCTCATTGGGGCCAGGACCGTCGGGGCCGCGGATGTATGTGGTCAACCCGGCGGGCAAGACCATACCCTTTGGTGCAATCGTGCCGGGACCGTCCGGGCCAGGCATGTATCTGCCGCCCTGGCATGGTGAGGTGCATCCGTCGCCGGAACCGGATGAAGACGGCCACTTCCTCCATATCCTGCCGTCCGACCCCGGTTTCGAGGCGGTGCATCTGTTCGCCTCGGCCCATTTCACCCTGGATGTGTGGGAGGAATACTTCGGGCACGCCATCCCCTGGCATTTCGCCCGTGACTATGACCGGCTGGAGCTGTCCCTGCTGCCCAGCCTGGACAACGCCCATATCGGCTGGGGCTTTCTGGAAACCGGCGGCACCAGCGAACATGGCGGCGAGTACCGCGCCTACAGCCTGAATTTTGACGTTGTCGCGCATGAGGTCGGCCATGCCATCATCTACAGCGTTGTCGGAATGCCCGTGTCTGAGGATGTGCCGGGAGAGTATTACGGCTTTCATGAATCGGCAGCGGATATGGTGGCGCTGATCGCCTCGCTGCATTTCGGCTCTGTGGTCGAGGAGCTGCTGGAAAGCACCAGCGGCAATCTTTACACCTTCAACCAGCTGAACCGGTTTGCCGAGCTTGCCGGAAATGCACAGATCCGGATGGCGGCCAATACCCGAACATTGCAGGAATTTGCGCGGGGCTGGAGCAGCGAGCATGCGCTGTCCGAGCCGCTGACCGGTGCAATGTTCGATATTTTGGTCGACATCTTCCACGAGCGGCTGCTGGTGCATGATCTGATCACGCCGGAAATGGAGGATCTGTCCGACCATCTGGAGGAAAGCCCCTATTACAGCGATGTGATGCAGGAGCTGTTCAATGCGCGCTATGCGCTTGATCCTGAAGGGTTCCGCGTCGCTCTGCTGGAGGCGCGCGATTTCCTGGGCGCCTATCTGGCGGCGGCCTGGAGCATGCTGGAGGCGGAAACCCTCACATATGCGGCAGTTGGGGAGGCGCTGCTGGCGGTGGACCGCGAAACAACCGGAGGCGCCTTTGAATCAATTATCGCTGGCAACTTCAGAATGCGCGGAATTGGCTGGGTTGAGGCCGGGCCGCGGCTGGCGGAAGCGGATGAAGACAGCCACGCGCATTCGGTGCGGACGCGGGTGCCGGATGAATGATTGGCCCAATGGCTGTAAATTCTATCCTTTTTGTGCTAGTTTCACCCTCAGGGGGACTTTTCCGGAAAATTGAGTGGCGCCGATTGCGCCCGCGGCAATGCGAAAAGATCTTCTGGTGTTGTTTCCATAGCCACGGGAGTGTGCACGGTGGCCGAATCCTTACTGAGTTTTTCTGAAGTGCTGTTATTTGGACGTCTGGTCGAAGACATCAAAATAGTCCCCAAATTCGCCGGGGCTATCGTTGGCACGGTCAACAATGTGCAGAACCTGAGCGGCACGTCGGTCAACGGTGAAACGCTCGCGCCGGGTGACAAGATTCTGGTGATGGCACAGAACAACAAGGGGCAAAACGGCCTCTATCAAGTTGGGGAGGGCGACAATAACCCCTGGGAAAATCAGCAGCAGTTCCCGAAGGGAACCATAGTCGAGATTGCCCACGGACCCCGCCAGGGCCTGTGGAGACAGGTTGGCAATTACGGCGCGGGACAGCAGGAGTTTACCCGGGCCGGAAAACGGCAGCAAAGAAGCCGGGGCCGAAACAACCTGTTGGCTGATCAGCTGAGTGATGATGCAAGGCTCGCGCGTATCTACGGGTTCGCCTACGAAGGCACGTATTTTGAGCTGCCGGAACCCGTGATCTTCTTGGTGCATGGGGACGGCGAAAGTGCGACAGATACCAACAAGCCTGCGGATCAGGCTGCCCGTGCCCCTTTGGATCCTTCCCTGACCGGGGTTGCCTCAGCGGAGTACCAGATCGCAAACGACATCCGGGTCTGGGATTATGACAAGGCCGACTATTCGATCCGCATGGACGTGATGACCGGTATGCTGGAACAGGTGCTGCTGGATGTCTACTTCGGCGGGGGCGGCCCGGATATCAGCGGTGCAAAGGTCAGCGGTGCCAAAGTCAGCGGGGCCAAGGTGAGCGGCGCCAAAGTCAGCGGTGCAAAGGTGAGTGGTGCCAAAGTCAGCGGTGCCAAGGCCCGCGGGTCAGGCGACTGACACCGTTTTCCGTTGAGCGGGTGATGCAGACGAGCGCAGCGGAGTGCGCCTCGCCGGGGCGGCCGTAACCGCCTGTCAGCGAAACCTTGTCAGAACCCCGCTTTCTTCAACCCTTCAACAAAGTGCTGGGTGTCTTCTTCCAGCCGGTCGGGCTGCACCTTGGCCCAGCGGTCCAGCGAGAAATTCGGATGCGCCTCGCGGTGCCTGGCCGCCATATTGCGGGCTTGGTCCATGTCCCCCAGCTGCGCGTAGCTGGCCGCAAGTATGCGCTGTCCCTCGGTCGGGTTGTTCATCTTTGTCAGCGTGTCGATCACCGCATCATATTGCTTGAGATTGTAATAGGCGCCGCCCAGGTGCCACAGGTACTGGTCCGGAAAATAGGGGTTGAGCCGCATGGCCTGCTGCAGGTTTCCGATCGCGGCCTGATTGTCGCCGGAATGGGCTAGCGCATCGGCGTAATCCGACAGCAGGTCCGCATCATTGGGGTTCAGCGCCAGCGCGCGCCGGTAGGCGCCGATCGCTGCATCATGCTCCTTGCGGTACAGATGCACAAAGCCAAGCTCGCCAAATCCGCGGGCGTCGGTGGGGTCCAGCTCCACCGCCCGCTGCGCATATGACAGCGCCGTATCCAGCGCATGCTCGGCGTCCTTGGCCCAGGAATAGCGCCAATCGATATTCATGGTCCGGGAGATCGCGGCAGAGGCCCGGGCATAGTCCTGGTCGCGCGCCAGCGCCCGCTCGTACAGGGTCTGCGCTTCGCGGTTGTCCTGCCTGGTGTAGCGGAAGATATACTGCTGGCCGCGCAGGACATAGCCGTAAGCGGCCAGATCTGCAGGCGCCGTCTGCGCCATCCGCTTGCGCTCCTGGGCCTCAATCAGCACCGCTGTGGCGGCAACGATGGCGTCGGTCACCTCGTCTTGGATGGCGAAAATATCGTCGATGTTGCGGTCGTACCGTTCGCCCCAGATGGTACGCCCGGTTTCCGCGTCGATCAGCTCGACGGCAATCCGGACGCGGGCAGCGGCCCGCCGGACGCTGCCGCGGGCGACATAGCGCACCCCAAGCTCCCGTGCGGCCTCCTGCGGCGGCTTGGTGCTGGCTTTGAAGAAAAAGGAGGAATTGCGGGCAATAACGAAGAGGTTCTTGAACTTGGACAGGTTCAGGATGATGTCCTCTGTCAGCCCGTCGGCAAACCAGCTGTCGGACGGCTCTCCCCCCAGGCTGGTAAAGGGCAGCACGGCAACCGAAGGGATGCCGGGCGGCGGGCGGTGTGCGAGCAGTGCCTCCGGGCGGCGGGTTGCCGCCATTGTTGCGCCCGCAACCTCGCTGCGGACGCAATAGGCCGCGACCGGCTCGGCGATATTCTTGAGCATCTGCGGACCGAGGAATTCAAACCCGAAGCGCAGCCGGTTGCGGATCTGCTCATAGACCGAGGCGCTGACGAAGACCCGGCCCGGCTCGGCGATTTCCTGCAGCCGTGCGGCAATATTCACATTATCGCCGTGGATGCCGCGGTCATCGACCAGGATTTCGCCCAGATGCACCCCGGCCCGGAACCGGAGATGCTGGTCTTCCGGCCGCGCGCGGTTGCTCTGTTCTGCTATGCGGTGCAGCTCAACGCCAAACTCGACGGCATTGGTGGCCGTCTCAAACAGCGCCAAAACCCCGTCGCCCCGGACAGCGACGACGCGCCCGTCATGCGCCTGACAGGCCGTTTCAAGCTGTTCCAGCAGGGATTTGAGGGCGCTGTAAGTGTCGATTTCATCATTGCCCATCAGCCGGGCATAGCCGACAACATCGGCAAACAGCACCGCACCAAGCTGGCGCCGGACCGTTGTTGTCTCATTGTGGCCGCTCACAAGCTGTCCTCCTCCTGTGAGTGCGGGCTGAGGCCGCCGGTGCCGCCCCTCATCCGTCTGGCGGGGCCGCCGGGCCGGGCGGCCAAGCCCAGCCGGCGGCTTCTGCGCCGCGGAAACTGACTCGCGGGCTGGCGCCGAGCTCCTGCGCCAGCGCTTCGCGGCTGGCGTCCCACTCCTCCCGCAGGAGGCCGACAGTGATCATGTCAAAAAACCGGCCTTCTGCAAACCATGCGGCCCGCATCCTGCCTTCGGTTGCAAAGCCGGCACGCGCTGTCATTTGCTCGCTGCGGGTGTTGTCGGCCCGATAGTACGATGTAACGCGATTTAGCCCGATCTGCCGGAAGGCAAAGTCCAGAAGCAGGGCCAGGGCACGAATTCCAACGCCCCGCCCGCGCCTGGATTCTTCGATGAACATGGCAGCCACAGCATCACGGTTCACCGCAGAGATGCTCTCCAAGCCGGTGATGCCGCACAGCTGACCGGAGTCCGTGGTGAGCGCAAACCAGCATTTGCTGGCATTTGGCTTGGTGTCGCCGAAAAGTTCCCATGCCTGCTCAAGCCCCGCCGCGTTGAGCGGCACGCGGGTGGAGCGGTCGAAACGGGCCATGTCGGCAATGTTTTGAAGCCAGCCTGCGGCTGTGGCGAGGTCCTCTGTTTCCAGCGGCCTGAGCTGAAAACCTGCTGAATTCCGGTTCGGCATCCGCCGCCCCCTTTCGATTTGCAACACATGCCTCTCCGGGTGCCAACCCTGGCCGGAAAAGGCGCAGCTGCTGACTTATACCACACTTCCGCGCTGGCTTGGGGGATGATGGAAGCCGCGGCACAAGGGCGGCCTTCCGGACGTGCGGCGGAGCGGCCCGGCAGCTAGCAGGCCTTTACCCCAGTTGGGGCGGGTGAAGAAAAACGGTAACAGCCGTCTTTTGGGGTTGCGCCTGTGCGATGCTATGGATAAACCCCGCCGCAGTGGACCGATAGCTCAGCTGGATAGAGTACTTGACTACGAATCAAGGGGTCGGGGGTTCGAATCCTCCTCGGTCCGCCACTTCCTTCTTGTCGGGCGACACATAGTTTTGCATTTGCGACAGAACCTTTCCTTTTTCGTGTTTCCAACATCCCCGCTCGCGCCT
>NZ_DGNN01000027.1:0-81674 GCF_002388965.1 Leisingera sp. UBA4491 | reverse complement strand
GACCAGCGGGGGGCAGGTCACAACCTCGATGCTTCACGATGCATTAGGGCAAAGCAAGGAACAGGCAGCACAGGCAAAATCTGCACTCAAACGCCAGATAAAGGAGCTGGATAAGCAGCAAGATGCGCTAGTCGAGCGTCTTGTTGACACCTCGAATCCAAAGGTCATTACCGCGCTAGAGGCTAAGGTCGCCAAGCTGGAAAACGACAAGCTTGTGCTGAACGACAAACTGTCTCAGGAGACACAATCGGTCTTCCCCCTAGGTGAAATTATCGAACTCTTGAGAGACTTCCTGTCAAACCCTTGGAATATCTACGAAAAAGGTTCGCTCTTGGTACGCAAAACCATCCTGAAAGCAGCCTTCAAAGCACCATTGACTTACGACCGAAAAAACGGCTATCGAACTCTGCAAGTGTCTGAAATTTTTGAATTTTTAGGGATATTCACATCAAAATGTGAAATGGTGCGGTCGAGAAGACTCGAACTTCCACTCCGGTTAAGGAACAGCGACCTCAACGCTGCGCGTCTACCAATTCCGCCACGACCGCACTGTCTTAGGCTTGGTGTAGGGGCGTATAGACCAGCGCGGAAGCGATGTGAAGACGAAAATCGCCTTTTCGCCGCAGAATGTTCGCCGCCGCCGCGCGCCCCGCCTAAGTGCAGGAAAACAGCCGTATAACCGGGCCGCGTTTGCTGTTCTCCGGGGCCCCGCCGCCGGTCAATTGGCCTTGGCAGCCGACTCGCGGCGCAGACCTTTCTCTCCGGGTGAGCGGCCGCAAGAGGCCGGCAGCGGGCCATGATTCACCAGTGGCACAGCTGCCGGCCTTTCGCGCTGCGAAGGCAGGACGCCTCCCCGCCTCAATCAGAGGAGAAGGAGGGCAGCGCCGCCGCGCCGCTGGAGGCCTGGACCGGCTGCACCCGGCCGCCCGCCAGCTTGGCCGATGCCGCCTTGATCAGCTCTGGTCGTCCGGGCTGTCCAGGGGCAAACACCGGCGCGGTGCCGTCTTCCAGCGAGATCACCGCCATGCTGTACCACTCCTGCGCCTTTTCGGCTGCGTTCGGGGCGCCGAAGCCCAGCGCCAGGTGGTGGCCGATCAGCTCCGCGTAGGGGCGCTTGCCGATGCCGGTCAGGATCAATGCCGCTCCCAGCGCCACTTCCATGTCATCGCGGCGGTAGCCGGAGAACAGGCAGATCCCGGCTGTATTGGCCAGCTGCTCCAGCGACATGCCGGATTGCAGCACGAATTTCTGCACATCGCCCATCACCTCGCCGCTGCCTGCGGTACCAAGCTTGGCCAGGAACGGCTGCACCGCCGGGCCGAAGGCATCGCACTGGCTGTCGATCTGCGCTTGGGTCACGCCCTTGACCTTGCCGGCCTGAGTCTCCCCTGCGTTGATGGCATAGGTCCGGGCCAGGCAGAACTGCTCGCCCAGCGCCAGTTCCGGGTCGGTCATGCTGTCCGCCGTCATGAAGCCGCCGTTGGAGCTGGTCAGCAGGCTGACCTTGCTGCAATAGCTGGTCAGCGAGGCACTTTCCTTGGGCTGATCAAACAGGGTGATCCCGCCCAGCGGCACGCTTGGCTGTGCGGCAGCGGCGGTCACCGTGCTGCGGGTCTCCTGCGCGGCCTGCACCGGGGCTTCGGTGCCGGCATCCAGGATGCGGCAGGTGCCCTGGTGGCAGGCAAAGCTGGCGGGCGTCACGCCGCGCGCCAGGAAGTCGTTGCGCTGATACCCCTGCGGGGTCGAGGCAAAGACCATCACCGAACAGTTGGAGGCACCGCACCAGAACGAGCTGCCGGAGACCGAGGTGTCCAGCACGTAGTCGTTGCGGCCGTCGCCGTTCAGATCTGCCAGCTGCATGAAGCCGGTGCGCTGCAACAGCTGCTCGCCCGAGGGTTCGGAGCTGGCGGCGACCTCATCCACCGCATGGCTGACTTCCGGCGGCAGACCGCCGTAGGTGTTGCCGCCATAGCTGCTGCCGGCGGTGCGCAGGCCCGCCGCCTCATCGCGCCAGCCGTGCAGCAGGCCGCGCACGCCCTGCGGGCCCTGCATCGCCTTGATCACCTGCGGGCCGCCGATCTGCGCGCGGTTATAGGAGCTGACAAGGAAGTTGCGCTCATACGGGGCCAGATGGCCGGTCGCCGGATAGCCCATGTGGATCTGATACTGGCTGATCGCCGCACGCGACCGGCGGCCCAGAACCCCGTCGGCAGAGCCGGCATTGAAGCCGAAATAGTTGAGCGCGGTCTGGGTCTCGCGGTTTTCAGTCCGCGCGGCGGAATAGGCCGGCGCCCGGCGGTAGGTCCGGGCAGTGCTGCGCTGGCGCTGTTTATTCTTGTGAATTTCATTGACGATAACACCGCCAATGACGCCCCCGACAATTGCGGCGCCCAATTCGTCCGCGATGGCAGGGCCCGTGGCCGAGGTTGCCAAAAATGCGGCCGCCAAGGCCGGCTTGAGCGGCTTGGTAAACATGATACTCGCCCCCTATGGATACTCGTTACGGAATCAGGATACTCCACAGGCGGCGCCTGCACCTAGGGGTTTTCCGGCCGATTTGCCGGCCTGCGCCTTGCGCACGGATGGAAAAGGACGGTTTCAGCCATGGTTGAGTGGATCACAGCAGACGGTCTTGTCGAGTATGATCAAGCGGTTGCCTTCATGGAAGCGCGCGCCGCGGCAATTGCTGCGGGAACGGCGGAGGAGTGCATCTGGCTGGTCGAGCATCCGCCGCTTTATACCGCCGGCACCTCGGCCAAGCGCGAAGACCTGACCGATCCGGACCGTTTCCCGGTCTATGAGAGCAAGCGCGGCGGCCAGTACACCTATCACGGGCCGGGGCAGCGGGTGGTCTATGTGATGCTGAACGTCGGCCAGCGCGGCCACGACGTGCGCCGGTTCGTGGAGCAGCTGGAAAGCTGGGTGATCGCCGCGCTCGAGGAATTTAACGTCAAGGGCCATATCCGCGACGGCCGGGTCGGCGTCTGGGTCGAGCGCCCGGACAAGCCGCGCACTGTCTCGGGCGGCATGGCAGAGGACAAGATCGCGGCCATCGGCATCCGCCTGCGCAAATGGGTGAGCTTTCACGGCATCTCGATCAACGTCGAGCCGGAGCTGGAGCATTTCACCGGCATCGTGCCCTGCGGGATCACCGAATACGGGGTCACCAGCCTGGTCGACCTGGGCCTGCCGGTCACCCTGGCGGATGTGGATGTCGCCCTTAGACGCAGCTTTGCGCAGGTGTTCGGAGGCTAGCAGGCGTCAGGTGCCGCTGCGGCGCAGTCCTGCAGGGCCGTCAGAACCAGCTCCGGAAAGGTGTAGAACACCAGCGCGCCCGCTTCCTGGCTGACGCACAGCTGGGCGCCGCCAAGCCCGTTCAGCGCATCCCGCACGTCACGCAGCGGCGCCACGTGATCCTCGCCGCCATGCAGGAAGACCGCCCGCGTCCCGCGCGGCAGCGGCAGTTTGGGGACGCCCCGCCGCATCATCTGCACATCCGTCAGGAACCCGGCCCCGCCCTGCTGCAGGAACAGGGCCTGGCTCTGCTGCAGCAGCGGCAGCAGCGCCATTTTGTGCAGCAGCGCCCTTTCGCGGCTGCCGCGGGCGGTCTGGAACCGCAGCAGCGCCTTGGGGCCGTACCAGCGCAGCGCCGCAGACCAGCCCTTCATCAGCACCGGCAGCAGCCAGTTGGCCCGCGCGGCGCAGGCGGCGGCAAGCCAGGCATACCCCCGCAGCCCGGAAAACTGCCGCGTCGAGGTGATGGAGCAATTCGGCGCCACCGCCACCAGCCCGGCGATCCGCTGGTGCAGGCGGTTGGCGGCGCGGCAGCCGTAAAGCGCGCCGCCGCGGTGGCTCAGCAGCACCGGGCGCTGCAGGTTTTCGCGGTGCATCAGCCCCTCCAGCTGCCGCACAAAAGCGTCCGCCGGATCCTGCCCGCGCGGCAGCGGCGCTGAGCCGCCGTAGCCGGCCCGCATCGGCGCATATACCCGGAACCCAAGCATCCGCAGCTGCGGCTGCAGCCGCTGCAGCGGCGCGATGCCGTCCAGCAGCCCGTGCACGAAGACCACCGGCTGGCCGGTTTCCGACCCCAGCCGGAAATACTGGCAGCGCAGCCCGCTCGTGTCCTGGAACTCCTCCGCAGGCGGCAGCAGCTCTCCGCGCGCAATCTTCAGATCCCGGGTATGTTCGGTCATCAGGAAGGCGGTCAGCCGGATCAGCTCCGCCGCGCCCGGCGCCCCGGCCCGTGCGGCGGCCTGCTGCAGCCCGCCAGCCACCCTGCCGCCGGGGCCGCTCAGCACCGCTTTCAGCGGCTTGAGGTCAGCTTTGCGCAGGCCAAAGGCCGCAGCAACCTGGCCCGCGGCTTCGCCGTTCCATTCCCACTCCAGAAGCTCCGCCATCACCGCCACCGCCGTGCCGCCTGCCGTGTCCAGCCGGACCGGGCGGCACAGAAAACGCTCGCCGGGGCGGCGGGTACGCAGCACCAGAACGTCCTGCCACGAGAACGCCCCCTGGCGCACTTGCTTCAGAAAGGTATGCCAGCGTCCGGCAGCCGCCCGGGTCAGCCCCATGGCTGCGGCAAGACCGCCGCGGCCCTCGATTTGCCCCGCCGCCCGCTGCGAAGCATTGAGCAGCCTGCCGCCGGTCCCGGTTCCGGTCCCGGCGAGCAGCCAGAACCGGCTCCCCATACTGCAGCAGCTGCTGGGATGCGGGCGCCCGGCCTGCTCCCATTGCTGTTCCTGAATCTCCGCGGCGCGGGCAAAATGCGCCCGCAGCACCGGTGCCCCCCGCGGGCGCTGCGGCATCTGGCCGCCCGCGGCGGCCTGCCCTGCCGCCGGCGGCCCGGAGAAAAACCGGTCGAACTGCTCCGGCCGGATCATGGTCTCGTAAATTGCGGCGGCGACCTGCTCCTGGGACATGGCCTGCGCGCGGTACAAGAGCGTCACGGCGCCCCTCCAATACTGCTATCCGGGCCAAAGAGACCACGCGCGCCGCAAGCATAGGACAGCGTGCAGGCGCAGCGGCCCGCACGGTTCAGGCAGTCAGCCTGTCATTCATGAAAACCCGGCATTTGCGCCCCTGAAAGAGCAGCCAATTGGTGCCGGACCACCCCAATTCTAGGGACCCTATACGCTTGGGCGCGTGCGCCCTCTCTGACTTACAACCAATCTGGGAAACAGCTATGATCAAATTCAACTGAAATTCAACATTTAATTCAAATGCGCTCAGCCGCGGATGATTTCACGGAAGAATTCGCTGTGAAAACGCCGCCTGAACCGGCGGCGTTCCCAATGCATTGCGCGGGCGGCAGCCGTCAGTCCCGGCCAAGGGCCGCGCGAATCTTCTCTGCCTGGGCCTGGATCTGATCCATATCGCCCATCTGCCCGGGCGGGCGCAGCCGGTCGCCCTCCTTGCGCGGCAGCACGTGCATATGCAGGTGAAAGACCTCCTGCCCGCCGGCCGCCTCGTTGAACTGCTGCACGGTGACGCCATCGGCGCCCAGCCCCTTGATCACCGCATGGGAGAGTTTCTGCACCGTCTGCATCACCGCTGCAATCTGCGCCGGGCTGGCATCCAGCAGGTTGCGGCAGGGCGTTTTCGGAATCACCAAGAGATGCCCGTCCGCCCGCGGCATGATATCCATGAAGGCCAGCGTCTCATCGTCCTCATAAACGCGGGTTGAGGGGATCTCGCCGCGCAAGAGCTTGGCAAAGATGTTGTCGGGATCATATGCGGGCATGCGCCTGGCCTCCTTCTCTGGCTTTTCCCGGTTGTGCGCGTGCCCGGACGCCAGGTCAAGCGCTCCCGGCCCCGGCCGCAGCCTGAGGATTCAAGGCCCTGCGGCAATAAATCTTGATCCAGATCAAACTCCGCCATTGAAGGCGCCGGCCGGCCATTCTAATACTCCCAAGGAATCCAGGCCGCCCGGAGTCCGTCTCCGGGGGCCTTTCGTTATGCAGCAGGAGGCACCTAAATGGCAGACGCAGCCATTCATGGTCACGGCCACGAGGACGAGCGGAGTTTTTTCACCCGCTGGTTCATGAGCACGAACCATAAGGATATCGGCATTCTTTACCTGATCGTTTCGGCGATCGCAGGTCTCATCTCCGTCATCTTCACCGTCTACATGCGGCTTGAACTGATGGACCCCGGCGTTCAGTACATGTGCCTGGAGGGTGCGCGCATGTTTGCCGACGCCTCCGCGGAATGTACTCCGAACGGCCATCTTTGGAACGTGATGATCACCGCTCACGGCATCCTGATGATGTTCTTCGTGGTGATCCCGGCGCTGTTCGGCGGTTTCGGCAACTACTTCATGCCGCTGCAGATCGGCGCGCCGGACATGGCGTTCCCGCGCATGAACAACCTGTCGTTCTGGATGTATGTCGCAGGCACCTCGCTGGCGGTTCTCTCGGTTGTCTCCCCGGGCGGCAATGACCAGCTGGGCTCCGGCGTCGGCTGGGTTCTGTACCCGCCGCTGTCGGTGAACGAGGGCGGCTACTCGATGGACCTGGCAATCTTTGCCGTGCACGTCTCGGGCGCGTCGTCGATCCTGGGTGCGATCAACATGATCACCACCTTCCTGAACATGCGCGCGCCGGGCATGACCCTGTTCAAGGTGCCGCTGTTCAGCTGGTCGATCTTCGTGACCGCCTGGCTGATCCTGCTGTCCCTGCCGGTTCTGGCAGGCGCCATCACCATGCTGCTGATGGACCGCAACTTCGGCTTCACCTTCTTTGACGCGGCAGGCGGCGGCGACCCGATCCTGTACCAGCACATCCTGTGGTTCTTCGGCCACCCGGAAGTGTACATCGTGATCCTGCCGGGCTTCGGCATCATCTCCCACGTCATCGCCACCTTCGCGCGCAAGCCGGTGTTCGGCTACCTGCCGATGGTCTGGGCGATCATCGCCATCGGCGTGCTGGGCTTTGTCGTGTGGGCGCACCACATGTACACCGTCGGCATGTCGCTGAACCAGCAGGCCTACTTCATGCTGGCCACCATGGTGATCGCGGTTCCGACCGGGGTTAAGGTGTTCTCCTGGATCGCCACCATGTGGGGCGGCTCCATCGAGTTCAAGGCACCGATGATGTTCGCCTTCGGCTTCCTGTTCCTGTTCACCGTCGGCGGTGTGACCGGCGTGGTGCTGTCGCAGGCGGCTGTCGACCGCGCCTATCACGACACCTACTATGTTGTGGCTCACTTCCATTACGTGATGTCGCTGGGTGCGGTGTTCGCGATCTTCGCAGGCGTGTACTTCTACTTCGGCAAGATGACCGGCCGCCAGTACAACGAGCTGGGCGCCCAGATCCACTTCTGGATGTTCTTCATCGGCGCCAACCTGACCTTCTTCCCCCAGCACTTCCTGGGCCGTCAGGGCATGCCGCGCCGGTACATCGACTATCCGGAAGGCTTCGCCTACTGGAACAAGATCTCCTCCTACGGCGCGTTCCTGTCCTTTGCATCGTTCCTGCTGTTCTTCGGCGTGGTGATCTATTCGCTGCTGCGCGGCGCCCGCGTCACCCAGAACAACTACTGGAACGAATACGCGGACACGCTGGAGTGGACCCTGCCCTCTCCGCCGCCGGAGCACACCTTCGAAATCCTGCCCAAGCAGGAAGACTGGGACCGCTCGCATTCGCACTAAGCGGCGTGAAGCAATGACATCAGAAAAGGCCCCGAAGCATCCGCTCCGAGGCCTTTTTCCTGACGCCCGCCCGCGGTATCAAGGCAGTGGAAATCCGGACTTTCCGCCACATCATTAAGAATGAAGCTTCCGTCACAGCAGACGCTATCCGATGCCTTACAACTGGACCCGACCGCAAACCGGTGCCGAACGCGAGCTGCACCTCTGGCCGCATCAGTCGCTGCCGCCGCAGGGCTATGCCCGGTTCCTCGGCCTCACCGCCGCACTGATCTGCGTGCCGCTGATCCCGGTCCTGGGCTCCGTCCTACTGTGGGGGCTGCTGCCATTCCTGCTGCTTGCAGTGTTTGGCATGAAGTGGGCGCTGGACCGCAGCCGCCGCGACCACCAGATCCTGGAGGTGCTGACCATCGGCCCGCAGGATGCCCGGCTGGAGCGGATCAACCCGGACGGCAAACGGCAAAGCTGGCACTGCAACCGCCACTGGGCGCGGGTCGAGATGCACGACCACGACGGCCCGGTGCCGCATTATGTCACCCTGCACGGCTGCGGCCGCGAGGTGGAGATTGGCGCCTTCCTGTCTGAGGAAGAGCGGGTCGCGCTTTACGGCGACCTCAAATCCGCCTTCACCCGCTGAGCCGCAAAAGAAAAGGCCCGCACTGCGGGCCTGCTCTCTTCATCTTTCCCGAAATACTCCCGCCGGAGGCCGCGCGCGCAAGCGCGCTCTCCCGGTCAGCAATCGCCTTTGCTGCAGAGCTGGTCCTTGACCATGGGCCCGGCTTTGCCGAAATCCATCTGGCCGGTGTATTTCGCCTTCAGCGCAGCCATCACCTTGCCCATGTCGCGAATCGATTCGGCGCCGGTTTCAGCCACCGCGGCCTTCACCGCATCCGCGGCTTCCTCGTCGCTCAGCTGCTGCGGCAGGAATTCCTCGATGACAGCGATCTCGCCCAGTTCCCGTTCCGCCAGGTCCAGCCGCCCGCCTTCCTCATAGGCGCGGGCGCTTTCCTTGCGCTGCTTGGTCATCTTGCCCAGGATGGCCAGAATTTCCTCATCGCCGATGCTGCTTTCCTCGCCATCGGCGCGGGCCGCAATCTCGCGGTCCTTGATGGCCGCATTGATCAGCCGCAGCGTGGCCAGCCGGTCGGCGGCCTTGTCTTTCATCGCCTGCTTCAGGGCCTGATTGACCCGTGTGCGCGTATCCATATTCAAAAGCATCCCCATGGTTGCCGGACACCGATGGTTATCCATTCTGCCGCCGCTGTGCAAGTTTACAGTAAATTTTCCATTCCGGACCCCGCGTCAGCCTGCCCGCCCCTTGCCGGGTTGACCCGCTGCCGCGCCCCCCTTACAAGCCCATGAATTTATCCCGCATGGAGACTCGCGCAATGGCCGCTTCCGCCCCGTCCAAGCCCACCGCATGCCTGGCGCTCGCTGATGGCACCGTCTTTTACGGCACCGGCTTCGGCGCCACCGGCGACACCGTGGCCGAGCTCTGCTTCAACACCGCGATGACCGGCTATCAGGAGATCATGACCGATCCCTCTTATGCGGGGCAGATCGTTACCTTCACCTTTCCCCACATCGGCAACACCGGCGTGACCCCGGAGGATGACGAGACCGCCGATCCGGTTGCCGCCGGCATGGTGGTGAAATGGGATCCGACCCTGGCCTCCAACTGGCGCGCCACCGAGGAGCTGAAGGACTGGCTCACCCGCACCGGCCGCATCGCCATCGGCGGCGTCGACACCCGCCGCCTGACCCGTGCGATCCGCCAGCAGGGCGCGCCGCATGTGGCGCTGGCGCATGACCCCGAAGGCAACTTCGACATTGAGGCGCTGGTCGCCAAGGCGCGCGCCTGGTCCGGCCTGGTGGGTCTGGACCTGGCCAAGGACGTGACCTGCGCGCAAAGCTACCGCTGGGACCAGATGCGCTGGGCCTGGCCCGACGGCTATGCCCGCCAGGAAGCCCCCAAGCACAAGGTTGTGGCGGTTGACTACGGCGCCAAGCGCAACATCCTGCGCTGCCTGGCCTCGGCCGGCTGCGACGTGACCGTGCTGCCCGCCACTGCCACTGCCGAGGAGGTGCTGGCGCACAACCCCGACGGCGTGTTCCTCTCCAACGGCCCGGGCGACCCGGCAGCCACCGGCGAATACGCGGTGCCGATGATCCAGGAAGTTCTGAAGGCAGACCTGCCGGTGTTCGGCATCTGCCTGGGCCACCAGATGCTGGCGCTGGCGCTGGGGGCAAAGACCGTCAAGATGAACCACGGCCACCACGGGGCCAACCATCCGGTCAAGGAGCACGCCACCGGCAAGGTCGAGATCACCTCGATGAACCATGGCTTTGCGGTGGACGCGCAAACCCTGCCCGAAGGCGTCGAAGAGACCCATGTGTCGCTGTTTGACGGCTCCAACTGCGGCATCCGGGTGTCCGGCCGCCCGGTGTATTCGGTGCAGCACCACCCCGAGGCCAGCCCCGGCCCGCAGGACAGCTTCTACCTGTTCGAGCGCTTTGCCGAGGCGATGGCCGAGCGCAAATCTGCGTAAAAAAGCTGTTAACCACGCCGCCCGGTGGCATGGTTAACGCCGCGTTTACCGTTTTTTAAGCCGCCGCCGCCAGCCTGAGGGCCTGACGGGTTTATTGGTGCGGGCAGGCGATGGGTTATGTGTCACTACCGCTGCGGCAGGTCAGGCTGCCGCAGCCTGCGGGGAAGCTCTCTCCGGGTCCGCGGCAGCCGCTGGATGGCACCAGCATGATGCGCGCGCTGGTGCTGCGCCAGCACCAGAAGGCAGCGCTGGGACGGGTGCTGGTGGCCGAAGGGCTGGCCAGCGAGGAGCAGGTGCAGGACACGCTGGCGCGGCAGTACCGGATGCCCCGCGCCGATCTGGCCGGCCAGATTGCCAACACCCGGCTGCTGGCCCGAAAACCTGCCCAGTTCTGGCTGCGCCATTGCGCCCTGCCCTGGCTGCAGCTGGGCCAGACCGTCACCGTTGCCATTGCCCACCCCGACCGGTTCGAGGCGCTGCAGCGCGAACTTCAGGACAGCTTCAGCAGCATCACGCCGGTGCTGGCCGGCGAGGCGCAGATCACCGCCCTGCTTACCCGCCATTTCAGCCCCGCCCTGGTGCGCCAGGCCAGCAGCAGCGTGGTGGCGCAGCTCAGCTGCCGCACCCTGCAGCCTGCCCGGGGCCGCGCTGTGGCAGCCGCCTGCGCCCTGCCCGCCCTGTACCTGTGCTGCACTGCTCCGGCGGCGCTGTTTACCGTCCTCAGCCTGCTGGCGCTTGCGTCGGTGCTGCTGTTCACGGCGCTGAAGGCCTGCGGGCTTGCGGCCTATTGGTCCGCCCGCGCCCGCCGCGGGCGTCCCGCCGCCCCGCCGCCGCTGCCTGCCCCCCGCCCGCAGCACGGGCCGGACCTGCCAGTCATTTCGGTCATGGTCCCGCTCTACAAGGAGGCTGAGATCAGCCGCGCCCTCTTGTCGCGCATCCGCAAGCTCAGCTATCCCCGGGCTTTGACCGACGTGATCCTGGTGCTGGAAGAACACGACAGCGTCACCCGCACGGCCCTGAAGAACACCCGGCTGCCGCCCTGGATCCGGGTGGTGGAGGTTCCGGCCTTCGGCGGCCTGACCACCAAGCCGCGGGCGATGAACTATGCGCTGAACTTCTGCCGCGGCGCCATCATCGGCGTCTGGGACGCCGAAGACGCGCCAGACGCGGACCAGCTTGCCAAGGTGGCGCAGGCCTTTGCCCGGGCGGACAGCAAGACCGCCTGCGTTCAGGGTGTTCTCGACTATTACAACCCGCGCACCAACTGGATCTCGCGCTGCTTCACGCTGGAATACGGCAGCTGGTTCCGCATTGTCCTGCAGGGCATCTCCCGGCTGGGCCTGGTGGTGCCGCTGGGCGGCACCACCATGTTTGTCCGCCGCCATGTGCTGGAGGAGCTGGGCGGCTGGGACGCCCACAACGTGACCGAGGACGCCGACCTGGGCGTCCGCCTGTACCGCGCCGGCTACCGCACCGAAATGCTGCCCAGCGCCACTTATGAGGAGGCCAACTGCCGTCCCTGGCCCTGGGTCAAGCAGCGCTCGCGCTGGCTGAAGGGGTTCATGCTCACCTACCTGGTGCACATGCGCCGGCCGCTGCGGCTGCTGGGCGATCTCGGCTGGAAACGCTTTCTGGGGTTTCAGGCGTTCTTTCTAGGCACGCTGGGGCAATTCCTGTTTGCGCCGCTATTGTGGTCGTTCTGGCTGATTGCCCTGGGACTGCCGCATCCCAGCGAAGGCGCGGGACCGCCGTTTCTGCTGCCGCTGGCGGCGGCGGCGCTGGTGTTTTTCGAACTGCTGGGCGTGCTTATCTGCATCACCGCTGCCCGGGACATGGGCCGCCCCTGGCTGGCGGCCTGGGCGCCCGTGATGGTCCTGTATTTCCCGATGGGCGCCCTCGCCGCTGCCAAGGCGGCTTATGAGCTGGTGGCCCGCCCCTTCTTCTGGGACAAGACCGCCCACGGCGTCAAACCCAACGCCAAACCCGGTGCCAAACCGCGCCGGAAATCCAGGCTCGGGCGGTTCAGCCCCGCCCGCTGGCGTCTTGTTTCAGCCTGGTCATGAAGGCAATGGAGATGTGATCTTTCAGCGCCTGGCCCGCGGCATCCTCATCGCGGCGGCTGATCGCGTCGACAATCCCCTTATGCTCGGACTGGGCAATCTCGCTGCGCCCTTCCGCCGCCAGCGAGGTGGTCGCCATCAGCGCCATGGTCCGGTGCACCAGGTCCAGCTGCTGCACCAGATACCGGTTGTGCGAGGCCAAGTGGATCTGCTCGTGAAAGCGGCGGTTGGCCTTGGACAGCGCCGCCGGGTCGCCGATCAGCTGGTCATCCGCCTCGACCATTTCCTGCAGGACACGGATCTCTTCCTCGGTGGCATGGCGCGCCGCCAGCCGGGCCGCCAGGCCCTCCAGCTCGCGCCGCACCACATAGAGCTCCGCCATCTGGTTGTGGTCCAGCGACGCGACGATCAGCGACCGCCCGTCACGCTCCAGCAGGGATTGCGTCTCCAGCCGCTGCAGCGCCTCCCGGATCGGGGTGCGCGAGACGCCAAAGCGCTCGGCCAGGTCGCTCTCCACCAGCCGGTCGCCCGGTTTGTAGACCCCTGAGTCGATCGCTTCGAGGATCAGCGCATAGGCGTCTTTCTGGTTGCTGCGGCTCTGGTTCATTGTCGTTCCTGTTCATTCCGGTGCGCCAATCTCTACAGGCCAAGGGGCAGCAATCAACCCTGATGGCGCCAATGTGCTGAAAACCCGCAGGCAAAATGCGCTTTTGATTGCAATCGCGGCCATCGCGCCCTAATCCGGCGGCATGCCCAAACACGCCTTTTCCCATGTCTCGCAATGGGTGTTCGACCTCGACAACACCCTGTACCATCCGTCCGCGCGGCTGTTCGACCAGATCGAGGTCAAGATGACCGCCTATGTGATGGACGCCCTCAGGGTGGACCGGGCCGAGGCCGACCGCCTGCGCAGCCAGTACTGGCGCGAGCACGGCACCACGCTTGCGGGCCTCATGCGCGAGCATGATCTGGATCCGGACCCCTATCTTGTGGCAGTGCATGACATCTCGATGGACCACCTGGAAGAGGACGCGGACCTGGCCGCAGGCATCCGCAACCTGCCGGGCAAGAAGATCGTCTATACCAACGGCTCCGCCCCTTATGCCGAGAGGGTGCTGGCCGCCCGCGGGCTGTCGGGGCTGTTTGACGGCGTCTTTGGCGTCGAGCACGCGGATTACCACCCGAAACCGGAGCGGCGCGCCTTTGACAGGGTCTTTGCCCGCGCGGGCATCGCGCCGCAGCAGGCCGCGATGTTCGAGGATGACGCACGCAATCTCGCCGCTCCGCATGAGATGGGCATGCGCACGGTGCATGTGGCGCCAGAGCCCGTGGACGCCGCCCACATCCATCATCATTCGGATGATCTGGCCGGTTTTCTGGCACGGCTGATCTAATTTTCCGGCTCTGACTGCGGCGCGTGCAGGGGGCAATGCCCCGTTTCTGCATGTGCACAATCGCATACCGGCGAATCTTCGCACCTGCGGCAAAATATACCTGTTTGCCGCATGTTTTCCTCCCTATATGCGCCGCGTACCCAAACGTAGGAGCCCGACCGATGAGCGCATATGCCCTTCCCGCACAACTGACCCTGTGGCAGCGAATCCTGTTTGCCGTGCCGCTCCTGGGCCGGATGATCAAAGAGGTTGCCTACGGCCCGGCAGAGAACCTCTATTACGCCATCGCCACCTTCGTCAGCCTGTGGGGCTGCTCGATCCTGCTGTTCGGCATTCCCGGGCTGTATCTCCCGGCGCTGGCGATGGTGCCGGTGATCTTTACCCTGCTGATCACCATCACCCGCGGCTAAGCGCCCTATCTGCCGGTATCGGCTTGTCTTCCCCCGCTGTCCGGGCCTATTTCTGGCCCCAGAACGGAGGGCTGACGAGATGGCCGATACCTGCGATATCCTGATTTCCGGCGGCGGCATTGCGGGACTGACCGCAGCCGCCGCTTTTGCGTCCAGCGGCTTCAGCGTGATCTGCGCGGACCCCGCCCCGCCGGTAACCGACCGCGACGCCGAAGGATCCGATCTGCGCACCACCGCGTTTCTGCAGCCCGCGCAGGCCCTGCTGGACCGCTGCGGCATCTGGACGCGGCTGGAAGAGCATGCGGCGCCCTTGCAGATCATGCGCATCGTCGATGCGGGCGGCGCCCGGCCCGAACCGCGGGTGGTCAAGGATTTCAACGCCGCCGATATTTCCGACCAGCCCTTCGGGTGGAACCTGCCCAACTGGCTGCTGCGGCGCGAGATGATTGCCCGGCTGGCGGAGCTGCCCAACGTCGACCTGCGCTTTGGCACCGGCACCACGGGCCTGTTCACCCGCACCGGTGAGGCGCGCGTCAGCCTCAGCGACGGCAGCCAGGTGACGGCGAAACTGGTGGTGGCCTGCGACGGCCGCAACTCCCCGATGCGCGCGGCGGCGGGCATTCCGGTGAAAACCACCCGCTACGGCCAAAAGGCGCTGGCTTTTGCCGTCACCCACCCGGTGCCGCACGAGAATGTCTCCACCGAGATCCACCGCTCCGGCGGCCCGTTCACCCTGGTGCCGTTGCCCGACTACCAGGGGCAGCCGTCTTCGGCCATTGTCTGGATGGAGCGCGGGCCGCGCGCGCAGGAGCTGTTGAACCTGGACCCCGCAGCCTTCGAGGCCGCGATGACAGAGCGCAGCTGCGGCTTGTTCGGCGATCTGAAACTGGCCTCGCGCCGCACCATCTGGCCGATCATCAGCCAGTCCGCGGAGCGGCTGAACGGCGAGCGGCTGGCGCTGATGGCCGAGGCGGCCCATGTGGTGCCGCCGATCGGCGCGCAGGGCCTCAACATGTCGCTGGGCGATCTGCGCAGCCTGCTGGAGCTGGCCGAAGCCCGCCCCGAAGGCCTGGGCGATGCGCAGATGCTGGCGGCCTACCACAAGGCCCGCCACAACGAGATCCTGCTGCGGGTGAAGGGCATTGACCTGTTGAACCGGACCTCGATGCTGGCCCCGCGCCCGTTGCGCGACCTGCGCGCTTTTGGCCTCAACGCGCTGTATTCTCTGGCGCCGGTGCGCAAGACGCTGATGCAGATGGGGCTGGGCGTAAAGTAAAGTAAAGCGGCTTTCCTAGTGGAAAGCCGCTGCCTCCGGCGGGAGTATTTTTTGGAAAGATGAAACGCCGGCGCGTTTACAGCACCTGATCCACGACCGTCTTCAGCCGTGCCAAGGTTCCATCCACATCATACAGCTTGTCGAGGCCAAACAGGCCCAGGCGGAAGGTGCGGAAACCGTCAGGCTCGTCGCATTGCAGCGGCACGCCCGCGGCGATCTGTGTCCCCAGCGCCAGGAATTTCTTGCCGTTCTGCACGTCCGGGTCGCTGGTGTAGCTCACCACCACCCCCGGCGCGCCAAAGCCGTCCGCGGCAACCGAGGTGATGCCCTTGTCCTTCAGCATCATCCGCACACCGTTGCCCAGCTCCCATTGCGCCTCGCGCAGGCGCTCAAAGCCGTACTCCTTGGTCTCCAGCATGGTGTCGCGGAAGGCACGCAGCGCATCGGTCGGCATGGTGGCGTGATAGGCATGGCCGCCGTCCTCATAGGCCTTCATGATGGCGCGCCACTGTTTCAGGTTCAGCGCAAAGCTGTCGGAGGCGGTCTCCTCCAGCCGTGCCAGCGCGCGGTCTGACAGCATCACCAGACCGGCAGAGGGCGAGGCGCTCCAGCCCTTCTGCGGGGCGGAGATCAGCACATCGACGCCGGTCGCCTTCATGTCGACCCAGGCGCAGCCCGAGGCGATGCAGTCCAGCACCATCAGCGCGCCAACCTCATGCGCGGCCGCCGCCATTGCGGTCACATAGTCGTCCGGCAGGATCACACCCGCAGCGGTTTCCACATGCGGGGCAAATACGATGTCCGGTTTCTGCTCCTTGATCGCGGCCACCACATCCGCAATCGGCGCCGGTTCAAAGGGCGAGGCCGGTTCATTGCCGGTGCGGCGTGCCTTCATCACGGTCGAGGACGCGGTAAAACCGCCCGCCTCGAAAATCTGGCTCCAGCGGTAGGAGAACCAGCCATTGCGCACCACCAGCGCGTTCGCATCCCGGGCAAACTGGCGCGCCACCGCCTCCATCGCATAGGTGCCGCCGCCCGGCACCAGCGCCACGGCTTCGGCGTTATAGACCTCTTTCAGCATCCCGTTGATGTCCAGCATCACCTGCTGGAAGGCTTTGGACATGTGGTTGAGCGAGCGGTCGGTGAACACCACCGAGAATTCATCCAGACCCTGCGGGTCGACGGTATCGAGCAATGCCATTGCGGCCTCCCTGAAATATTTCATGAAACGGCTAGCCGGTGCTGCGGGCTTTGGCAAACCCTGACTTGGCA
The DNA here is from genome assembly GCF_002388965.1 of Leisingera sp. UBA4491. Taxonomy (NCBI): domain Bacteria; kingdom Pseudomonadati; phylum Pseudomonadota; class Alphaproteobacteria; order Rhodobacterales; family Roseobacteraceae; genus Leisingera; species Leisingera sp. UBA4491. Next base: position 65,071 of record NZ_DGNN01000027.1, on the reverse strand, counting down.
TACATCGGAACTGCCGTTCCCCGAAGGGGGATATTGACGCCAGCCCGGCAAAAAGACAGCCCAGGCACGACAGAAAGCCCCCGCATTTGCGCCAGGCGGGTTCCGGACCGGCAACAAAAGGGCGGCGTCAGCCCAGCGGCCCCGGCCTGCGCTCCTCGCTCAACAGCACATTGGCCTCCACATTGCCGACGCCCGGCAGGGTCATCACCCGGCGGCGCAGCACGCGTTCAAAGTCGGAAATGTCCCGCGCCGTCACCCGCAGGCGGTAGTCGTACATGCCCAGCACATGCTCCACCGTCTGCACCTCGGGAATGGCCGAGACCGCGCGCTCGAAATCCTCCAGGGAGACCCTTCCCTTGGCCGCCAGCTTCACCCCCAGAAAGACGGTGACGCCAAACCCCAGCTTTTCCTTGTCCAGCTCCAGCTTGCGCCCGGCAATGATGCCCGCCTCCTGCAGCCGCTTGATCCGCCGCCAGGTGGCAGGCTGGCTGAGGCCCAGCTGCCGCCCCAGCGCGCCCGCCGATTGCGTCGCATCCTCCGACAAGGCGCGCAGCAGGGCGAAATCGAGAGCATCCAGCGCGCTCATACCGGCAGCACCTCGTCCGACTTGATCCGCGCCACATGCATCAGCGCCTCGATATCGGCGATGTGCGGCAGCGTCAGGATGCCTGCGCGGTAGATCTGCTGGTAATGCGGCATATCCCGCGCGATCACCGAAAGCCGCACATCGACCTGACCCAGAAAGGTCTGGATCTCCAGAACCTCCGGAATGTCGCGGGCAGCGGCAATGAACTCGTCAAAGGCGCGCGGGTTGGTCTTGTCCAGCGTTACCCGCAGCGAGACCTCCACCGCGTACCCCAAGGCCCGCCAGTCGATCACTGCCCGCTGGCCCAGGATCACCCCGCCCTCGCGCAGCTTCTCCAGCCGCCGCGCTAGCCGCGAGGCGGTCATGCCCAGCCGGTCGGCCAGATCCGGAATCGATTGCTCCGGCTCGCTCTGCAGGTGGCGGAGAATGCGCCGGTCAAGATCATCAAGCATGAATTCTTCACTATCACTGCATTTCACGAATGACCATCGCAAAGAAACTGAAGAATATACGCGCAACCGCAATCGCTTTCCCCGCCCGCTTGCCTATGATGCCTTCAAACACCAAATGAAAGGACGTGGATCATGCGCGTTTATTACGACCGCGATTGCGATGTGAACCTCATCAAGGACAAGAAAGTGGCCATCCTGGGCTATGGCTCCCAAGGCCACGCCCACGCGCTGAACCTGCGCGACAGCGGCGCCAAGAACCTTGTCGTTGCCCTGCGCGAAGGCTCCCCTTCGGCCAAGAAAGCCGAAGGCGAAGGCCTGCAAGTGATGGGCATCGCAGAAGCGGCCGCCTGGTGCGACGTGATCATGTTCACCATGCCCGACGAACTGCAGGCGGAAACCTACAAGAAATACGTCCACGACAACATCCGTCCGGGTGCCGCCATCGCATTTGCCCACGGCCTGAACGTTCACTTCGGCCTGATCGAGCCGAAAGAAGGCGTCGACGTCATCATGATGGCGCCCAAGGGCCCGGGCCACACCGTGCGCGGCGAATACACCAAAGGCGGCGGCGTGCCCTGCCTGGTTGCGGTTCACACCGACGCCACCGGCAAAGCGCTGGAAACCGGCCTGTCCTACTGCTCCGCCATCGGCGGCGGCCGCTCCGGCATTATTGAGACCAACTTCCGCGAAGAATGCGAAACCGACCTGTTCGGCGAGCAGGCGGTTCTCTGCGGCGGCCTGGTTGAGCTGATCCGCTGCGGCTTCGAGACCCTGGTCGAAGCCGGCTATGCCCCGGAAATGGCCTATTTCGAGTGTCTGCACGAAGTGAAGCTGATCGTTGACCTGATCTATGAAGGCGGCATCGCCAACATGGACTACTCGATCTCCAACACTGCCGAGTACGGCCAGTACGTCACCGGCCCGCGCATCCTGAAGTACGACGAGACCAAAGCCCGCATGAAGGCGGTTCTGGAAGACATCCAGCAGGGCAAGTTCGTCCGCGACTTCATGCTGGAAAACGCGGTTGGCCAGCCGACCCTGAAAGCTTCCCGCCGAGCCAACGACGAGCACCTGATCGAGGAAACCGGCGCCAAGCTGCGCGGCATGATGCCGTGGATCTCGGCCGGCAAGATGGTCGACAAAGAGAAGAACTAAGGCGCCCGCGGGTACACCCGCTGACCTTACCTCTGCAGGGCGCTCCGTTTCGGGGCGCCCTTTTTTACAGGCGCAACTCAGTTGCGCTTACGTATTTTCGTCGAGCCATACGCCCAAGTCCGGATAACTGCATGTGATGCGCAAAAAGCCGCGCCCGACCCCGGGTGGGCGTGAAGTGCCCTCCCATATGGAGGGTCGGGCGCTGCCCGGCCTTCAGCCGGGCGATACAGGAGACAAAGATGAACCACTCCCCCGGCGCCGCCAATTGGGTCAAGCTTCTGTTTCTCGGCGTGATCTGGGGTGCTTCCTTCATGGCGGTGTCACTGGCGCTGCGGGGCTTTCCGCCGATGACCATCGCTGCGCTCCGCATCTTGATCGGCGCGATTTGCCTGCTGGCCGTCGTCTATGCCATGGGCATCGGCCTTCCGTCGCTGCGAGCGCGCGAGGGCCGGATCATCTGGGCCTGCGCGGCTGGGATGGGGTTCTTCACCAACGCCCTGCCCTTCACTCTGCTCAGCTGGGGGCAAACTTATGTGGCCAGCGGCTTTGCCGGGGTCTGCATGGCCGTTGTCCCGCTGTTTGTGCTGCCGCTCGCGCATCTTCTGGTGCCGGGCGAGCATATGACCCTGCGCCGCACCATCAGCTTCCTCATTGGCTTTGCCGGCGTGGTGGTGCTGATCGGGCTCGATGCGTTCCGCTCCGCCGGAACCGATTTTGAATCGCTGGCCCGCCTGGCCTGCCTGGGCGCGTCGCTGTGTTATGCCATCGGCTCGATCATCACCCGGCTCTGCCCGCAGGTGAACATGCTGTCGCTCTCCGCCGCAGCGCTGCTGTGCGGCGCTGGCATGATGACCCCTGCCGCGCTTTGGGCCGAAGGCGTGCCGGAGCTGCCCGCAGTTCTGCCGCTCGGTGCTGTCATCTACCTTGGGCTCCTGCCCACGGCGCTGGCGCAGGTGCTTCTTGTCCAGGTCGCCCGCAGCGCAGGCCCGGCCTTCCTGTCCACCGTGAACTACCAGGTGCCGGTCTGGTCGGTGATCTTTGGCGCGGCCCTTCTGGGCGAAACCCTGCCGCCGCAGCTGTTCGCTGCGCTGGCGCTGATCCTCGGCGGCCTTCTCCTCAGCCGCAGCCGCCGCCCGCGCGTTGCCTGAACCGCAAACCGTTCGATCGATAACAAAGCAATTGCCATTGACCCTGCCCGCCCGGCGGGGTCTTGTCGCGCGGTGAACCGGCAAGAGGGATCCATGCCCGATATCGCACCGCGCTACTGGCTAATGATTGCCATCCTGGGCTTTGTCTGGGGCGGGACCTTTCTGCTGATCAAGCTGGCGCTGGACGGCATCACCCCGTTCTGGCTCGCCGCCGGGCGGATCGGCTTTGCGGCACTTCTGTTGTGCGCGGTCTGGGGCTGGCGCGGGTTCAAGCTGTTCCGGGGCGAGACCAGCTGGCCCTCGCTGGTGATCATCGGCATCCTCAGCACCGCCCTGCCCTTCATGCTGATCTCCTGGGGGCAGCAGCATGTCTCTTCCGGCTTTACCGGCGTCAGCATGGCGGCGATCCCGCTGATGGTGCTGCCGCTGGCGCATGTCTTCGTGCCGGGTGAGCAGATGACCCTGCGCCGCTTGATTGGTTTTGCCATCGGCTTTGCCGGTGTTGCGCTGCTGATCGGCGGCAAGGCGTTTGAGACCAGCGGCGCCGAGCTGGAGGCCTATGGCCGCGCCGCCTGCCTGTCGGCAGCGGCCTGCTATTCGGTCAGCTCGATCCTGACCCGCCGCCTGCCGCCGGTGGACCCGGTGGGGCTGGCGGCCATCCTGCTGGTGATCGGCTGCTTCGTCATCTTCCCGGCCGCCTGGGCAGCCGAAGGCCCGCCGGTGATGCCGGACACGCAGACGCTGCTGATTGCCGCCATCCTCGGCCTGATCCCCACCGCCGCGGCCAATCTGCTGCGGGTGATCGTGGTGCGCGAGGCCGGGCCGACCTTCATGACCCTCACCAATTACCAGGTGCCGGTCTGGGCGGTGGTGCTGGGCGCGATTTTCCTGGGCGAAGAGCTGCCGCCCTCAATGCTGCTGGCGATGGTAATGATCCTGGGCGGCCTCGGCCTCAGCCAGTTCGGCAGGCTGAGCCGGCTGTTCGGCAAAGGGGGCTGACGCCCCCCCTGCCTTATTCGGACACAGCTGCCTCGACCGCGGCCACAACGCTGTCGACTGCCAGCGTCATCAGCTCGGCGTCTTCGCTTTCCGCCATCACCCGCACCAAGGGCTCAGTTCCGGACTTGCGGATCAGCAGCCGCCCCTGACCGTCCAGCATCTTCTCAGCCGCGGCAATCGCCTCCTGCACCTGCTCATCCTCCAGCGGCGCCTGGCCTGCCTCAAAGCGCACGTTGCGCAGCCGCTGCGGGACGGTTTCAAACTGATGCGCCAGGGCGGAGGCCTTCTGGCCGGTCTGAACCATCTCCGACAGGAAATGCAGCCCCGCCATCAGCCCGTCGCCGGTGGTGGCATAATCGCTCATCACGATATGGCCGGACTGCTCGCCACCCAGGTTAAAACCGCCCTCGCGCATCCGCTCCACCACGTAACGGTCGCCGACGGCGGTACGCTCCAGCCCCAGGCCCTTGGCCTCCAGATGCCGCTCCAGGCCCAGGTTCGACATTACCGTCGCCACCAGAGCGCCGCCCGCCAGCTGATCCTGCTCGGCCCAGCGGGTCGCCAGCAGCGCCATCAGCTGGTCGCCGTCGGCCACCGTGCCGGTTTCGTCAATCACGATCACCCGGTCCGCATCGCCATCCAGACAGATGCCTGCATGGGCGCCATGCGCCACAACCGCCTCCGCCGCGGTCTGCGGCTGGGTCGAGCCGCAGCCGCGGTTGATGTTCAGCCCGTCCGGGGACACGCCAACCGGGATCACATCGGCGCCCAGTTCCCACAAGACCTCCGGAGCCGTCCGGTGCGCTGCGCCATTGGCGCAGTCGATCACCACCTTCAGCCCGCTAAGGCTCAGGTTGCGCGGCAGCGAGCTTTTGACACGCTCGCCGTAGCGGAAGCGGGCGTCGTCGATCCGTTTGGCGCGGCCGATATTGGCGGCCTGCGCCAGTTCAACGCCGGTGTCGATCAGCGCCTCGATGTCCAGCTCGGCACTGTCGGACAGCTTGAAACCATCCGGGCCGAAAAACTTGATGCCGTTGTCCTCGGACGGGTTGTGGCTGGCGGAGATCATCACCCCGAGATCGGCCCGCATCGAGCGCGTCATCAGGCCCACCGCAGGCGTCGGCACCGGTCCCAGCAGCAGCACGTTCATGCCGGTCGAGGTCAGTCCCGCCGTCAGCGCGTTTTCAAACATATAGCCGGACAGCCGGGTATCCTTGCCGATCACCACCCGGTGCGCCCCGGTGCCATCGCGCCGGAAATAGCGCCCGACAGCAGCGCCGATGCGCAGTGCCATCTCGGCGGTCATGGGGTGGATATTGGCCGTGCCGCGCACGCCATCGGTGCCAAAAAGCTTTCGCATTATTATTTTCCTGCCCAATAAAGCCCTAGCGGACGGCCTGCCAGAGGCGCAGCGCCTGAACCGTCTCGGCCACGTCATGCACCCGCAGAAATTGCACGCCTTGCGCCAGCGCTGCAAGCCCGGCGGCAATGGACCCCGGCGCGCGGGCCTCCGCGCGCGGCTCTTCGCCGATCCTGCCGATAAAGCCCTTGCGGGACACGCCCAGCAGGATCGGGCAGCCAAGCCCGTGAAACAGGCTGAGATTGCGCAGAAGCGTCAGATTGTGCTCCTGCGTCTTGCCAAAGCCGATGCCGGGGTCGATCACGATCTGCTCGCGGATCACCCCGATGGCTTCCAGCCGGTCGATCTGCTGCTCCAGGAAATCATACACGTCCAGCAGCACGTTGGCATACTGGGGGTCCTGCTGCATGGTGGCGGGATCGCCCTGCGCATGCATGATGCAGACCGGCACGCTGGCCTGCGCCGCCAGCGGCGCCAGCGCGGGGTCGAAGGTGAAACCAGACACGTCGTTCAGCAGGTCGGCGCCCGCCTCCAGCGCTTCCAGCCCGACCGTGGCCTTGCGGGTGTCGATGGACACCGGCACCTGGCTTTCGGCCCGGATTGCCGCAATCACCGGAGCGGTGCGGGCGATCTCGTCGGCCTCAGCCACGTCCGCGGCCCCCGGACGGGTGGACTCGCCGCCCACATCAATAATCGTGGCGCCGTCGGCCACCATCTGCAGCGCCGCGGCCTTGGCGGCCTCGACGCCTGCATGTTTGCCGCCGTCGGAGAAGCTGTCAGGGGTCACATTCAAAATGCCCATGATCTGCGGCTGGGTCATGTCCAGCCCTGCGATCGAGGCGCGCCGCGCGCTCAGGCGGCGGCGCTCCTTCTCGGGCACCAGCCCGGCCGGGGCAATCCGCGGCGGCGCCTCGCGGCTCAGAATCTCAACCTCGGTGAACCACAGGGCACTGCCCGCCAGCGGAACCGCGCCCTCGGGGCGCGCCTCGCCATGTCGAACCAACGGCCGGTAATATGTCACAGTTGTGCTTGCTCCACGCTCACGCCCCGCAACGGGACGCCGGGATTATCAGGCAAATTCCCGCCAAGCACAATCATTTCACCCGCCTCGAATGTGGCGGCAAACCAGGCCGCCAGCGCCACCGAGTTCGACGGCGGCGCCGAGGGCCCTTCCACCGCGTCCAGCACGATCTTGGAGGGCGCCCAGACGCAGATTTGGCCGTTCTTCATCGCCCAGTCCAGTTCGGTCCGGGTCGACACCACAACGCAGCGGTCGTCCCTGGCCGCCAGCCGCCAGGCGTTTTGTTCAATCGCCAACAGGTCGATCCGCCGCTGCGTCCATTTGTGCCCGGTTGCGGGCACCGGCAGCGGATGGGTGCCGACGCACAGGATCAGCGGCCGCTTGCGGCACTGCATCTGGTCGATCCAGCCGGTCAGGTTCTCGCTGTCGATGGCGTCATTGGACAGATACATCAGGCGCGGATGCGGGCGCTCTTCCTCATTCACCAGATGGCTGATCTGATCCTTCGAGCGCACCACCTCGACACCCAGCGCGCCAGGACCGCGGTCCAGTTTCTCGATCCGCACAAAGGCGCGCACCGCCTGATGCTCCAGCAGGATCCGCTCGGCCACGCGTTCGGCCAGGGTTTCCAGCAGGTTCAGCCGCTCGGCCGCCAGCTCATGCGCAATCGCCTCCGTCACCTTGTCATAGGACAGGATGCGGTCAACATCGTCATCCAGGTCCTTGGGCAAGGGCGCCACTTCGACCACCACGTTGAAACAGATCCGCTGGGTGGTGCCGCGCTCCGCCTGAAAGGCGCCGATCTCCACCTCGACGGTGTGGTCCCGCAGGGAAATGCGGTCCAGCGGACCCGGTGCGGCGGTCGCCACGGAACGCTCAGAGGGGTGCGCAAAGGCGAGGCGGATTTCAGAGGGCATGGGAAACGGGCCTTTGGCTGGCTGTGTCGGGTGTGGGTCCCAACAATAGTCTTTTGGCGCCTTCATAACAGTCCCGCAAACGCCACGCCAGTAGCCGAAAGCGGCACGGATATGCCGCCTTCAGGCGTTCAGTTGCTCAGCGCGGTCCGGTAGCGATCGTCGCGGTAGAACACATGCACGCCGATGCGCGCGGTGTTTGTGAAGACCCGGCTCCAGCGCGGCCGCACCGCGGTGGTGTGATAGTAGGTCGCGCCATCCGTCAGCTCGGTCTTCAGCCCGTCCAGCGCCGCCCGCGCCACCTTCGACACCCGCTGATAGGCCTTCTTTTCGTTGATCACTTCCTTGTAGCCGTCGCAGGTGTAGGTGAACTGGCACTGGTACTTGCGCCCGGTGCCCTGTTTGATCACCCCGCACAGCGTATTCGGGAACTGGGCGCTTTTGACCCGGTTCAGGATCACCTCGGCCACGGCAAACTGGCCTTTCACGGTCTCGCCCCGGGCCTCGAAATACAGCGCCTCCGCCAGGCAGGCAAATTGCTCGCCGCCTGTCGCTTTTGGCCGCGAATCCAGCCACGCTTTGCTGTATTCGACTTTCGCCTGAGGCTTACGGCTATTGAGCGGATTTGAGCGGTATCCAAACAATCCGCTGAACTTTCGGGCAGGTACTGCGTTGAGACTGGCCTGTTCACGCTCGATCAGCGCATCCAGGCCGGTTTCGGCGGCAACACTTTTACCCATCGTGATGGTGGCAGCCATCACGGCAATCATAGTCAACAATTTCATTCAGGGTTCCCCCGTCCTAGCAGCTTGTGCCCGGTGTCCCCAGCACATGCGATCGCATCCCTTAATGGAATTGGCCCCAAACGTCCAGCTTTCGGGGGGCTGCCGCACGGTACAGGAAACACACGAGCCGCCGGTCTGACGCCGGCGGCCGCTGGATGCCCCAATTTTTCTTAATATTTTGTGTAGGTTGGTGCGACCTGGCCGGTTTGGCTGGAAATCGCCAATTGGGCTGCGGCCAAACGCGCAACCGGCACGCGAAACGGCGAGCACGAAACGTAATCAAAGCCCGCATCCCGGCAAAACGCAATCGATTCGGGGTTGCCGCCGTGCTCGCCGCAGATCGACAGGGTGATATCCGGATTCTCCGCCCGGCCGCGCTGCACCCCCAGTTTCAGCAGCTCTCCCACGCCGTCAGTGTCCAGCACGTGGAAGGGATCTTCAGGGAAAACGCCCTGGTTCACGTAATCCGACATGAACCGGCCCGCATCGTCGCGCGACAGGCCATAGGTCATCTGGGTCAGGTCGTTGGTGCCAAAGCTGAGGAACGCCGTATGCGGTGAAATCTCGCCCGCGCGCAGCGCCGCGCGCGGCGTTTCCACCATCACCCCCAGCCGGTAGGTAAAATCCTCGCTGCGCTCGGCCTTCACCGCGGCGGCCACCGCGTCAATACGGGTCTTGACCAGTTCCACCTCGCGCTTGGCCGAAACCAGCGGGATCATGATCTCCGGCACCACCGGCTCGCCCCATTTGGAGGCTTCCAAAGTGGCCTCAAAGATCGCCCGCGCCTGCATGTCGTAGATTTCCGGCACCGTGACCCCCAGCCGCACGCCGCGCAGGCCCAGCATCGGGTTGTACTCGCCCATCTCCTCCACCCGGCGCGTCACATCGCTGACCGGGATGCCCAAGGCCTCCGACAGCTCGCGCTGGCCGGATTTGGTGGCGGGCAGGAATTCATGCAGCGGCGGGTCGAACAGGCGGATGCAAACCGGCATCCCCTCCATGATCCGGAACAGCTCGCGGAAGTCATTGCGCTGCATCGGCAGCAAGCGCTCCAGCACCGCAGCCCGGCCAGAGGATGTCTCGGCAAAGATCATCTCCCGCATCACCGTCAGGCGGCCGGGATCAAAGAACATGTGCTCGGTGCGGCAGAGCCCAATGCCTTGGGCGTTGAATTTCCGTGCCGTTTCAGCATCTTCCGGCGTATCCGCATTGGCCCGGATGCCGATGTCGCGGGCACCGTCCGCCCAGGTCAGCAGGGTCAGCAGCGCGCCGTCCTCCGCCGCCTCCAGCATCTCCGGCTGGCCCGCCAGAACCTGGCCGCTGCTGCCGTCGATGGTGATGATCTCGCCAGCCTTGAACATCCGCCCATCCGCGGCCTGCAGCATCTTGAGCTTGGTGTGGAACTTGATGTTGGACGCGCCGACAATACAGGGCAGCCCCAGACCGCGGCCGATCACCGCGGCGTGGCTGGTCATGCCGCCCTTCTCGGTCAGCACCCCGGCAGCGGCGTGCATACCGCGCACATCCTCCGGCGAGGTTTCCCGCCGCACCAGGATGCAAGGCTCGCCGCGCGCCGCGCTGGCCTGCGCCCCGGCGGCAGTGAACACCAGCTTGCCGGTGGCCGCGCCCGGGCTGGCGGCAATGCCGCGCCCGATCACGTCGCGCTTGGCATAAGGCGCCACCTGGCGGTGCAAAAGCTCGTTCAGGATATGCGCATCGACCCGCATCAGCGCCTCTTGCTGCGGGATAATCCCGTCTTCCGCCAGCGCCACCGCAATCCGCACCGCCGCCCGCGCCGAGCGGACCACCCGCACCCCGTCCAGGATATGCACCCGGCCGTTGTCGACGACGAACTCCAGCTGCATCTCCTCGCGCAGCTTGCGGCGCATCAGCGCGGCGTGAGCCTTGAGATCCGCAAAGGCTTCCGGCGCCAGTTCCTCCAGCGACAGCCCGCGGGCGTCCTTGGCCAGATACAACGCCCCGGCCCCGGCCCCCAGCGCGTCGCGGCCCTGGCTTTGGCTCAGGTAGCGCCCGGTCAGCTGCGGCTGGCCGGTGGTGGAATTCACCAGCTGCAGCACGCCGGAGCCGCATTCGCCCTGCCCCACACCGGGGATCATCTCCTGCACCACCAGCCCGAGGCCGGCATCGGCCGGTGCGCCCTTGGCCTGGCGCAACAGCCGCGCCGAGGTGCCCTCCCACGCCCGCGCCATCGAGCGCAGCACCTCCGCCAGCTGCTCGCCCGGGTCCTGCGGGAACGGCTCGTCGGTTTCCGCCTCATAGGCATGCAGGATTTCGCTCAGCGCATCCGGGCCGCCGTCCTCGACATCGTCGAACACATCCGGGTCCAGCCGCGCCACATGCACTGCGTAGGATTGCACGAACCGCAGATACAGCGCCGCCGCCGCTTCCCGGCCCAGGGTGTCGCACAGGTCAACATAGCGCGCATCATTCATGCCGATGTTCAGGATCGCGCCGGGACCGCCCCAGTCCGGGTCCTCGGACGAGGGGCGCACGCACAGCAGCGCCTCCGGGTCGAACTCCCCCAGCACCGCTGACAGATCGGGCATCTGCCCTTCGGCGATGGCATGCACCGCATCAAAGGACAGCGCCACCGTGCGCGGCACCGGCAGGTCCAGCCGCACCAGCCGCTGCAAGCATTTTGCCCGCCCGCCATGGGTGGCGGTGGCAATTGGCGCGGTGGCGGTGATGAGGCAGGCCGGCGGGGTCTGTACGAAATCTTTCTGCACTGCAGCACGTCTCCTTTGCCAGTCACCATAAGGGGATGCGGCGATGGCGCAAGAGCCTTGTAGCGGCCTGCGGAGGCTGAAAGCGCTGCGGAAACGAAAAACCGGCCTTCCCTTGCGGAAAGGCCGGTCCCTGCGGGGCGAGTATTTCTTGGAAAGATGAAAGCGCGGCCGCGCCCTTTCAGCCCTCGACTTTGGTGAGGTCGGCCACCTGGCCGCAGACCTGGCGGATCTGGCTGAGGAGGTTGAGGCGGTTGCGGCGCAGCACCTCGTTCTCCGCGTTCACCTGCACCGCTTCAAAGAACGCATCGACCGGCGCGCGCAGAGCGGCCATGCCCCGCATGGCTGCCGCGAAATCTTCGGCCTCGATGGCCGGAGAGATCGCCGCCCCGCCTGCCTCCAGCGCAACGAACAGCGCTTTCTCCGCCGGGTCCTCGGCAAACTTGCGGTCGGCGCCAAAGGAGTATTCCACGCCGTCCTTTTCCTCCGCCTGGCTGAGGATGTTGTTGGCGCGTTTGAAACCCTGCAAGAGGTTTTCGCCATCCTCGGTCTTCAGGAAGTCTTCCAAGGCGCGGGCGCGTTTCACCAGCAGGGTCAGATCGTCGTTGCCGTCCATGGCGATACAAGCGTCGATCACGTCGTGGCGGATGCCCTGGTCGCGCAGGAACACCTTAAGGCGGTCGTGGAAGAAGCCACGCAAATCATTCACGTCAGCAAATGCTTCACCTGACGCACCTTCACGCTTGCCAGTAATCTCAGCGGCTTTGCCGAAGACCATATTGAGAGGCATCCGCACATCATTCTCCAGCACCAGCCGGATCACCCCCAGCGCGGCGCGGCGCAGGGCGTAGGGGTCTTTGGAGCCGGTGGGCTTTTCATCAATCGCCCAGAAGCCGGTCAGCGTGTCCAGCTTGTCGGCCAGCGCCACTGCAACCGAGACCGGCTCCGACGGCACATCGTCGCCCGGCCCGAGCGGCGAGTAATGCTGTTCGCAGGCGTTGGCGACTTCTTGCGGCAGGCCCGCGGCCTCGGCGTAGTAGCGGCCCATCAGGCCCTGCAGTTCCGGGAATTCATAGACCATTTCCGACGACAGGTCGGCCTTCGCCACCCGCGCTGCCTGCTCTGCCAGACCGGCATCGGCGCCGACCACCGGCGCGATCTCCCGCGCCAGCGCGGCGATCCGGTCGATGCGCGCCGCCTGGGTGCCCAGTTTGTTGTGGAAGGTCACGTTGGAGAGGTTCTCCACCCAGACGCCCATGCCCGCTTCGGACTTCGCCGTGCGCAGGTCGTTCTCCCAGAAGAACTTGGCATCCGCCAGACGCGCCGACAGGACCTTCTGGTTGCCCGCCAGGATGGTGGCGCCATTGTCCGCCGTTTCGCGGTTGGCAACGGTGATGAACTTCTCAATCCGGCCGGTCTTGGGGTTCTTCACCGAGAAGAATTTCTGGTGCTCGCGCATGCTGGTCTGCAGCACCTCCGGAGGCAGTTCCAGGAACTCCTCGCCGATCGCACCCATCAGCACCACCGGCCATTCGACCAGACCGGCGACCTCGGCCAGCAGGCCTTTATCCTCGACCACGTCCAGCCCGCTGGCGAAGGCCTGATTGGTCGCCTCCTGCCAGATCGCCTCCGCCCGTTCGCGGGCGTCGAGCACCACGTGCGCGCGCTTCAGCTTGGCCGCGTAGTCGTCAAAGCCGGTAACGGTGATTTTCTCCGGCGCCATGAAGCGGTGACCGCGGGTGGTGTTGCCCGATTTGATGCCGTCGATATCCAGGTCCACCACGGAGGTGCCGTTTTCATCCGACAGGATGCACAGAATCGAATGCAGCGGACGAACCCAGCGCAAGGATCCTGCGCCCCAGCGCATGGATTTGGGCCAGGGGAAGTTGCGGATACAGTCTTCCAGCACTTCGGCAATGATCTCCGCCGCCGGGCGGCCCGGCTTTTCGATCATCGCGAAATAGACCGCGCCCTTGGGGGTTTCACGCTCCTCCAGCTGGTCGCGGGTCAACCCCGCGCCGCGCAGGAAGCCCTCGATGGCCTTCTCCGGCGCGCCCACTTTCGGGCCTTTGCGCTCTTCGCGGATGGTCGGGCTTTGCGCCAGGAGGCCATCCACCGCCAGCGTCAGGCGGCGCGGCGTCGACAGCGCCGCGGCGCCGGCGTAGGTGAGGCCTGCCTCGACCAAACCATCGGTCACGCGCTTCTTCAGGTCCTCCGCCGCACGCGCCTGCATACGGGCCGGGATTTCCTCGGAAAACAGTTCAATCAGCAGATCGGGCATTGGATGTCCTCGGGCGTGGCCGCGCATACGGGCGCAGCAGTATTATTGAATAGGGCGGGCTTGCGGCGACGGCTCATCATTCGCTTCCGCCCACCTCGGGCCGCGGCGGGCATTCCTCGCCGACCACGGTGCCGTCATAGGCTTTCTGGCCGCAGTCGTTCAGCTCATGCCAGACATAGCCGCGGCCCTCCCCGGTGACGGCAACAATGCGGTCGACGCCATAGGAGATGTTCTTGACCGACAGGAACGACTTGGCCGAGCCATCCGCCAGTTTGGCACCGATGGCGGCAGCATCGAAACACTCGAACCAGTCCGGCGCATTGCGCGGCTCGGTCTTGTCCGACAGGGTGAAGACCTGCGCCAGCTCATCCGGCGACACCTTGGTGCTGAAACAGGCCCGGTAGCGGATCGGGGAGCTGCCGGCGTCAATCGCCTCGAAGTCCGAATAGGCAATCGGCTGCCCCTCGCCGCCGTCCAGCGGCACCAGCACAACATCGCGGCCCGGCTGCAGCGCGACCTCATCGTAGAAGCCGTAGACCTGCAGGTAATACATCGCGCCGCCGGCGGCGAGCGCGGAGACGATCAGGATCAGGGCAAGGAATTTCCCCATAACGTTCTGTCCCCTGCTCAGGCCGCGGTCTCTGCCGTGTGGCCGCCAGCCCCGGTCAGCACAAAGGCGTCGGCGCATTGCTTGGCCAGCGCCCGGACCCGGCCGATATAGGCCTGGCGTTCGGTAACGGAAATCACCCCGCGGGCGTCCAGCAGGTTGAAGATATGCGAGGCCTTGATGCACTGGTCATAGGCGGGATGCGCCATGATGATGCGTTTGCCGGTCTTGGGGTCGATATGCTCCTGCGCCAGGATCGCGGCGCATTCGGCCTCGGCCTCCTCGAAATGGCGCAGCAGCACATCGGTGCTGGCCACGTCAAAGTTCCAGCGGGCGTATTCTTCCTCGGTCTGCTTGAACACATCGCCATAGGTCAGCGGGATCATCGCGTCCGGATCGTTGAACGGCATGTCCATCACGTGATCGACGCCCAGCACATACATCGCCAGACGCTCCAGGCCATAGGTCAGCTCGCCGGACACCGGGTGGCAGTCATGGCCGCCGACCTGCTGGAAATAGGTGAATTGGCTGACTTCCATGCCGTCGCACCAGACCTCCCAGCCCAGGCCCCAGGCGCCCAGCGTCGGGCTTTCCCAGTCATCCTCGACAAAGCGGATGTCATGCAGCGCCATGTCAATGCCAATCGCCTCCAGCGAGCCCAGATACAGCTCCTGCAGGTTCGGCGGGCTGGGTTTGATCAGCACCTGGTACTGGTAATAATGCTGCAAGCGGTTCGGGTTCTCGCCATAGCGCCCGTCGGTGGGGCGGCGCGAGGGCTGCACGTAGGCCGCGGCCCAGGCCTTGGACCCCAGCGAGCGCAGCGTGGTCGCCGGGTGGAAGGTGCCGGCGCCGACTTCCATGTCATAGGGCTGCATCACCGCGCAGCCTTTGGCGGCCCAGTAGTTCTGAAGCCTCAGGATAATCTCTTGGAAAGAGCGCGGCGCGCCGTTGGTCTGGGTCATGTCTTATCCCTTTATGGGCGCAGTTGCTGTGAATTCGAGCATTTGCCGCCGCGGGGTCATAATCAAAGGAGACACCCGAAGCTGCCTAAGGATGCGTCCAAAGTTGTCTCTGGGGTCATATGCAAGGCTTTTGGCAGGGTCAACGCCCTGCGGCAGCTTGCCCGGCAGCTGCGGCCCGCTGCACGCAGCGGATCGGCAACAAAAGTGCGGGAATGCGGCAACGGGCCGGGAATTCCCCCTGCGATGAGGAGTTCCCTTTGCTGCTGCAAAATGCTTTACCTCCGCGGCAAAGAATTAAGAGTAATTCCGGGATACGAGGCCCTGACAATGAATAAACTGTTTGCCGCTCTGGCGCTGCCGCTGATCGCGCTGGCCATTGCGTTCGCTGCGCCTGTGTCGGCGCAAAGCAGCCGGGAAGCGGTCTGGATCCAGATTGCCGCCCGCCCCTCCCTGCGCGAAGCCGAAAGCGAGGCCCGCACCTATGCCGCGCGCCTGCCGGATGTGTCGGGCTACGCGCTTGGCGGCGGCTGGTACGGCGTGGTGCTGGGCCCCTATGCCCGCGAGGACGCAGAGCGGGTGCTGCAGGTCTACCGCGCCGAGGGCCAGATTCCGCGCGACAGCTTCATCGCCTTCCGCCGCAATCTGCGCAGCCAGTTCTACCCGGTGGCGGCAGATGCCACCCCGCCGGCGGAGCCAGCCCCGGCCCCTGCCCCGGCAGAGCCTGCGGTGCAGGAGCCTGAACCGCAGCAGCAGACGGCCCCGCAATCGGCCCTGCCCGACGAGACTCCTGCCCAGGCGCGCCGCAGCGAAAGCGCGCTCAGCCGTGAACAGCGGATGGATCTGCAAGTCGCGCTGAAAGCCGCTGGCTTCTACGAGTCCGCTATCGACGGTGCCTTTGGCCGCGGCACCCGCGCCTCGATGAGCGACTGGCAGGCGGCCCGCGGCTTTGAGCCGACCGGGGTGCTGACCACCGCCCAGCGCCAGGTGCTGATGGATGAATACAACGCGCCGCTGATCTCCGCCGGCATGGCACGGGTAGAAGACACCAAGGCCGGCATCGCCGTGCAGTTGCCCGCAGCTGAGGTGAGTTTCGACCGCTATGAATCACCCTTTGCCCATTACACCAGCAAGGGGGATGCGGGCGCCCGGGTGCTGCTGATCAGCCAGCCCGGCGACAAGCGCACCCTGTTCGGCCTCTACGACATCCTGCAGACGCTGGACATCGTGCCGCTCGAGGGTCCGCGCCAGCGCGGCAGCAACAGCTTCACCATCGAAGGCCGCAACGACCGGATCGTCTCCTTCACCCAGGCCAGCTTGGAAAACGGCGAAGTGAAGGGGTTCACCCTGATCTGGCCCGCCGGTGACGAGGACCGCCGCACCCGGGTTCTGGCCGCAATGCAAGCCAGCTTCACCCGCCTCGAAGGTGTGCTCGATCCGGCCGCGGGCGGCGACGCGGTGCAGGACATCGACCTGGTTTCCGGCCTGGAGATCCGCAAGCCGAAGTTGTCGCGCTCGGGCTTCTTTGTGGACGGCAACGGCAGCGTGCTGACCACATCGGACGTGGTGGCGGGCTGCACCCGGATCACCCTGGATCACGGCTATCAGGCCGAGGTCATGGCCAATGACGCGGCCGGCGGCATCGCCATCCTGCGCCCGGCAGAGCCGCTGGCCCCCGCCGCCGTGGCCGAGCTCAGCACCGCCTCCCCGCGCCTTCAATCCGAGATTGCGGTCTCCGGGTTCTCCTACGAGGGCGTGCTGGGCGCGCCGAGCCTCACCTGGGGCAAGATCGCCGATGTCAAAAGCCTCGATGGCAACACCGCTGTGGCGCGGCTCGACCTGACCGCCCAGGCCGGCGATGCCGGCGGCCCGGTGATTGACAGCACCGGCGCGGTGCACGGCATGCTTCTGCCGCGGCAGCCCGATGGCAAGCAGCTGCCCGAGGGCGTGAGCTTTGCGGTCAATGCCGAAGCCCTCCGCAGCGCGCTGAGCGCAGCCGGCGTAACCGCAGCCAGCAAGTCCCCCGCCGCCGGCAGCCTGCCCAGCGCGGCAATCTCCCGGCTCGCCTCCGGCATGACCGTCCTGGTCAGCTGCTGGGAGTAAGCGCCCGGCCCGGATACGGGCACCAAGGGTCAAAAGCATCAGCCGGCGCGCCCACCGCGCCGGCTTTTTTTTGCGGCCGGTGCCGCGCCGGAAAGAGGTCTATCCGCTTGTGGCGCACGGGGCTGCTCCCGCCCGGCGCCGGGCCCTGCCAGGCCCTCAGCCCGTTGGGCATGGCACCGCACCTCCGTGCGGTGCCGCGCCGCGCGCAGGCGCGGCGCCGGGCCCAAGGCCTCCAAGGCGGCATCAGCCCCGCTGAGGACGCCTGCGGGCGCGGGAGCCCCGCCGCTGCGTTTCAAGTACAGCGCCGGGAAGAACAGCAGGGCCGGGAGGTGTATCAGTACGGGTGAATGCGGCCGTCCCAGGTGTGGAAGCAGCCGGTGGTCTCCAGCGACAGCACGTCGAATTCGTTGATCAGCCCGGCAACCGACTCTGACACCGTGATGTCGCCCTCATCGCCGCCCATGTCGGTGCGCACCCAGCCCGGGTGGTATATGCCGACGGCAATCCCTTCGGCCTTCAGATCGGCGGCCAGGTTGCGGCCAAGGTTCAGCGCCGCCGCCTTCGACGCACGGTAGGCATAGCTGCCGCCCGGCGCCCGTGACTGGCTGGCCATTTGCGATGACAGGATGGCGATCTTCGGCTCCTGCGCCAGCCGCAGGTTGGGCATCATCGCCTGCACCGTCAGGAACACGCCCGTCACATTGGCCGCCAGCGTCTTGGCCCAGACTTCGGCCGAGTAATCCGCCAGCCCCATCGCCTTGTCGATATAAACCCCGGCATTGCAGACCAGCAGGTCCACCGGCCGGTTCCGGATCTGGGCGGCAAAACGCGCCTGCTGGCCGGGGTCGGAGACATCCAGCTTCACCCCCGAGGAGTGATCCCGCGAGGTGCCGGTCACATCGTGGCCTGCCTCCCGCAGCTGCTTCACCAGCTCCTTGCCGATGCCGCGGCTGGTTCCCGTCACGACTGCATGCATACTGCCCTGCCTCTCAATTCGCTTTGCGCCCGGGACGGAACGGCAGCGGCAGCACCGGCACACCTTCCTCGATCAGCTCCCGCGCGTCTTCAAGTTTGGCCTCGCCATGAATGGCCCGCTCCGGCGCCTCGCCCAGATGCATCGCCCGCGCCTCCCGCACAAAGCGGTCGCCCACATAATCGGAGTTCTCTTCCACCTTCCGGCGCAGCTCGGCAATGGCCTTCTCCACCTCGCCTGACGGACGGCTCAGCAGGCCCGGCCCGGCCTGCGCCGCCGCAGGTGCCGGCAGCGAAACGGAAGGTGCAGCGGCAGCGGGCGCGGCGGCCTGCGGTTCGGGCTCGCCAACAGCGGACACTGCCTTGCGCCCCGGGCGCACCCGCGGGGCCATGATCGCCTTTTTCACCCCGGTGCCGCCGCAAACCGCACAGGACACCATGCCGGCCGCCGCCAGCTTGTCAAACGCCGCCGCAGACTGGAACCAGCTGTCAAAGCTGTGGCCCTCTGCGCATTTGAGGCTGTATTGAATCATGTTTTCCCTCATAGCAGGAAGAGGCGATTAAATCTCCCTTTCCGGCAAGTGCAAGTGCTCTATGCGCTCAATCCGCCGCACCGGGGCGCTGCAGCCGCTGCCGCAGCCGCGCCGCAAGTTCCTCCTGCGGCGTTCCAGCCTCCACCGCCAGCCGCCGCAGGCCGAAATGCACATGCGCCATCTCCCGGTAATAGCCGGAGAAGACATAGTTCACCGCGGCCCCCGCAACCGCGCCGGCAAGCGGCACCGCCTGTGCCGCCAGCTTCTGCCCCAGCACCGCCCCCAGCTTGGGCGCCACCTGCGCAATCAGCTTATGCACCCCGCCGGGCAGCCCCAGCCGCAGCGAGACGAAGCCCAGATCGGCCCCGTCATCGCTGGCCAGCGGGCCCGCCGCGGCAAACACCTGGATGCAATCGAAGGTGACGCTCTCGGCTTCCGGGTCAAAGCCTTCGGCCGCTGCGGCGCTTTGAATGGTGCGCAGCAAAAAGGCGGTGGTGGCAGGCAGCTCGACCAGCGCCCCCGGCAGTCCCGCCGCGCCGCCCGCCGCGCCCATGGCGGCGCTGACAACCCGGTCGACGCCGGGCTTCTGGTCCGGCACCAGGCGGCGCGACGTGGTCGCGCCTTTCATGGCCAGCCGCAGCGCGGTTTCCGTGGCGCCGGTCAGCCCGGCGCGCACCGGCGCCGGCAAGCGTTCCAGCAGGCTCTCGCCGCTGCCGCCCAGCCGGGTCATCAGCTCCACGCCGAACCCGCCTGCCGCGTGATAGCGATTGGCCAGCGCGTCCAGCTCCGCCTCGACCTCTTGCGGGGTCAGCTCCCGCGCGTTGCTCAGAATGTCTGCCACATCCGTCTCCTGTACCTGCATAACAGATCGGCGGAAGCGGCGGCGATTTCAACCCTGCCAGCGGGTCACCTGGCCGCGGAGTCCGTCCCAGGCGCCATCCTGCAGGGCAAGCCCCAGAACCCGGTCCGGGTTGGTGGGCGGCGGCATCTCAACCCCCTCCAGCCGGGTGAAGCCAAAGCGCCGGTAATAGGGCGCATCGCCCACCAGCATCACCCGCGCCCAGCCGCTCTCCTGCGCCTTGGCCAGGCTGTCGCGAATCAGCGACCCGCCCAGCCCCTCGCCCTGCCGCGTCGGATGCACCGCCACCGGCCCCAGCAAGAGCGCCGGCGCGTCCCCGATCAGCACCGGCCAGAACCGGATCGCCGCAGCCAGGATACCGTCGCTGTCGCGCGCCACCTGACTGAGGCCCGCCACCGGCGGCACCCCTTCGCGCAGCCGGTACGAGGACAGCGCCTCGCGGCCCGGCGCAAAGCACAGGTCGTAAAGCGCCTCGACCTCCCACCGGTCGTCCGCCCGTTCCGCTTGCAATTCGATCACGCTGCCCTGCCTCCGCCAATATCTCCTGCAGGCTGGCATTTGGCCTAACACGGGCGTAAGGCTTGGGCAAACACCTAAGCCACAGAACAGGAAGCCAGAATGTTCTACCGCCCCGAGGACGGCCACGGCCTGCCCCACAACCCGTTCAACGCCATTGTCACGCCCCGCCCCATCGGCTGGATCTCTTCCCGTTCCGCCGACGGGGTGAACAATCTGGCGCCCTACTCCTTCTTCAACGCGGTCGCCTATACGCCGCCGCAGGTGATGTTTGCCTCCACCAGCGCCAAGCCCGACCAGGACGGCACCAAGGACAGCGTCGCCAACATCGAGGCCACCGGCGTCTTTTGCGTCAACGTGGTGTCCTATGCGCTGCGCGATGCGATGAACGCCAGCTCCGGCGCGCTGCCCAAGGACGTGGACGAGTTCGCCCATGCCGGCCTGACCGCCGTGGAGTGCGAAACCATCGCCTGCGCCCGTGTCGCCGAAGCCCCCGCGGCGCTGGAATGCCGGCTGACCCGAATCGTGACCCTCCCGGGCGAGGCCAACAAGGTCGTGTTCGGCGAGGTGACCGGCGTCCACATGCGCGACGAGTGCCTGAAGGACGGCGCCTTTGATGTCACCACCTTCCAGCCGCTCGCCCGCCTCGGCTACCGCGACTATTCGGTGGTGCGCGACCTGTTCCCGCTCACCCGCCCCGATGATTGAGACCCGCGATGCCGCTGCCTGACCCCCGCAAACGCAACCCCATCATCCTGCCGGATGGCACGCCGCACGCAGGCACCGTGATGCTGAGCCAGGTTCTGGACCACCCGAACATCCAGGCTGGCGATTACAGCTATGCCTCCGACTTCGACCCGCCGGACAACTGGGCGCAGCACTTGGCCCCCTACCTGTTTCCCGGCGCCCGCGAGCGGCTGGTGATCGGCCGCTTCTGCCAGATCGCCCACGGCGCGCGCTTCATCACCGCCTCGGCCAACCACGCGCAGGAAGGCCTCAGCTGCTACCCGTTCCCGGTGTTCGACCCTAGCCAGATGGCCGGCTTCCAGCCCGACACCCGCGACACGGTGGCGGGCAACGATGTCTGGATCGGCTACGGCGCCCTGATCCTGCCCGGCGCCCGCATCGGCGACGGTGCCATCATCGGCGCAGGCGCGGTGGTGCGCGGCACGGTGCCGCCCTACGCCATCGTCACCGGCAACCCCGGCACCGTGCAGGGCTACCGCTTCTCCAAGCCGCAGATCGCCCGGCTGCTGGCACTTAAATGGTGGGACTGGCCCGCGGACCTCATTACCCGTGCCGAACCAGCGCTTTTGTCTGGCGACCTCGACATGCTGGAGAGCATCGCGCCTGACTGAGCGTTTGCTGATATGGTGAGCCGGAAGCCACCTTCGAAATTAAAAAAGCCCGCAGTTCATTCGAACCGCGGGCTCTTTTGTCAAACCGTCAGCGATTAGTGGCCGCCCAGGATTCCGGTCCTGACCGAGTAGTCCACCGCCAGCTCATAGTCCGGGTCGTCGTCGCTATCGACCATCAGGTGGCCCGCCTTGGTCAGCAGCTGGTGGCAGTCGCGGCTCAGGTGGCGCAGCACCAGTTTCTTGCCCTCGGCTTCATACTTTCCAGCCAGCGCCTCGATTGCCTGCAGCGCCGACTGGTCCACCACCCGGCTGCGCGCGAAGTCCACGATCACATGGTCCGGATCGCCCGCCACATCAAACAGCTCGATGAACCCGTCGGTGGAGCCAAAGAACAGCGGCCCTTCGATCTCATAAACCTTGGCGCCTTTGTCGGATGCCGACTCGCGGGTATAGGCGTGGATGCGGCGCGCGTTGTTCCAGGCATAGGCCAGCGCCGAGACGATGACGCCCACCACAACCGCAATCGCGAGGTCAGTCATCACCGTCACCACGGTCACCAGCACGATCACGAAGGCATCCATCAGCGGCACCTTGGTCATGATCTTGAGGCTGTTCCAGGCAAAAGTGCCGATCACCACCATGAACATCACGCCCACAAGCGCGGCCAGCGGGATCTGCTCGATCAGCGGCGAGGCCGCCACGATGAACAGCAAGAGGAACAGCGCCGCGGCAATGCCCGCAATCCGCGTCCGCCCGCCCGATTTCACGTTGATCATCGACTGGCCGATCATCGCGCAACCGCCCATGCCGCCGAAAAAGCCGGTCACCACGTTGGAGGCGCCCTGCGCAATGCACTCCTGGCTGGCACCGCCGCGCTTGCCGGTGATCTCGCCCACCAGGTTCAGCGTCAGCAGGCTCTCGATCAGGCCGATCGCCGCCAGGATCACCGCATAGGGCAGGATGATCCACAGGGTTTCCAGCGTGAAGGGCGCCAGCGCGGTGCCATAAAGCCCCTCACCGGTGCCAAACGGGTTATGGAACGCCGGGAAGCCGCCCTCGATCGAGGCCATGTCGCCGACCCGCGGCACATCCAGACCCAGCGCAATCACCAGCACCGCGACGATGCCGATGCCCGCCAGCGGCGCCGGGATGATGCTGGTGATCTTGGGCGTCCCCCAGATGATCACCATGGTCAGCGCCACCAGCCCCAGCATCATGTAAAGCGAGGCACCGCTCAGCCACTCCGCGCCATCACTGCCCGGCACCTTGAACTGGGTGAGCTGCGCCAGGAAGATCACGATGGCGAGGCCGTTCACAAAGCCCAGCATCACCGGATGCGGCACCAGGCGGATAAACTTGCCCCAATGCATGACGCCCGCAAAGATCTGCAGGATCCCCATCAGCACCACTGTGGCAAACAGGTATTCCACCCCGTGCTGTGCCACCAGCGCCACCATCACCACCGCCAGCGCGCCGGTCGCGCCGGAAATCATCCCGGGCCGGCCGCCGAACACCGCGGTGATCAGCCCCACCATGAAGGCCGCGTACAGCCCGACCAGCGGATGCACCCCCGCAACAAAGGCGAATGCCACCGCCTCCGGCACCAGCGCCAGCGCCACGGTGAGACCGGACAGCAATTCAGTGCGCACGCGGGCCACGGTAAAGCCCTCGTCCTGCATGATGGAAAGGTTCGGAGGGGATATCTGCTTGGCCAGCAAAGCCATGGCTGCGCGTCTCATTGGGTGTACCTGTGCTCGGGAGGAGGAGTGTTCGCTGCCCGCCCCTAGCGGAAATACGCCAATGGGGCAAGGGCGCGGGGCCAGGCGGCCATCCATCGCGCGAACGTGAATTGCACCAGCCGCCCGCCATACACAGGTACAGCCGCAGTAAGCTCCCAGGGGAAAAGATGATGCGGATCCTGCTTGCCTGCCTTGCCCTCGCCGCCGCCCCTGCCCTTGCACAGGACCGGGCCGGAAATGACACCGCCAGCGACTGGCGGGTCAAGCATTATGAAAACTTTAGCATTTGGACCTCCGCCTGCGACGAGCGCGAGGAGGCCAAAGCCCTGGTGCAGCGCTGCTACATCCGCTGGGTGGATGTGTTCTCGCCGCGCCCCAGATTTGCGGGCCAGTTCCTTTTCCTCACCCCAGATGCGGAGGGCTGGAAGGTCAGCTTCGGCATTGAACCCGGAACTCTGTTCAGCCCCGGAGGCTTCCGCATCGAACGGCAGGGAGAGGTCGCATGGCGCAGCCTGCATCCCGGCTGCCTCACCGGTCTCAGCTGCAGCTTTACCGGCGCCGGCGCGGACAAGCTGATTGCGCAGATGCGTGAGGGCGGCGCCTTCCGCTTCACTTTCCGCGACCGGCACGGGCAGGCGCAGGATCTCACTTGGCCGCTGGAAGGGTTTGATGCGGCCTTTGCCGATTTCCAGGCCGCCGCCAAAACCCGGAGCCTTGTGAAATAGCCTGCGTGGAACGTCAGCAATCCCACTCTGCAAGGCTCAACCCGCCCCCCCCCGGCACTCAGGAGCCTCTTGCGGAATGCCCGGCTGGCCGGCTTCATCTTTCCTCAAATACTCTCGCCGAAGGCGAAACGTCATGGGAGCTCTGCCCGTCCGGTCCTGAAGCTTTGCCCTTGAAAGCCGCCAAGGCGGGCCTCACCCCGCCGCAGACTCCCGCCGTCTGCGGCACCCGCCCGGTGCACGGGGGGTGCACAGGGGGTGCACGCATGCCACTCCCTCATTTCGCACCTTGGGCTTGCCAAACCCCGGCCCGCTTGCGCATATCCCTTCAACAGCATCAGGAGGGCAGCACGTGACCGCATCAGAACCCCGCGAAACCATGATCGCCGTGATCGGCGGTTCGGGCATCTACGAAATCGACGGGCTCGAAAACGCCGAGTGGGTTTCGGTGGAAACCCCTTGGGGCGCCCCGTCCGATCACATTTTCACCGGCTCCCTGGGCGGCGTGAAGATGGCCTTCCTGCCCCGCCACGGCCGCGGCCATGTGCACTCCCCGACCGAAGTCCCCTACCGCGCCAATATCGACGCGCTGAAGCGGCTGGGCGTCACCGATGTGTTCTCCGTCTCCGCCTGCGGATCGTTCCGCGAGGAGATGGCGCCGGGAGATTTTGTCATTGTGGATCAGTTCATTGACCGGACCTTCGCGCGCGAGAAAAGCTTCTTCGGCACCGGCTGCGTCGCCCATGTGAGCGTCGCGCACCCGACCTGCGCGCGGCTCTCGGACGCGGCGGAGGCTGCGGGCCGGGACGCGGGCATCAAGGTCCACCGCGGCGGCACGTATCTCTGCATGGAGGGGCCGCAGTTTTCGTCCATGGCGGAAAGCAAGATGTACCGCGAGCACTGGGGCTGCGACGTGATCGGCATGACCAACATGCCCGAGGCCAAGCTCGCCCGCGAGGCCGAGCTGTGCTACGCCTCGATCGCCATGGTCACCGATTACGACAGCTGGCACCCGGAGCACGGCGCGGTGGAAATCACTGAAATCATTGCGACTTTACAGGGCAATTCGGCCAACGCCCGCGAGCTGGTGCGCCGTCTGCCCGACCTGCTGGGACAACAGCGCGCGGACTGCCCGCACGGCTGCGACAAGGCCCTGGAATACGCCATCATGACCGCGCCGGAGCGGCGGGATCCAGCGCTGCTGGCCAAGCTCGACGCGGTCGCCGGCCGGGTGCTGGGCTGATCCCCGGCAGCAACAGTTTTCAGGTTTCGGGGCGGGCCAGAGGGTGCCGCCCCTTTTCTTTGCCCAACAGGGTGCCTTTATCGGTCAACAGGATTTACCTCAGGATTTCAGGACTTTTTCATGCGCCTTCACGGATTGGACATCGCCCGTTTCCTCGCCTTCTGCGGCATGGTGCTGGTCAACTTCCGGATCGCAGCGCAAGTAAGCCCGGGGACAGATGCCATCTCGCTGTTCACCAACGCCCTGGAAGGCCGCGCCGCGGCGCTATTTGTCATCCTTGCCGGCGTTGGCTTGTCTGCCGGCAAGCCGGACCGGGCAACCCTGCTGCGCCGCGCGCTGTTCCTGTTCCTGATCGGTCTCTTGAACCTGACCATCTTCGAAGCCGACATCCTGCATTTCTACGCGCTCTACTTCCTGGTGGCGCTGCCGTTCCTGACGGCCTCCGGCCGGGTGCTGCTGCTGGCTGCCGCGGGCACGGTGCTGATCGGCCTGATCAGCCTGCTGGCACTGGACTACGAGGCGCATTGGAACTGGGCGACGCTGGCTTACGCGGACTTCTGGACGCTGGAAGGCTTCCTGCGCCATTCGTTCTTCAATGGCTGGCACCCCGTGTTTCCCTGGGCGGCCTTCCTGTTTCTGGGCATGTGGATCGGCCGCCTGAACCTGGCCAGCCGTACCGTGCAGGCGCGCCTGGTGCTATGGGGCGCAGCTGCCGCAGCGCTGGCGGCCTTGCCCGGGCTATTGGTACAGAACCCGGAACTGGCAGAGCTTTCGGGCACCAGCGCCATCCCCCCCGGGCCTTTCTACATCCTCGCAGCCTCTGGCAGCGCGATGGCAGTGATTGGACTGACGCTGGCCATCACCCCGGCTCTGGACAAGGCGGGCATTGCCGAATGGCTGGCCGCCCCGGGCCGGCAGGCCCTGAGCCTCTATGCGGCGCATATCCTGCTTGGCATGGGTACCCTGGAGGCCATGGGGCAGCTTGATGGCTCGCTGTCTGCCGAGCAAATCTTCGGCTACTCTCTGGGCTTCTGTGCCCTGTCCATGGTGGCGGCCTGGATCTGGAGCCTCTTTGCCAAACGCGGGCCGCTGGAGGCCTTGCTGCGCTGGAGCACCAGCTTTCCCAGGTGAAGCCCGCCAGCGGACCAGCCGCGGCGCAGAAGGAATAGTCCGCACGCCGCCAACGCTTGCCGCGTTACGTCAGAATCCTTTGGATAAAGCGGCGGATTTCGCGGGCCGCCGTCGTGTCCAGATCCCTGCACAGCCCGGCAAGGGCGCCCCGGTTCTCCTTGCCCAAGCGCAGGATCAGCTGGCTGGCCTTCTTGCCCAGCGCCGCCGCGACTGGCGACGTGCGCATCTGGCCCGGCTTCCATAAAGCCTCTACCGCAGCGGCCTGTCGCGGCGGGATACCCGGCACGGCAAGTGACGTCACCGGCACGGCTGCCGGTTCCCCCTTGCATGACAGCGCGGCTTCGGCCAAACCCCCTGTGCCCGGCGGCAGTGCCGGGCCGCCGGAACCGATGCGCCAAGGGGAGCCAAGCCGATGCCCAAGAAGACCGCTGTTAAGGATTACATCCGCACCATCGTCGACTTCCCGCACGAAGGGATCATGTTCCGCGATGTGACCACCCTGTTTGCCGATCCGCGCGGCTTCCGCATGGCGATCGACCAGATGCTGCATCCCTACGCGGGCGAGCAGATCGACAAGGTTGTGGGGCTTGAGGCGCGCGGCTTCATCCTGGGCGGCGCGATCGCGCATCAGCTGAGCGTCGGATTCGTGCCGATCCGCAAGAAGGGCAAGCTGCCCGGCACCACCATCAGCCAGGAGTACAAGCTGGAATACGGCGAGGCGATTGTCGAAATCCACGATGATGCGATTAAACCGGGCGAGAAGATCCTGGTGGTGGATGACCTGCTGGCAACCGGCGGCACCGCGGGGGCGGGCATCAAGCTGATCGAGCGGCTGGGCGGCGAGATCGTGTCCTGCTCCTTCATCGTGGATCTGCCAGAACTGGGCGGCCGCAAGCTGTTGGAGAGCATGGGCATGGATGTGCATGTGCTCTGCGAATTCGAAGGGCTCTGACGCCCGGCCTGCAGCACCTTCCCGCGATTGAGGCGCAGGCAGCGCGGCGCTCCCGCCCGCCATGCGCCATTTTCTGCGAAAACGGCTTTGCCGGTTGGGCATGGCCTTTCAGGTGCCCCGCAAGGGCACCTGAAAGGCACGCCGCGCGGATGCGCGGCGCCGGGCCCAAAGCCGCCAGGCGGTCCGGCGCAGCCGGGCAGCCGCGGGTGCGGGAGCCCTTCCTTTTTCAGAGAAATCAGACTGCCCTCAGCACCGCGCCCGGGTTCATGATCCCGTTCGGGTCCAGCGCCTGCTTGATCGCGCGCATGGCCGCCAGTTTGACCGGGTCGCCGTACCGCTCCAGATCACTGGTCTTCATCCGTCCGACGCCATGCTCCGCGCTGAAGGAGCCGCCGAAGGTGTGGACCAGGTCATGCACGGCCTCCTTCACGGCACCCCGCAGGTGGTCAAAGTCCTCCCGCCCGCGGCCTTTGGGCGGGAAGACGTTGTAGTGCAGGTTGCCGTCCCCCAGATGGCCGAAGCAGTTGATCCGGAACGCGCCCAGTCTCTCCACCACCTCATGGCCGCGTTTGATGAACGCCGGGATCTCTGAGATCGGGACCGAGATGTCATGGCTTGAAATCGCGCCGATCGCCTTGTTCGCCACCGGGATATGCTCGCGCAGCGACCACAGCGCCTGCCGCTGCGCCTCAGATTGGGCAATGACGCCATCCTGCGCGAGCCCGGCCTGCTCGGCCGCCTCGAACAGCTCCGCCAGGGCGGTTTCAGGATCCAGCCCGCGCGGCAGGCCAACGTCGATCAGCGCCGACCACTCCGGCGCCGGGGCGAACGGCTGGCGCACTTGCGGCTGGGTCTCGGCCAGGAACTCCAGCCCCTGCCGGTGGATCAGCTCAAAGGCGCTGACGGCCTCTCCGGCCTGATCCCGGGCCAGCGCCAGCAGCGCGATGGCCGCTTCCGGGTCCTTCACTGTGAACAGGGCCGTGCCCTGCCCCGCCGGGATGGGCGACAGTTTCAGGGCCGCAGCGGTGATCACCCCCAGAGTGCCCTCGGCGCCGATCAGCAGGTTCTTCAGGTCATAGCCGGTGTTGTCTTTTCGAAGGCGCGACAGCCCGTGCCAGACCTCTCCGGATGGCAGCACCGCTTCCAGCCCCAGGCACAAGTCGCGGGCGTTGCCATAGCGCAGCACGTTCACCCCGCCAGCATTGGTCGCGAGGTTGCCGCCGATCCGGGCCGAGCCTTCCGCCGCCAGCGACAGGGGAAACAGCCGGTCTGCCGCCTGCGCAGCG
Organism: Leisingera sp. UBA4491; assembly: GCF_002388965.1. Taxonomy (NCBI): domain Bacteria; kingdom Pseudomonadati; phylum Pseudomonadota; class Alphaproteobacteria; order Rhodobacterales; family Roseobacteraceae; genus Leisingera; species Leisingera sp. UBA4491. The sequence goes on along the minus strand of NZ_DGNN01000027.1, from coordinate 36,646 downwards.
TCTTGCACATCCGCCAGAATGGCACCAGCCTCGGCGATAATCACGTTTTCCCGCGGGTGAACCGCGCGGATCGCCGTCATCCGCTCCAGTGACAGCAGAAGCGGTGCCGGGCCGTCCGGCATCACCTGGCCGCCGACCAGACCGGTGCCGCCGCCGTAGGGCACGACCGGCACCCGTGCGGCATTGGCCTCGCGCACCAGGGTTGCGGCCTGTTCCACGGTGTGCGGCAGCGCCAGCACGCCCGCCTGCCCGCGATAGCGCCCGCGCGGCTCCTCCAGGTGGCGCGGCTCAGGCTGGCGCAGCACGCCTTCGGGCAGCAGGGCAGAGAGGCGGGCGGCAAAGGCGGGATCGGCGGGGTTCAGGCTCATGCCTTATCCATGCCGCAAGGCCCGGCGGCTGGCAAGCAGGCTCACTCCTCTTCCAGCAGGTGCTTCGGCCGCAGCACATGGATCGTCGGGCGGCTGGGCAGGCTGCGCAGCGAAACGCTGAGTGTGCTGCTGCCGTCAGCGACCACATCGAACTCCGGGCCGATCCGGGCCAGGAAGCGGTCCAGGGAGTAGTCGCTGAACCAGTGCATCGGGATGATGACAGAGGACCGCAGCCGCCCCAGCACCTCCAGCATCTGATCGAGCGGCAGAGTGATGCCGCCGTCCACCGCTGCCATCACCACGTCCAGCCGCCCCAGCGCCGCGTATTGTTCCGGCGTCGGCACATGGTGCAGGTGGCCCAGGTGGCCGATGCAGAGACCCGCAGCCTCGAACACGAAAATCGAATTGCCCCGCTGCTCCACCCCGCCGAACATATTGCGGATATCGGTGGAGACATTGCGGATCAGCATCTCCCCAAGGTCGAGGTGATGGTCGATGCCCGCCCCGAAAGGGCCCCATCCTTCCAGCACATGCGGGATCGCCGGATCGGGGTGGGCCGTCCAATGGGTTTCATGGGCGTGGTTCATGGTCACGACATCGGGGATCAAGGGCGCGGCGCCGGTGAAGCCGGTGAAATCGGTGACCACATTCAGCCCGCCTTCGGTGCGCAGCAGAAAGGAGGCATGGGCGATATAGCGGATCAGCACGCTGTCCTTGGCCACCGGGTCCTGCCAGCTGGCCTTGTGCAGGTAATCCAGGCCGGGCGTGCCTTGTGCCAGCGCGATGCAATGGCTCGCCCGCCGCTCCTGTGCGGGGAGGGCACTGGCACAAAGGATCAGCCAAATGAAACAGCAAAGCGCGCGCATGGGGCAGGTTCTAGGGCGCAAACCACCGCTGTCAGCCCCGGGCGCGAAAGAATCTGCTGGGGCGCTCCCGCCCGCTCCGGCAGAATTGAAAAATTCCGCCTAGCGGTTGGGCCGGGCGCCGGGCCTGCGGCCCGGCGCGGACCCGGCAGACCGCCGCCGTCTCTCCCGGCCACTAGGCCGGAAGGCGCCGCGCCGCAGGTGCGGCGCCATGCCCAACGGTCGCGGTGCATGCCCTATGCACCGGCGGCGGGCGGGAGACTTTGCCTTTTGCGGGGCCGGAGCGCCTAGGCCTGGCCAGTCAGGGTCTTGCCGCGCCGATCGTGGCGCAGGGCGGCGTAGAGCACATGGGTGCGCCAGCGGCCGTTGATCTGCAGATAGGACTGGGCAACGCCTTCATACTTGAAGCCGGATTTTTCCAGCAGCCCGCGGGAGGCCTGGTTTTCCGGCAGGCAGGCGGCCTCGATCCGGCTGAGGTCCAGCTTGGTGAACGCATGATGCACCACCGCGCCGATCGCCTCGCGCATGAAACCTTTGCGGGCAAAGGGCTGGCCGGTCCAATAGCCCAGCGTGCCGGCCTGGGCGGGGCCGCGGCGGATGTTGTCGAGCGTGATCGCCCCGACCAGAACCTGGTCCGACCGGCGGATCAGGAACAGCGGCAAGGCTGAGCCCGAGGCGACCGAGCGGCGCGCCCAGTAGACCCGGTTGGTAAAGCTCTTGCGGCTGAGATGATCCGCCGCCCAGCTGGGCTCCCACGGTGTCAGATAGGGCTGGCTTTGCAGCCTCAACGCCGCCCAGCCGTGAAAATCCGCATGCACCGGCGGCCTGAGGGTCAGGCGCTCGGTTTCAATGCGGACCTTGCGGCGGCTGAGCAGCATCAGGCAGCGCGCCTCTCCTGCAGCCTCTCAAGCGCCGGGGCGTCCGCCACCGGGCCATAAAGCGCCAGCGCCGCCGGGGCGGTCACCGCCATGGTCTTTGCCAGTTCCCGCACGTCCCTGGTGGTCACCGCGTTGATGCGTTCCACCGTACGCTCCAGCGACGGCACCTTGCCCCAGATCTGCACCAGCCGCGCCAGCCGCTCCGCCCGGTTCGAGGGGCTTTCCAGCCCCATCAGCATCCCCGCCTTCATCTGGGCGCGGGCGCGTTCCACCTCGGCCTCGCTCATATCGTCCGCGGCGCGCTTCATCTCGTCGATTGTGATGCCCGCCAGTTCCGCCAGCTGCTCGCCGGAGGTGCCTGCGTAGACGGTCATCGAGCCGGTATCGGCATAAGACCCCGCCTGCGAGAAAATGGTGTAGCAGAGGCCGCGCTTTTCACGCACCTCCTGGAACAGCCGCGAGGACATGCCGCCGCCCAGGGCGCTGGCATAGATCTGCGCGGTGTACATCGACTGATCGCGGTAGCCCGGCCCCTCAAAGGCCAGCGCAAAATGCGCCTGCTCCAGGTCCTTGACCTGCCGCGCCTCGCCGCCGGTGAAGGTGGCGCCTTCGGCGGTGAAGTCCGGCTTGGCCTCCATATGGCCGAACAGCTGCTCCGCCAGTTTGACCAGCGCGTCATGGTCCACACCGCCGGCGGCTGCCAGGATCATCTGGCCGGGGCCGTAATGTTCGGCGACAAAGCCCTGCAGATCCTCGCGGGAGAAGCTGCGCACGCGTTCTGCGGGGCCCAAGATGGTCCGGCCCAGCGGCTGGCCGCGGTAGCTTTCTTCCTGCAGCCAGTCAAAGATCACATCGTCCGGCGTGTCCAGCGACTGGCCGATCTCCTGCAGGATCACCCCGCGCTCGACCTCAATCTCGCGCTGGTCGAACACCGGATTGAGCAGGATGTCCCCGATCACATCCACTGCCAGCGGCACGTCATCCTTCAGCACACGGGCATAATACGCCGTCACCTCGCGCGAGGTGTAGGCGTTGATATAGCCGCCAACATCCTCGATCTCCTCGGCGATCTGCAGGGCCGAGCGCCTTTTGGTGCCCTTGAAGGCCATGTGCTCCAGGAAATGGGCGATGCCGTTCTGTTCAAGCCGCTCGTGGCGGCCTCCGGCAGTGACCCAGATCCCGACCGCCGCGGATTCCAGACCCGGCATATGCTCGGAGACGATGCGGAACCCGTTGGCGAGTGTGTGCTGCTGAACTGTCAATTCGCGATGTTCTTTCTGATATGATCCTCAAGGGCAGCCAGATCGTTGGCAATCCGGGTCACCCGCTCCGGCCTGTCATACAGGTCTGCCATGCGCGGGGGAAGAGGCGGATGAATGCCGCTGGCCTCTTCCACAGCCGCCGGGAATTTCGCCGGATGCGCAGTGGCCAGGGTGATCATCGGCACATCCGCCTTGCGGTGCTCATTGGCGACTTTCACCGCAACCGCGCCATGCGGGCACAGCAACTCGCCGGAGGAGGCCAGTTCCGATTTGATGGTCGCCAGCGTCTCCTCCTCCGAGGTGCGGCCGGAGGTGTAGTTTTCGGCCAGCGCCTGCATCGCGCCTTGCGAGACATCAAAGCCGCCGTTCTTCAGCTCATCCATCAAAAGGGCTACGGCTTTGCTGTCCTGGCCGTAGGCGTAGAACAGGGCGCGCTCAAAGTTCGACGACACCTGAATATCCATCGAAGGGCTGATCGAGGGCTGGGTGTCCCCCTTGTAATACCCCTGCCCCGACAGGCAGCGGTGCAGGATGTCGTTCTGATTGGTGGCAACGACCAGCTGGTCGATCGGCAGGCCCATCTGCTTGGCGATGAAGCCCGCGAAGATATCGCCGAAATTGCCGGTCGGCACGGTAAAGCTCACCTTGCGCTGCGGCGCGCCGAGGCTCACGGCCGAGGAGAAATAATAGACCACCTGCGCCAGCACCCGGGCGATGTTGATCGAGTTCACGCCGGCCAGTTTTACCCCGTCGCGGAAATCGAAATCGTTGAACATGTCCTTGACGCGGGCCTGGCAGTCGTCGAAGTCGCCATCGATGGCCAGCGCGTGCACGTTCTTGTCCTGCGGCGTGGTCATCTGGCGGCGCTGCACCTCAGAGACGCGGCCATGCGGGTAGAGGATGAACACATCCACGTTGCTGAGGCCGCGGAACGCTTCCATCGCTGCTGAGCCGGTGTCGCCGGAGGTGGCACCGGCTATGGTCACCCGGTCGCCGCGGCGCTCCAGGGCAGTCTGGAACAGCTGGCCGATCAGCTGCATGGCGAAATCCTTGAACGCCAGCGTGGGACCGTGGAATAGTTCCAGCAGGAAATGGTTCGGGGCCAGCTGCTTCAGCGGCGCGCGGGCGGCGTGGCCGAAGCCCTCGTAGGCGCGGGCAATGATGGCGCGGAATTCCTCATCCGTGAAGCAGTCGCCGAGGAAAGGACGCATGACGCGGAAAGCGGTTTCCTCGTAAGACAGGCCCGCCAGCGCCGCGATGTCGTGATGGGACATCTGCGGGATGTCCGCGGGCACATAGAGGCCGCCGTCGCGGGCCAAGCCGGTCAGCATCGCGTCTTCAAAGGTCAGCTCGGGCGCTTGGCCCCGGGTCGAGATATATTTCATCGCCTTCAGCTCTTCAGGTTCAAGGGCGGCTGCGCCGCAGGAAGTAGAGGGTCATCGCCGCCCAGATAAAGGCCAGCGAAAACCAGGTGATCGCATATTGCAAGTGGTCATTGGGGATGCCCGCGGCAGAGACCGGGACCGGGCGCAAGCCTGCCTCCCCCTCGGGGTTTTCGCGCAGGACAATCATCACCGGTTCGGTGTCCAGCTGCGCCGCCATCTGTTCCGCGTCGCGGGCATACCAGATGTTGCCGGAGAGATCCGGTTCAGGCGTGTAGCTATCGACCTCCTGAGGCCAATGGATGTTGCCCTCGATGGCGGCGGGGCCGGCCAGACGCGCGGCCTGCTTCTCCTTAACCGGGATAAAGCCGCGGTCGATCAGCACCCGGCGGCCATCCTCCAGAGTGAACGGTGAAATCACCCGGTAGCCGGGGCCGACATCCTTGATCGAAGTGAGGACGTGCAGTTCCTGCGCGCCGATCTCGCCTTGCAGGCGCACGGGGCGGTACTTGTCGGTTTCGGGGTCCAGCTCTGCGGGCAGACCGGCGGCAGGCGCACCAGCAATCCGCGCCTCGATGGTGGCCAGAATGCCATCCTTCCAAGCCTTGCGCTGCAGCTGCCAGGTGCCCAGCCCGATCAGCACGGCCAAGCCCGCGCCGCTGATGATCAACAGGAAGATGACACGCCGCATCTGTGCCGCTCCGCTCCAAAAACAAAGGCGCGCAAGGTCTCCCCTGCGCGCCCTGTGTGTGACTTCATGAGTGCGGATAATCAACCGCAAACATGTAACCGGTACAAACCGCCCGCTACAGGCCGCCCGTTACAGGCCGGATGTGCCCCAGATGTAGACGGCGAAGAACAGGAACAGCCAGACAACGTCCACGAAGTGCCAGTACCAGGCCGCGGCCTCGAAGCCGACGTGCTGTTCCGGGGTGAAGTCGCCCTTGATCGCGCGGATCAGGCAGACGGTCAGGAAAATCGTGCCGATGACCACGTGGAAGCCGTGGAAGCCGGTAGCCATGAAGAAGTTCGAGTAGAACTCGTCTTCGCCGAACTTCCAGCCTTCGTGCAGCAGGTGGGCGTATTCATAGCCCTGCAGGAAGGTGAAGGCGACGCCGAAGGCGATACCGATGGCCAGGCCCTGGATCAGCGCCTTGCGGTCGTTATTGTGCACCAGCGCATGGTGCGCCCAGGTCACGGCACAGCCGGACAGCAGCAGGATCAGGGTGTTGATCAGCGGCAGGTGGAACGGATCAACCGGGTAGATCTCCGGCGCCACGTATTCGGTGCCGATATAGGTCTCCATCGGGTACATGGCGTGTTTGAAGAACGACCAGAACCAAGCGAAGAAGAACATCACCTCGGACATCACGAACAGGATGAAACCGTAGCGCAGACCGATGCGCACGACCGGGGTGTGATCGCCCTGGCGGCTTTCGGCCACAACTTCGGACCACCAGGCAAAGGCGGAGTACAGGACCGCAACAAAGCCGATCCAGAAGGCCCAGGCCGTGATGCCCTTCATCCAGAACACTGCGCCAACCAGCATGACGAATGTGCCCACAGAGGCGGCCAGCGGCCAGATCGACGGCGGCAGAATATGATAATCGTGATTTTTAGCGTGCGCCATTTAAGTGTCCCTCACCTAGCGGCCTAGTTCGTGGTTGCGCCTGCCCCGGTGTTACCCCCGGTGTCGAGAGCGGCATAGCCCTCGGGCAGATCGATTTGATGGAACGTGTACGAAAGCGTGATCGTATGCACGTATTTTGCATCCCGGTCGTCAATGATTTCGGGATCCACATAGAAGGTCACGGGCATCTGCACCCGTTCCCCCGGCTGAAGCACCTGCTCGGTAAAGCAGAAGCAGTCGATTTTCGAAAAGAACCCGCCGGCCTGATACGGCGCGACATTGTAGGACGCCTGACCCGCCACCGGGCGGTCAGTCGGGTTGTACGCCTCATAGAACGCCAGGCCAGTTTCGCCCAGGCGGATTTCCATCTCGCGCTGAAGCGGCTTGAACTCCCACGGCATGCCGCGCTCTTTAGAGCCATCGAAGCGCACCTTGATGGTCTGGTCCAGAATGGTGTCGGAGCCGCTGCTGGCCACGCCGGTGACGCCGCCAAAGCCGGTGACCCGGCAGAACCAGTCATAAAACGGCACCGAGGCCCAGGACAGGCCGCCCATCAGGACGACGACGCCGACCAGCTGGAGTACGGTTTTCCGGGGGCCCTTCAGCGCCATCAGTTCTGCTCCGCCTGAGTGTCAGGGAAAGAGAAGCCGTTGGAGGTGACCTTGACCATGGTCAGGGCCAGGATCAGCACCACGAAGGCCGCCAGCAGAATGCCCACGCCCATGTTGCGGCCCGACCGGCGCTTGTGGATCTCATGTTGCTTGCTCAGTGCCATGTTACCAGCCTCCCAGCCCGTAGGGCTTCAGCAGCGCCTCGGCCAGGATCGCGCCGAAGTGCAGGAACAGATAGAGCAGCGACAGTTTGAAGAAGCTGCGCTCCACCGTGAAATTGTCGGCCTCGGAATCGTCCTCGTCGCGGCGGGTGATCTTCCAGGCGCCATGCAGGAACAACGCGTTCATCACCAGCGCCGCGGCCAGATAGATCGGGCCGCCAATGCCGGAGAATGCGGTGCCGACGGCCAGCAGCGCCAGCAGCACGGTGTAAACCAGGATATGCACGCGGGTGGCGCGGCGGCCGTGGGTCACGGTCAGCATCGGCACGCCTGCGTCGTCATAATCGGAGCGCATGAACAGCGCCAGCGCCCAGAAATGCGGCGGCGTCCACATGAAGGTCAGCAGGAACATCAGCCAGGGTTCCACCGACATGGTGCCGGTGGCGGCGATCCAGCCAATGACCGGCGGGAAGGCCCCGGCGGCACCGCCGATGACGATATTCTGCGGCGTCGCACGCTTCAGCCACATGGTGTAAACCACCACGTAGAAAAAGATGGTGAAGGCCAGGAACGCGCCGGCAAAGACGTTGGCGGCCAGCGCCAGCATGATCACCGACAGGCCCGACAGCGCCAGGCCCAGCGCCAGCGCCTCGCCCGGCTCAACCTTGCCGGCGGGGATCGGGCGGGATTTGGTGCGTTTCATCACCTTGTCGATATCGGCGTCCCACCACATGTTCAGCGCCCCGGAGGCACCGCCGCCGATGGCAATGAACAGGATGGCGCAGAAACCGACGACCGGATGCACGGAGACGGGCGCGGCCAGCAGACCCACCAGAGCAGTGAAGACCACCAGCGACATGACACGGGGTTTCAGCAGGGCGAAATAGTCGCCAAAGCTGGCCTCGTCCTCGTATGCCCGGCTTGCGTTGATGCTTGCGTCGCTCATCTTGGGTCCTTTTGGCGGCAACGGGTGCGCATCGCTGCGCACCCTCATCTTAGGTCTGACCTGCAGGACGCCCGCTCAGGCACCCCGCAGCCAGCTATCAGTTGGAGGCGACCTGGTAGGCCTGCGGCAGCCCCGCGTATTCTTCCTTGGCACCTTCCAGCCAGGCGTCATATTCTTCCTGGGTCACGACCTTGACGGTGATCGGCATATAGGCGTGATCCTTGCCGCACAGCTCGGAGCACTGGCCGAAGTAGACGCCTTCCTTGCCCTCGTCGACCTTGAACCACAGCTGTGCCAGACGGCCCGGAACGCCGTCCTGCTTCACGCCGAAGGCCGGGATGGTCCAGGAATGGATCACGTCGGCGGCGGTCACGTTCATCACGATGGTCTTGCCCGACGGTACCACCACGGCGGTATCGGTGGCCAGCAGGTACTCGTCCTCGGCATAGCCGTTTGCAGCCAGCTGGTCCTTGGGCAGCAGGAAGCTTTCGAACCCGAACTCGTGGTCGGTGTACTCATAGCCCCAGTACCACTGGTAGCCGGTCACCTTGATGTTGATGTCGCCCTCGGGGATCTCCTGCTGGGCAAACAGCTGCGGCAGCGAGAAGGAGCCGATGAACACCAGGATCAGGATCGGGATCACGGTCCAGGCGATCTCGATCGGGGTGTAGTGGCTGAACTTGGCCGGGGTCGGGTTGGCGCGCTTGTTGAACCGCAGGATCGCCCACAGCAGCAGGCCCGCGACGAACACGCAGATCACGGTGATGATCACCAGGATCATATAGTCCAGGCGCTGCAGGCCTTCGGCCAGCGAGGTCGCCGCCGGCTGGAAGTTCAGCCCGCCGTCAACCGGCTTACCAATGGTTTCCAGACCTTCTTGCGCCATTGCTGGAAGGCTTGAAAGGCCGGCAAAAAGGCCCGAAAGCATCAAAGCGTTTTTCATGTTCTGTCCTGATCGGTTGATCGCATTTTTCTGCGGCAGCACGAATGGGGGGAATCAATGATTCCACAAAACGCACCAGCCCCGTTGTCTTTGACGCCGCTTAAAATCATATTCGGGCGTACAGATAAAGAGGCAGCCAAGCGTCAAACCGTCGCTTTCTTGATTTAGATCAAAAAAATCTGAGGACCGTGCCATGGAAAACCCAGCCTTCCGCCCCTTTGAAACCGCGCTTCCGCAGGATGAGGCGCTGGCGACCCTGCGCGATGCGCTGAATGGTGCGGAGGATGGAGAGATCTTTGCCGAGCGCCGCAAGTCGGAAGCGCTGTCGTTTGACGACGGGCGGCTGCGCAGCGCCAGCTACGATGCCTCCGAAGGCTTTGGTTTGCGGGCCGTGAACGGCGATGTGGCCGGTTACGCGCATTCCACCGATGTCTCCATCGCATCGCTGAAACGGGCGGCAGAGACCGCCAGGCTGGCTGTCGGAGCGGGCGGCGGCACTTACTCGGACCCGCCGCAGGCCACCAACAAGAAGCTCTATACCGATGCCGACCCGATCAGCGCCATGCCGTTCCCGGTGAAGGTGGAGACGCTGCGCGAAATTGATTCTTATGCACGTGATCTGGATCAACGCGTGGTCCAGGTCTCCGCGTCATTGGCCGCCTCGCTGCAGGAGGTAGAGATTCTGCGCGCCGACGGGGTGCGGGTGCGCGACACCCGCCCGATGGCACGGCTGAACGTGTCGGTGATCGTAGAAAAAGACGGCCGCCGCGAAAGCGGCTCTGCCGGCGGCGGCGGGCGGCTGGGCCTGGACGGGCTGGTCGACCCCAAGCACTGGCAGGCCCAGGTGCAGGAAGCGCTGCGTATTGCGCTGGTCAATCTGGACGCGGTCCCTGCCCCGGCGGGCGAAATGGACGTGGTGCTAGGCCCCGGCTGGCCCGGCATCCTGCTGCACGAGGCGATCGGCCACGGGCTGGAGGGCGATTTCAACCGCAAGGGGTCCTCTGCCTTTGCCGGTCTCATGGGCCAGCAGATCGCCGCCCGGGGGGTGACGGTGCTGGATGACGGCACCATCCCGGACCGGCGCGGCTCGATCACTGTGGATGACGAGGGCACGCCCAGCCAGAAGACCACGCTGATCGAGGACGGTATTCTGGTCGGCTTTATGCAGGACCGCCAGAACGCGCGGCTGATGGGGGTTTCCCCCACCGGCAACGGGCGGCGCCAAAGCTATGCCCATGCGCCGATGCCGCGGATGACCAACACCTATATGCTGGGCGGCGGCGCCGACCCCGGCGATCTGGTGGCTGGCATCAAGGACGGCATCTGGGCGGTGGGCTTTGGCGGCGGCCAGGTGGACATCACCAACGGCAAGTTCGTGTTTTCCTGCACCGAGGCCTACCGCGTGAAGGACGGCAAGGTCGGCGCACCGGTTAAGGGTGCCACGCTGATCGGCGACGGCGCCACCGCGCTGAAGCAGATTCGAGGCCTTGGCAACGACATGGCGCTGGACCCCGGCATGGGCAATTGCGGCAAGGCGGGCCAGTGGGTTCCGGTCGGCGTCGGCCAGCCCTCGGTGCTGATGGGCGGGCTGACTGTTGGCGGCTCGGCGGCGTGAATCACTGCGTCAAAAACCGGTAAAACCATGATACTGCCGCAAATTTCCGGGCCGGAAGCCAGCGCTTCCGGCCCCTTTTTCTGCTTCGGGCGGCGCGCGCTCTCTGCCGGATTTGTATTTCTTCATTTGTTCTCGACACTTAGGAAAATTTTCAGGGTATTGGTTAAAAACTGCGGGCTGTTCACCAACTGTTAACCGCCTAAGGGTTAATTCTAGTCCTGCAAACAGGCGGAGCTGCGGATGACTGAAGAAGCACATTCTTCCACTCACCCCCCACTCCCACCCACCACGGAAGATACTCAGTTTTCATGGCTTCGCCTGTTGCGCTCCAAGCGGGTCGGCCCGGTGACATTTCACCGGCTGCTCGCTGAATACGGTTCAGCGCAGAACGCGCTGGATGCGCTGCCCGAAGTGGCACGCTCCGCAGGCATCAAAGGGTATGAAACATGCCCTGCCAATGCGGTGGACGCCGAAATTAAGGCCGCAAAAGCCGCCAAAGCGCGGCTTTTGTGCTTTCCGGACCCTGACTATCCCAAACTGCTTGCCGGGCTTAAGGATGCCCCGCCCCTGCTGTGGGCCATTGGCGACCTCTCTGTGCTGGAGCGGCCGGTGATTGCCATGGTCGGGGCACGCAACGCGTCTTCGCTGGGCTTGCGGATGGCGCGGTCGCTGGCGCAGAACCTGGGCGAGGCAGGCTATACCGTGGTGTCCGGCATGGCGCGCGGCATCGACACCGCCGCCCACCAGGCAGCCCTGAAGACCGGCACCATCGCGGTGCTGGCCGGCGGCGCCGACGTGATTTACCCCGCAGAAAACGCCCGGCTGGCAGAAGACATCTGCAAAACCGGGCTGCGGCTGTCGGAACAGCCGATGGGCCTGACACCGCGGGCCCGCGACTTTCCCAAACGCAACCGGATCATTGCAGGCCTCGCCCGCGCCGTTGTCGTGGTGGAGGCCGCGGCGAAGTCCGGCACCCTGATCACCGCCCGCGACGCGCTGGATTACGGGCGCGAGGTCCTGGCGGTGCCGGGCCATCCCTTCGATGCCCGCAGTTCCGGCTGCAACCGGCTGATCCGCGACGGCGCCCAGCTGGTGCGCGATGCCGCCGATGTGCTGGAAGCCCTGCCGCCGCTCGACCCGCCCCCGCCCGCCGAAGCCCGGCCCAGCCTGCAGGAGGCCCTGGCGGAGCTGCCCCCGCCGCCGCCCCAGCGGCGCAGCTTGGCGCAGACTCACGCCCTGCACCAGCAGATCCTGGGCAGGCTGGGCCCCTCCCCCACTTCCGAGACCGAACTGCTGCGCGGCCTCGCCCTGCCGCCGCATGAATTGGCACCCGCACTTACGGATCTGGAGCTTGAAGGGGCGATCCTCCGCCAGCCGGGCGGGCTGCTGTGCAAGGCGTTTCCGGATGACAGCGAGTGACCGCAGGCGCCGCTGAAACGGCCCTCCCGGCACCGCGGCCAATGCACCCGGATTGACAATCGCCTCTTGCGCCCCACATGTTGCCCCGCCATAGAACCCGCAGAAGTGGTCCGAAGAGGTATCAGAATTTATGCCAGTCGTTGTTGTCGAATCCCCGGCCAAAGCAAAAACAATCAATAAGTATCTTGGCCCCGACTATACGGTTCTGGCGTCTTACGGCCACGTGCGCGACCTGCCGGCCAAAGACGGATCCGTCGACCCGGATGCGGATTTCGGCATGACCTGGGAGGTCGCCAACGATTCCCGCAAACACGTTAAGGCCATCGCCGACGCGCTGAAGGACGACAATGCGCTGATTCTCGCCACCGACCCCGACCGCGAGGGCGAGGCGATCAGCTGGCATTTGCAGGAAGCGCTGACCAAACGGCGGTCGATCAAGAAGGACACCGCCGTCAGCCGCGTCACCTTCAACGCGATCACCAAGGAAGCGGTAACCGAGGCGATGCGGAACCCGCGCGAGGTCGACATGCCGCTGGTCGAGGCCTATCTGGCCCGCCGGGCGCTGGATTACCTCGTGGGCTTCAACCTGTCGCCGGTCCTGTGGCGCAAGCTGCCGGGCGCGCGCTCTGCCGGCCGGGTGCAATCGGTCTGCCTGCGCCTGATCGTAGAGCGCGAGATGGAGATCGAGGCCTTCAACCCGCAGGAATACTGGTCGGTGCGCGCCCAGCTGGCCACCCCGCGCGGCCAGGAGTTCGAGGCGCGCCTGACCGTCATGGGCGGCGAAAAGCTCGACAAGTACAGCCTGAAAAACTCCACCGCAGCAGAGCTGGCAGTGCAGGCCGTGGCCTCGCGCAAGCTCAAGGTGCTGTCGGTCGAGGCCAAGCCGGCGGCCCGCAACCCCTCTGCCCCCTTCATGACCTCCACCCTCCAGCAGGAGGCCAGCCGCAAATTCGGCATGGGCGCACGCCAGACCATGAACGCGGCGCAGCGGCTTTATGAGGCGGGCTACATCACCTATATGCGGACCGACGGCATCGACATGGCGCCGGAAGCCGTGCAGGCCGCCCGCGCCGAGATCGAAAAGCGCTATGGCGCCGAGTATGTTCCCTCCTCGCCGCGGATCTACAAGAACAAGGCCAAGAACGCCCAGGAGGCGCACGAGTGCATCCGCCCGACCGATATGGGCCGCGATGCCAAGGCGCTGAAGGTGACCGACGACGACCAGCGCAAGCTCTATGACCTGATCTGGAAGCGGACGCTGTCGTGCCAGATGGAAGGCGCCCGGCTGGAACGCACCACCGTCGACATCGGCTCGGACGATCAGCAGGTTGTGCTGCGCGCCACCGGCCAGGTGGTGCTGTTTGACGGCTTCATGCGGGTTTACGAGGAAGGCCGCGACGATGTCGCGGATGAGGACGACAAGCGCCTGCCGCAGATCATGGAAGGCGAAGCGCTGAAATTCGCCTCCTCGCTGGCGGCACAGGCCGAAAAGGCCGGCAAGGAGGCTTCGGTCCTGTCGGACAACGGCGCCGTGCTGGCGCTGCAGCACCACACCCAGCCGCCGCCGCGCTATACCGAGGCGACGCTGGTCAAGCGCATGGAAGAGCTCGGCATCGGCCGCCCCTCGACCTACGCCTCTGTCATCACCACGATCCAGGACCGCGAATACGTCCGCAAGGACAAGAACCGCCTGTTCCCGGAGGACAAGGGCCGGATCGTCACCATCTTCCTGCTGAACTTCTTCCGCAAATACGTGGGCTATGAGTTCACCGCCAATCTGGAGGAAGAACTCGACGACGTGAGTGCGGGTGAACGCGACTACAAGGACCTCCTGGGCCGATTCTGGCGTGATTTCTCGGCGGCGATCGCTGAAACTTCCGAACTGCGCATCACCGAGGTGCTGGACGTGCTGGACGCAGCACTTGCGCCGCAGCTTTACCCGCCGCGCGAGGATGGCACCGATCCGCGCACCTGCCCGAAATGCGGCCAGGGCCAGCTGCACCTGAAGACCTCGCGCACCGGCGGCTTTGTCGGCTGCGGCAACTATCCCGAATGCAACTACACCCGCCCGATTTCCGGCGAAGGCGCCGAAGGGTATGAACGCGTCCTGGGCGAGGATGACGGCGACGAAATCCACCTGAAATCCGGCCGCTTCGGGCCCTATGTTCAGCGCGGCGAAGCCACGCCCGAGAACAAGAAGCCGCCGCGCTCCTCGCTGCCCAAGCAGGGCAAGGACTTCCTGCCCGGCTGGGGGCCGAATGAGATCACTCTTGAGCAGGCTCTGACCCTGCTCACCCTGCCGCGCGACATCGGCCAGCACCCGGACGGCGGTGCCATCCAGTCCAACCTGGGCCGGTTCGGGCCCTATATCGCGCATCAGCTGCCCGATGAGGAAAAGCCGGTGTATGTGAACCTCAAGGAGACGCTGGACGTCTTTGAGATCGGCATGAACCGCGCGGTGGAGATGCTGGCCGAGAAGCGTGCAAACCCGGGCCGCCGCGGCAGCCGGGCGGCCGCCAAGCCGCTGAAGGAGCTGGGCGAGCACCCCGAAGGCGGCGGCGCGGTCAACATCATGGACGGGCGGTACGGGCCTTATGTCAAATGGGAGAAGGTGAATGCCACCCTGCCCAAGGACGTTGAGCCCAAGGACGTGACCATGGAAATGGCGGTGGAGCTGATCGCCGAGAAATCGTCCAAGGGCGGCAAGAAGAAAGCCGCGGCGAAAAAGCCCGCTGCCAAGAAGAAGGCCGCCCCGAAAAAGGCCGCGTCCTAAGACCGGGGGCGGATGGCGGCACCTATCAGTGCCGCCATAGCCGCCTCGTAGGGCGCAGGCTCAGCGCCTTCGGCAATGGCAAGCGCCGCCCTGTCGAAGGCCGCTGACACCACCACTGCAAGCGCATCAAGCCCGGCTTCGTCCAGGCCGGTGCCCGCAGACGCAAGCCCCGTCCGCAGGGCCCTGCGCCCTCCTCCGGCGTCGATCTCATCCATTGCAGCAGCGCCGAGCACCGCGGGCCCGTCGACCAGCAGAATGCGGGCGCGCCCGGGAACGGCCATCGCGGCAAAATACGCCCTGCTGCCGGCTTCCAGCCCCTCCGCGCCCGGCACCCTGGCCGCGGCCTCAATCGCTTGGGTCACCGCTTGGGCCTCCGCCTCGGCGACGGCAGCGAACAGCGC
This sequence comes from Leisingera sp. UBA4491, assembly GCF_002388965.1. NCBI lineage: Bacteria > Pseudomonadati > Pseudomonadota > Alphaproteobacteria > Rhodobacterales > Roseobacteraceae > Leisingera > Leisingera sp. UBA4491. The sequence continues at coordinate 21,394 of NZ_DGNN01000027.1, read as the reverse complement.
CTCTTTCCCGTCAAAATGATGATACAGCGCCCCGCGCGTGACCTCAGCGGCCTTGACGATTTCGGGCGTCGACGTCTCGGCATAGCCTTTTTCCGCAAACAGAATTCGGGCGGCAGTGATCAGCCGCTCGAGCATGGCAGCCCGGCGGGCGGCGTTCGGGACCGGGGCTTTATTTTCTTGCATACATGCAGCCTGTATGTTTATTTCCACATACATACAGACTGTATGCTTTACAGAAGAGGTGCAAGATGAAAGTGACCCAATACTATCCGGTGCTGCAAACAAACGACGTCGCGGGCACCGCCGCATTCTACCAAACCCACTTCGGCTTCAGGCCAGCGTTTGAATCGGATTGGTACGTGCATCTCCAATCCTGCGCGGACCCCGCCGTGAACCTGGCCATTCTGGACGGAACCCACCCGACGATCCCCGAAGCCGGGCGCGGCAACAGCGCCGGCGTCATCCTGAACTTCGAGGTCGAGGACGCCGCCGCCGAATACGCCCGGCTGACCGGCGCTGGCCTGCCGGTGCTGAAACCGCTTGTGGACGAGGACTTCGGGCAGCGCCACTTCATCACCGCGGACCCGAACGGCGTGCTGATCGATGTCATCACACCGATCCCGCCCAGCGCGGCGTTTGCAGACCAGTACGCCGAAGACGCCCTGCCAGTATGACCTTCGGCCGTGGCGGATCGCCTGCCCGCGCAGGCCGCCACGGCCGCTCCGTAGAAATACGCAAACTTCTCCGTATCGTTGACTTGTGCCCGCCCCGGCGTCAGAACCACTGTCAAACGGTAGTTGTTGGGAGAGCTCCATGAAAAAGGTTTACGCCAACGCCGCCGAAGCGCTCGACGGGCTGCTTCACGACGGCATGCTGATCGCCGCGGGGGGCTTTGGCCTCTGCGGCATCCCCGAACTGCTTTTGCAGGCAATCAAGGACGCGGGCACCAAGGACCTGACCTTTGCCTCCAACAATGCAGGCGTTGACGATTTCGGCATCGGCATCCTGCTGCAGACCAAGCAGGTGAAGAAGATGATCTCCTCCTACGTGGGCGAGAACGCGGAATTCATGCGCCAGTACCTGTCGGGCGAGCTGGAGCTGGAATTCAACCCGCAGGGCACCCTGGCCGAGCGCATGCGCGCCGGCGGCTGCGGCATTCCGGGCTTTTACACCAAGACCGGCGTCGGCACCGTGATCGCCGAGGGCAAGGAGCACAAGGACTTCAACGGCGAGACCTATATCCTGGAGGAGGGCATCTTTGCCGATCTCTCCATCGTGAAGGCCTGGAAGGCGGATGACACCGGCAACCTGATCTTCCGCAAGACCGCCCGCAACTTCAACCCGCCCGCCGCAATGTGCGGCAAGATCTGCGTGGCGGAAGTGGAGGAAATCGTGCCCCGGGGCGCGCTTGACCCCGACCAGATCCACCTGCCGGGCATCTACGTGCACCGCATCATCCAGGGCGAGCACGAGAAGCGCATCGAGCAGCGCACCACCCGCAAGCGTGAGGAGGCTTGAACCATGGCTTGGGACCGCAATCAAATGGCCGAGCGCGCTGCGCAGGAGCTTGAAGACGGCATGTACGTGAACCTCGGCATCGGCATTCCGACGCTGGTGGCGAACTACGTGGGCGACAAGGACATCACCCTGCAGTCGGAAAACGGCATGCTGGGCATGGGCCCCTTCCCCTATGAGGGCGATGAGGATCCGGACCTGATCAACGCGGGCAAGCAGACCATCACCGAGCTGGCGCGCACCTCCTACTTCGACAGTGCCACCTCCTTCGGCATGATCCGCGGCGGCAAGATTGCAGCGGCGATCCTGGGCGCGATGGAAGTGGCCGAAAACGGCGACTTGGCCAACTGGATGATCCCGGGCAAGCTGGTCAAGGGCATGGGCGGCGCCATGGATCTGGTCGCGGGCGTCGGCCGCGTGATCGTGGTAATGGACCACACCAACAAGCACGGCGACAGCAAGGTGCTGAAGGAATGCACCCTGCCGCTGACCGGCAAGGGCGTGGTCGACCGCATCATCACCAACCTGGGCGTTCTGGATGTCGTCGATGGCGGCCTGAAGATCGTCGAGCTGGCCGAGAGTGTCAGCGAAGAGGAGCTGCGCAGCTCCACCGAAGCCACCATCGTCGGCTGATCCCGGATCAGAGCTGACAAGATAAGGCCCGCCGGTTTCCGGCGGGCCCTTTGCGTGCGGATCGTGCTGGCGCTCACACTCCGGCGGCAGCCCCCGGACGCGGCCGGGGCCGCAGCGTGTGCCAGACCGCGCCTTCCGGCGGGTTGATGATTTCCCACATATAGACGCGCTTATCGTGCCAGTTGACGATCTTTTCCCGCCCGTCCTCGAACACCACCACGCAATAGCTGCCCTGCGCCGGATCGCAGCTGTCGCGGCCCAGCACGGTGACAATGACCGGATCGACCAAATGGCTTTTGAACAGAACCATCGCCTTGGTTTGCTTGCCCGAGATGTAGAGCGCCCCTGCAAACAGCGCCACCGCCAGCAGGACAAATCCCAGACCCGAGAAATTCCGGAACGGGTTAAACTCCGCTAGCTGCGGCCCGAAGGCGGAAAAGACCAGCCGCCCAAAAAACCCGATGAACGCCAGCAAGGCGAACAGCAGAAGCTTTCCACTAACACCCTGCGCACCCACGGCAATTTCCGATGGGTTAAATCCCAAATCCAAATCCGTTCTCCAAAAAATTTAAGCTAAAAAATGTGCTTTACTGCCACCATACCGGCGTCTCGGGGCGGATGGCAGGCCCTTTGCGAAAAAACTCCGCAAATCGGGCCGCGGCGCAACGCCTGTTCAGAAGGTTTTCCGCCGAGGCGTTTCGGGCCCCGCAATCCCTGCAGATGCGCCGCCTGCCAGTCGCCGCCGGGCGGTGCGGCGCACCGGCACCGGCAGGTTTCTCTAGCCACTGCACCGGTTCGCTCAGGGGGCGCCCCCGTTACCGTGGGCAGACGCCCGGCTTCAGCCGCCGTTCGGAGCTTGCACCGCGACTGTCCCGGCAGCCGGCCGCGGCAATGTCACCGGCAGCAGAACGCCGCCGGCAAGAACAGCGGCCAGCGCCGCCATGAGAATATCCCGTTTCATGCCTTGGCCCCTCCCGCATTGAATTGCACGCCTGTCCCGGACGCCGAATCCGGGCGTGTGTCCGTGGCCGGTGCCGTCAGCGCAGCGGCAATGCATGCAGCCAGTATTACTGGCCCGAACGGTGAAGCCATCGGTTTGAAAAGACGTCTCATCCCAGCCCCCTAACAAAGTGTACCGATCTGTCAACTCGCGCAAACAAAGTGTACCGATCGGTACTTATAATCAAGGATTTTTTCACGCGCCCGGCGCTGCACGGCGGTGCCTCGCCCTAAGACCTTTTTGTTGCGGCAAAAATTATTTTGATTTGCAGGGCTGTCCCGGCGCCAATATGTACCGAACGGTACACTTGAGGACGAATCATGCGCCCCAACAAGCGAGACGAACTGGTCAGCAAAGCCCTGGACGTATTTTACCGAAGCGGGTTCCACGCAACAGGAATGGACACGCTGGTCAAGGAAACCGGCATCTCCAAGACCTCCATCTACAAGCACTTCCGCACCAAGGACGACCTGATTATTGCCGTGCTGCGCCTGCGGGACGAGAACTTCCGCTCTTGGCTGTTCAGCCGGATGGCGGCTTTGTCGGACGCACCCGCCGGGCAGCTGATTGCGATGTTCACGGCTCTTGGCGAATGGTTCGGCAAGCCGGAATTTGCAGGCTGCATGTTCATAAAGGCCAGCGCCGAGTTCCAGAACCGGGCTCATCCGGTGTATCAGCAATCGACGGAGCACAAGCAGATGCTGCTGGAGCATTTCACCGGCCTGGCCAAAGCAGCCGGCGCGTCTGACCCCGCAGGTCTGGCGCGGCAGCTTCTGACGTTAAAGGAAGGCGCAATCGTTCTGGCGGCCATGTCGGTGACCCCGGATCCGGCCGGGGACGCGCGGCACACTGCCCGGATGCTGCTTCAGCCCTACCTGGCGGAGGACTGAGCCCGGACGGCTAGTTCATCACCCGGAACACGCAGCCGTCGGAGATCAGCTGCGGCGGTGTCAGGCACAGGCCGCGGGCCACCTGATAGGCGGCCAGAACCTTGGGCACGTAATCCCGTGTTTCGGCAAAGGGCGGCACCCCCTGGTGGCTGCGCACAGCCCCCTCGCCCGCGTTGTAACCGGCCAGCACCAGGATCGGATCGCCGCCGAACTCCGTCATCAGCCAGTCGAGATAGCGGATGCCCCCCGAGATGTTTTGATGCGCCTCAAGCGAGTCCGTCACCCCAAAGCGCGCCGCAGTATCCGGCATCAGCTGCATCAGCCCCTGGGCGCCTGCGGAACTGATCGCATCAGCCTTGCCCGCGGATTCAACAGCAATCACGGCCAGCACCAGGGCAGGCGAAACCTGGGTGCTGGCGCTCTCGGTCAGGATCTGCACACCGCGGGTCTGGGCGATTTCCTGCATCAGCTGCAACCGCGGCGCCGCCAGTCCCTTGGCACCGGCCAGCGCCTGCAGGGCATCGTCCAGGCGGCCCGGCCCGCTCTCCTCCAGCCCGGGAGAGATCTTGTCCCAGAACCAGCCATACCGCCCGGCGGGCAGCTTTGCGCTCTCTGCCAGCTCCGGAACCGGTTCAGCCGCCCTGGGCTCCGGCTGCGGTTCGATCTGCACGGTGATGCGCTTGCCGGTGCCCGGCACAGGCGGTTTCACCCGCTTCGCCTCGAACTGGGGAAACGGTTGCGGCGGGGCTTCCTGCCCTCTTGCTGCCAGGGGCACGGCACAGGCCGCCAGTGCCAAAATCGCGTTACGGACTGCCATTTCCTTGCCTGCCAGTGGATTCTGCCACGAAAGACTCGGGAAAATGGCTGCTGAAAACCAGTCTCAGCCCCCCAGAATCTGGCGCAATCGCCATATTTTCCCGCGTCTGGCGCGGAAATGCCACGGACAGCAGACGGGTAACGAAAATTTAACGGAGCAAAATCATTCGGTTACGCAAATCATTGCCAAAAAGTAAAATTGGGGCGGCGATTTCCGGCTTTCAGCCCAAATCCTGCCACGCTGGGCTGGCTATATAGGCTCATCCAAGCCGGACAGAGGTCAAGCAGGTGAGAGAGCGGACCCTGGCGCGAAGGCGGGATAGTGCAAATTCTGAGATCCTTTGGAGGGACCAAGCCATGATCAAATTCTTCAAAAACTTCCGCAAAGACGACTCCGGTGCCGTGACTGTTGACTGGGTTGTGCTGACCGCAGCCGTGGCCGCTCTGGGCGGCGTTGTCTACACCGCCATCGAAGACGGCGCGTCGGACCTGACCAGCAAGACCGGTTCTTACCTGGGCACCCAGGCTCCGACCTAATCGCCTTTAGTGGTCTAACCGACCGCGTGACAGGCCGCCCGTTTCCGGGCGGCCTGTTTCGTTTGCAGGTTCCCCAAATCCCGCTGCCTCCCTCAGCTTTTTCCAGCACCAAGTAAAGCGTCAGGTTTCCCGGCAATAGGGCAGAAAACTCAGTATTACGCCCAATTAACGCCCCATTCATGAAGCTTAATAGACTCATCAACCGGCGGGCAGGCCAGAAGGAGAGAGCTGGCCAGATCGCCCGGCGGGTCAGATACAGCATTCCAGTTTCCTTTGGAGGGACCAAGCCATGATCAAATTCTTCAAGAACTTCCGCAAAGACGACTCCGGCGCCGTGACTGTTGACTGGGTTGTGCTGACCGCAGCCGTGGCCGCTCTGGGCGGCGTGGTCTACACCGCCATCGAAGACGGCGCGTCGGACCTGACCAGCAAGACCGGCTCCTATCTGGGCACCCAGGCTCCGACCTGATCACTGCCTGATTTCTGAGGCGGCACCGGGCAGTCCGGTGCTGCCTCTGCCCCGGAACCGTTCAGGCAGCGAGGTTCAGACTATGAAAAAGTTACGGTTATATATCGCAAGCGACGACGGTGCGGTTTCCGTCGACTGGGTTGTTCTATGCGCTGCAATCGTCGGGATGGCCGCAATGATTGCGGCGGCAATGGAAGATGGCGCCCTGGGTGCGGCACAAGCGATTGCCGCCTTCATGTCCAATTGGTCATTCAGCTGACAACGGCCGAAATGACCAGCTCCGGACCACTGCCTTCCAGGCGGCCGCGCTGACCAGGCCAACGCCCGGTTTCTTGTTTCAGTTTGAAACACCCAGCAGCCGGTTCCGATTGCGGAACGCCGGCTTAAGTTGATGAGAGGTAACACAATGCGTGCAGTTTTCGGACTAGTGCTGATTGTCGGTGTCGCCCTCGCCGGCGGCGCAGTCATGATGGCCAAGAACTATATCTCGGCCTACCAGAATGAACTGGCGCGCGAGCGTGCGGCCCGCGCCGAGGCGGTGCCGACGGTGGACGTGTTTGTCGCCACCAAGCCGCTGAAATACGGCGAGCGGCTGTCCCAGGACGCGGTGCGCGCCGTGCGCTGGCCTGAAAACGCCATTCCCGAAGGGGCCTATACCACCCTGGACGCATTGTTCCCGCCGCAAAGCGGCGACAAGCTGCGCGTGGTGCTGCGCGCCATGGAAAAGGATGAGGCGGTTATGGCCGCCAAGGTCACCGCCCCGGGCGAGGATGCGGGCATCACCTCGCGGCTGCAGCGCGGCATGCGCGCCTTTGCGATCAAGGTCGATGTGTCCTCCGGCGTCTCGGGCTTCCTGCGCCCCGGCGACAAGGTCGATGTCTACTGGACCGGTATGATGCCCGGCGCCGGCGGCTCCCGCGGGGAGGTCACCCGGCTGATCGAAACCAACGTGGAACTGGTGGCTGTGGACCAGAGCGCCGGCGGCGACATCAACGAGGCCATTATCGCCCGCACAGTTACTGTTGCGGCCAAGCCCGCACAGGTGGCGGCGCTGGCGCAGGCCCAGACCACAGGACGGCTGTCGCTGGCCCTGGTGGGCGCAGGCGACGACACCATTGCCTCAGTGGTCGAAGTGGACCAGCGCACGCTGCTGGGACTGGGCGCCCTGGAGGCGCCGCAAGAAGTGGAAAAGGAAAAGATCTGCACCATCCGCACCCGCCGCGGCGCCGAAGTTGTGGAAATCCCGATCCCGTGCACCAACTAGAAAACATACGCCCGCACAAACCGTTAACGCATTCAGCCGCTTCTTCCCTGCGAAGAGCGGCTGCTTTGCCTGTTGCGCAGGCCCCACATGGGCGTCCTGCAAGGAAAGGCCTCAAAGCCTTTGATTCTTGCAATATTTCGGGATCTGAACCACAGTGCCCGAAAGAGCGGGCAAAAAGACCCGGATTTTGAGGCGTGATCGGAAAGGCAGGTCACATGGCAATTCGACGGTTCGTGGCGGCGGCCCTGATGGGTCTATCGCTGATTGGCGTGCCGCAGGCAGATGGGGCCTGGGCGCAGTCTTTGCGTGTGGTGAAAAAGGGCACGGCGGCAACGCTGGACGTTCCGATGAACCGCGCGGTGGTGGTGGAAAGCGAAATCCCGTTTGCTGAACTCAGCATTGCCAACCCCAGCATTGCCGATATCTCCTCGCTGTCCGACCGCACCATCTATGTTCTGGGCAAATCGCCGGGCCTGACGACACTGACATTGCTCGACGGCTCCGGCCGGCTGATCACCAACGTCGACGTGCGGGTGGCCGCCGACGTGACCGAGTTCAAGCAGCGCCTGCGCCAGATCCTGCCCAACGAGAAAATCGAAGTGCGCACCGCCAATGACGGCATCGTGCTATCCGGCACAGTGTCCAGCTCGGCCCGGCTGCAGCGGGCGCTGGACCTGGCAGAGCGCTATGCGCCGGAGCGGGTCAGCAACCTGATGTCGGTGGGCGGCGTGCAGCAGGTGATGCTCAAGGTCCGCTTTGCCGAAATGCAGCGCTCGGTCTCGAAATCGCTCAGCGCCTCGCTGGGTTTCAACGGCGGCACCGGCAACGGCCGCACCGGCGGCTACAACACCCTGAACACCTCCGGCGCACTGGCCAACTCGCTGGCCGGCAACATCCCCGCCGCCAACGAAAACACCGGCGCCTTCCTGTTCGGCTTCAACGCAGGCTCCGTTCAGGTCAGCCTGCTGCTGGAAGCGCTGGAGCAGAAGGGCGTGGTCCGCACCCTGGCCGAACCCAACCTCTCTGCCCTCTCGGGTCAGGAAGCGAAGTTCCTGGCTGGCGGTGAATACCCGGTGCCGGTCGCCCAGGAAGGCGGCGTGATCACCATCGAATTCAAACCCTTCGGGATTGAGCTGAACTTCATTCCGCGGGTGATTGACGGCGATCTGATCAACCTCGAACTGAACGCCGCGGTGTCCGCCATCGACCCGACCAATTCGCTGGAACTCAGCGGCCTGACCATCGACGCCTTCTCCCGCCGCGAGACCTCCACCACGGTGGAAATGCGCGACGGCGAAAGCTTTGCCATTGCCGGGCTGATCCGCGACGAATTCCTCGACAACTCCTCGCAGCTGCCTTGGCTGGGCGACGTGCCGGTGCTGGGCGCGCTGTTCCGCAGCGCCGATTACCAGCGCGAGCAGACCGAGCTGGTGATCATCGTCAGCGCCCATCTGGTCACTCCGACCCGCGGCGAGGCGCTGACCCTGCCCACCGACCGCGTGGCACCGCCCAGCGAGAAGGATCTGTTCCTGTTCGGGCGCACGTCCCGCAACCGCGCCGGGCCTGCCGCCGAGGTCGCCAAGCAGGATTTCAACGGCTCTTACGGCTACGTGCTGGACTGATAGGGAGTGGCACAGATGATCAGAACCGCTGCAATTCTCGGCCTTCTCCTCACCGCTGCCGCCTGCGAGCGGGAAGCCGGGCGCGAGCTGAACCGCCAGGGAACCTTTGGCGAGGCCACCCTCAACAACGCGGCGGTGATGAGCGGCGAGCGCAGCTTTGCCATCCAGCTGGCCGGCCGGTTCGCCCAGGAAGTGCCCACCACCATCACCTTTGACTTTGACAGCGCCCGTCTGGACCAGACCGCGCTTGCGGTGCTGGACCAGCAGGCGCATTGGATCCGGCAGTTCCCCGAGGTGCGGTTCCGCGTCTTCGGTCACACGGATGCAGTCGGCAGCAACGCCTACAACCGCGCGCTAGGCCTGCGCCGGGCCCGGGCCGCGGTGAATTACCTGGTCTCCCGCGGCATCAGCCGCAGCCGCCTGGAAGCGGTGATCTCGCACGGGGAAACCCAGCCGCTGATCCCGACGCCGGAGCGCGAGCGCCGCAACCGCCGCACCGTCACCGAGGTGAGTGGCTTCCTCAAAAACCACCAGTCGGTGCTGGACGGCAAATATGCCCAGATCATCTACCGCGAGTATCTGGAGAGCGCGGTTCCGGCCACCACCCTGACCCAGCAGAAGTCGCTGGAGCGCACGCTGCAATAAGCCCGCCGCGCAGGCGGCCGGTTACGAAGTAGTAACAATTCCCCACATTTGGGGATTTTTGGCCCCAATATCGCCTAGATTGCCACCGACATTGTTTCCAAGAGGCGGACTGTGCCCATGGCCCGGTTCTGCCCATGTGAACAAGGATGATGGCGATGAGCAGCGGTATGCCGCAAACAGAAACACCAGCGATTGTTGCCTGCACAATCAGCCGCGATGTGCAGAACTTCGACCTTCTGATCGAGGATATGGAAGCCTCGCTGGGAGAGGCCTGGGGCGATCTGGGCTTTACCGAGGCGCTGGCGTTCTTTGGTCAGACCGAGGCGGAGCCGCTGCAATTTGTTGCCCTGGCCATCGACAGCGCCGACGAGGGGGATCTGCCGCTGATGGGGGAGATCATCACCCAGGCCAAGGCGCGCGGCATCAAGGTCATTCTGATCGCCGAAGACGTCACCCCGGCCGCGCTGCACACGCTGCTGCGCCAGGGTGCGGATGAGTTTGTCCCCTACCCGCTGCCCGAGCAGGAGCTGCAGGCCGCCATCGAGCGGCTGCAGGCACCGCCGCCGCCGGCGGCGCAGAAGCCGCATCAGCTGCAATCCGGCAGCCAGCGCGAAGGCGCGGTGATCGTTTGCCACGGGCTGGCCGGCGGCACCGGCTCGACCACCATGGCGGTGAACCTGGCCTGGGAGCTTGCCGCGCTCAGCGAGCAGGAGGAGCCCAGCGTCTGCCTGCTGGATCTGGACCTGCAGCATGGTTCGGTTTCCACCTACCTGGACCTGCCCCGCCGCGAGGTGGTGATGGAAATGCTGAGCGAATCCGAAAGCATGGACGAGGAGCTGTTCGGCCAGGCGCTGCTGCCGTTCCAGGAGAAGCTGCAGGTTCTGACCGCCCCGCTGGAGATGGTGCCGCTGGACCTCTTGTCGCCCGAGGACATCACCCGGGTGATCGAAATGGCGCGCAGCCACTTCGATTTTGTCGTCATCGACATGCCGCACACGCTGGTGCAGTGGTCCGAAACCGTGCTGACCACGGCGCATGTCTATTTCGCCCTGATTGAGCTGGACATGCGCTCGGCCCAGAACGCGCTGCGCATGAAACGCGCGCTGCAGTCGGAGGACCTGCCGTTCGAGAAGCTGCGCTTTGCGCTGAACCGGGCACCCAAGTTCACCGATCTTGCCGGCAAAAGCCGGGTCAAGCGGATGGCCGAGTCCCTGAGCATCTCCATCGACCTGCAATTGCCCGACGGCGGCAAGCAGGTGCTGCAAAGCTGCGACCACGGGCTGCCGCTGGCTGTTTCGGCGGCGAAGAATCCCTTGCGCAAGGAAATCGCCAAGCTCGCGGCCTCGCTGCATGCGCTGGGCCGCAGTGAAGCAGAAGCCGCCTGAACGGCTTGAATTGGGGGTGAGTTGATGTTTTCCAAGTATAAGAAACAAGCGCCAAAACCTGCCGCGCCGGCACCTGAACCGGTAACTGCGCCCGCCGCTGCCGCCCCTGCCGCCAGCCTGCGCCGCCCGGTGCAGCGCAAAGCGGCTGAGGCGCAGCCAATGGACAAGGAGCGCAAGCGCAAGGAGCGTCTGGGCGAGATCAAGGTCCAGCTGCACCGGGAGCTGCTGGAGAACCTGAACCTGGCCGCCCTGGAACGCGCCGGCGAAGCGGAACTGCGCTCCGAGATCGCCACCATCGCCACGGAGATCCTGGCCGAGAAAAGCATCGTCCTGAACCGCGAGGACCGCCAGCAGCTCACCAAGGAGCTGTATGACGAGGTGACGGGCCTGGGCCCTCTGGAGACGCTGCTGCAGGATGAATCGATCAGCGATATCCTGGTGAACGGCCCGCATCAGATCTTTGTCGAACGCAGTGGCAAGCTTCAGCTTTCCGACATCACCTTCAAGGATGAGAAGCACCTGATGCGGATCATCGACAAGATCGTCTCTGCCGTGGGACGCCGGGTCGATGAATCCAACCCTTACGTGGACGCCCGCCTCGCCGATGGCTCCCGATTCAACGCGATGGTGCCGCCGATCGCGGTGGACGGCTCGCTGGTGTCGATCCGGAAATTCAAGAAAGACAAGCTGGGCATCGACGACCTGGTGCAATTCGGCGCTTTCACCGAGGAAATGGCGGCCTACTTGCAAGCCGCCGTTTCCACCCGCCTGAACGTGATCGTCTCCGGCGGCACCGGCTCCGGTAAAACCACGACGCTGAACGCGCTCTCCTCCTTTATCGACAATTCCGAACGGATCCTCACCATCGAGGACACCGCGGAACTTCAACTGCAGCAGAGCCATGTGGGCCGGATGGAAAGCCGCCCGCCCAACGTGGAAGGCAAGGGCGAGGTCTCCCCGCGTGACTGCCTGAAGAACGCGCTGCGGATGCGCCCCGACCGCATCATCGTCGGCGAAACCCGCGGCGAGGAAGTGATCGACATGCTGCAGGCCATGAACACCGGCCACGACGGCTCGATGACGACGATCCACGCCAACTCCGCCCGCGACGGCATTTCCCGTCTGGAAAACATGATCGCCATGGCGGGGATCGAGATGCCGATCAAGGCGGTGCGCAGCCAGATTGCATCCGCTGTGAACCTGATCGTGCAGGCCTCCCGCCTGCAGGACGGCTCGCGCCGGATGACCTCGATCACCGAAATCACCGGGATGGAGGGCGACGTGATCTCGATGCAGGAAATCTTCCGTTTCCAGCGCGTCGGCCTGACCCCGGACAACAAGATCATCGGCCACTTCACCGCCACCGGCGTGCGCAGCCACTATTCCGAGCGCTTCCGCCTGTGGGGGTACGACCTGCCGCCCTCGATCTATGAACCCACCGTGATGGAGAAGCGCTGATGCAGCTGAGTGCGGAACCGCTTATCTACGGCCTGATCTTCTTCGGGGTGCTGGCCCTGGTCGAGGGCCTGTATCTGTTCACCTTCGGCAAATCCATCAGCCTCAACAGCCGGGTCAACCGCCGGCTGGAGATGATGGAGAAGGGCAGCAATCGCGAGCAGGTGCTGGAGCAGCTGCGCAAGGAACTGGGCCAGCACGCAAAATCGCAGTCGATCCCGCTGTACTCGCTGCTGTCGGAACGGGCGCAGAAAGCGGCCATTGCCTTTTCACCGAAACAGCTGATCCTGATCATGGCCGGGCTGGCCGTGCTGGCCTTCGCCGGCCTCAGCATCGGCACGTCGGCCCCCCTGCCCGTCCGCATTCTGGGCTCTGTCATCATCGGCGTCGGCGCGGTGTTCTTCTGGGTCAACAAGAAGGCCGCCAAGCGGATGGCGATGATCGAGGAGCAGCTGCCCGACGCGGTGGAGCTGATGGTGCGCTCCCTGCGTGTCGGCCACCCGTTCACCTCTGCCGTGCAGATCGTCGCCAACGAGGTCGAGGACCCGCTGGCCACTGAATTCGGCATTATCTCCGATGAATGCGCCTATGGCCGCGATGTCGGCGAAGCGCTCAAGGAAATGGCGGAGCGGCTGGACATGCAGGACATGCGCTTCCTTGCGGTCGCGGTGACGATCCAGCAGCAGTCGGGCGGCAACCTGGCCGAAGTGCTGGCAGGCCTTGCCAAGGTGATCCGCGCCCGCTTCCGCCTGTTCCGCCGGGTGAAGGCCATCACCGCAGAGGCGCAATGGTCGGGCAAGTTTCTGTCAGGCTTCCCGCTGTTCTGTCTGGCTGGCATCCTGGTCAAGGACCCCAACTATTATGACAAGGTGCTGGATCACCCCTGGTTCATTCCCGCCTGCTTCACGGTTGGCGTGATGCTGACGGCCAACCTCTTTGTCATGCGCATGCTGACCAACATCAAAGTCTAAGGAGGCGGACCGTGGGTTTTCTGACCGGAATAAACGACTACCTGACCTCGCACTTCGGCGAATTCGGCCCGCTTCTGGCGCTTGGCATTGCCGGGCTGTTCATGATCCTGCTGGCGGTTCCGCTGCTGCTGAACCAGCCCGAAGACCCGCTGAAGAAGCTGCAGAAGAACATCAAGCCGGAAACCCGCAACGTCCCCAAGAAGGAGCGTCTGCGCCAGGCCAACCGCAACGAGCAGCTGCAGAAATTCGCAGGCTTCCTGGAACCGCAAAACGCGGATGAGCTGTCGGCGATGGAGCTGAAGCTGCGCCAGGCGGGCTATCACTCCAAGGACTCGGTGCGCCTGTTCCACTTTGCCCAGTTTGCCCTCGGCCTGCTGGGGCTGATGGGCGGGCTGTTCTTTGTCTATGTGCTGAAGGCCGACATCGACTATGACAGCCAGCAGATGGCCATCCGCATCGTCGGCCCTGGCGCGGCCGGGTACTTGCTGCCGAAATACTGGATCACCCGCCGCATCGAAGAGCGCAAGCAGAAGATCACCGAAGGCTTCCCGGACGCGCTGGACATGATGCTGGTCTGTGTCGAAGCCGGCCAGTCGCTGGACCAGGCGATTGTCCGCGTCGCCAAGGAGCTGCACGCCTCCTACCCGGATCTGGCCGAGGAATTTGAAGTCGTCGCCTATGAGATGAAGGCGGGCAAGGAAAAGGACAAGGTGCTGCGCGACATGGGCACCCGCTGCGGGGTGCAGGATATCTCCTCCTTCGTGACGGTGATGATCCAATCCGCCAGTTTCGGCACCTCGATCGCCGATGCGCTGCGTGTCTATGCCGGTGAAATGCGTGACAAGCGCGTGATGCGCGCCGAGGAGGCCGCAAACAAGTTGCCCGTGAAGATGACCCTTGCCACAATGGGCCTGACGGTGCCGCCGCTGCTGATCATTCTGGTTGGCCCGTCGATACAGGGCATCATGAATATGGGCAACGCAGGCAACTGAACATGACATCACAAGGACGGGCCGCGCCTGTCCGCCTCAGCTGCGCTCTTGCCGCCGCCAGCGTTCTTGCGCTGGCGGCGGCCTGCGCGCCGGGCGGTCTGAAACAGGACACGGGCAGCCCCTGGGCGCCGGGCGCCGATCACCGCAAAACCGCAGAGGACGGCTTGCAGGTCGGCCACCGGCTGATGGCCGCAGGCGAGCACGAGCTGGCGCTGGAGGCCTTCACCCGCGCCGCCCTCGACCAGGGCCTGACGGCCGAGGTGCTGTCCGGCATGGGGTCGGCCAAGCTGGGCCTCCGGCGGCTGGGGCAGGCAGAGGATCTGCTGCGCCAAGCGGTCGATGCCGACCCGGCCTGGCCCGAGCCGATGAACAACCTTGGCGTGGTTCTGATGGAACGGGGCAAGACCGCCGAAGCCGTGCAGGTGTTCCAGCGCGCCTATGCGCTCGACAATGGCGAAAGTGACGCAATCCGCGATAATTTGCGCCTGGCCCTCGCAAAACTGGACGATCCTGCGCATACTGAGCCGCAAAACCAAGATTACAAATTGGTGCGGCAAGGCGGTGGCAGCTACCTGATTCGCCCGACACCATGACAGAGGCAGAGCAGTAAAAGGACGCACAAATGCGCCAGCAGTTTTTCCTATCCGCTTCTCTGGCAGGGGCGCTGGTCTTGTCGGCCTGCGCAGAGAAAGCCGACGAAACCGTGGAACGGGCCTTTCAGGAAGTGAATGTCATCGACGAGAGCAATCTCAACGATGTCATGATGACCGTGGCCGACCCGAATGAGGCGGTGGCCCATTTCCAGCGCACCCTCAAGACCGGTCCGGACCGGATCGAGCTGCAGCGCGGCCTCGCCTACTCGCTGATCCGCGCCAAGCGCACCACCGAGGGCACAACCGCCTGGAAAAAGGTGGTGTCGATGAAAGGCGCCACCAGCGAGGACCAGGTGCAACTGGCGGGCGCTCTGGTGCGCAGCGGCGAATGGGACGCGGCCAAGGGCATTCTGGACAAGGTGCCGCCAACCCATGAAACCTACGAGCGCTACCGGCTTGAGGCCGTGGTGGCGGACGCGAACAAGGACTGGAAGCGGGCGGACAGTTTCTACGAGATTGCCACGGGGCTGACCACCAAACCCGCCAAGGTGATGAACAACTGGGGCTATTCCAAGCTGACCCGCGGCGATTTCACCGGGGCTGAGCGGCTGTTCGGCGAAGCGATCCGCCAGAACCCGGGCCTGTTCACCGCCAAGAACAACCTGGTGCTGGCCCGCGGCGCACAGCGCAACTACACCCTGCCGGTGATCCCGCTGGACCAGACCGAACGCGCGCTGCTGCTCCACACACTGGCGCTGTCGGCGGTCAAGCAAGGCGACGTCAAGGTGGGCGAGAACCTGCTGCGCGAAGCCATCGACACCCATCCGCAGCACTTCGAGGAAGCCTCGCGCTCGCTGGCGGCACTGGAAAACGGCTGATCCATGCAGTTCCCGGCCCATGCCGCCCTGTGGTTCCTGCCCTTCGTGCTGCCGCTGTGCTACACGGTGGCGCTGACCGACCTGCGCGGCATGCGCATTCCCAACTGGGCGGTGGACCTGCTGGCAGTGATCTATGTGGCTGTGGGCGCCTTTGCGATGCCCTCCTGGGCAGACTACGGCTGGCACCTGCTGCATCTGCCGGTGGGGATCGGCCTGGGCTTCCTGTTCTATTCCGCTGGCGCCGTCGGCGCCGGCGATGCCAAGTTTGCCGGCGCCGCCGCGCCGTTCTTTGCGCTTGGCGATTTGCGGCTCTTGATGATCATCTTTGCCGCCACCCTGCTGGCGGGCTTCACCGCCCACCGGATCGCCAAATACACGCCGCTGCGCCAGCTGGCGCCGCAATGGCAAAGCTGGGAAACCGGCAAGAGCTTTCCCATGGGCCTGTGCCTCGGCGGAACCCTCGCGCTCTATCTGATCCTGGCCGCCCTGTTCGGCAGCTAAACGCCGCCGACGCCTGAACAGGCCGCGGATTTTCCCGCCGCCTCCGCGGAAATGCTGCAGCTCTGCCCCGCTGTTGCCACAGTCCTGAATAGTCTGTTTCCAAGGCCGCCTCCCGAACCGGGGGCGCAAACCCGGAATTCAGGAACAGGCACCGCCATGAACATGCAGAACCTCACCGTGACGGCCCCGCCCGCCCCCAAGGGGCTGGAGCAGATGCAGCTGCCGCTGGTGATGATGCGGGACATCCTGCTCAAGACCATCTTCCGCAAGAATGCGGAAACGGTGACGGAGATTGCCGAGGCACTCTGCCTGCCCGGCGCCGTCACCCAGGAACTGGTGGACATGGCCCGCGAGCAGAAACTGCTCGAAGCCACCGGCACGCTGAACGCCAACAGCGGCAACGAGATGGGCTACCAGCTGACCGATGCAGGCAAGGCGAGGGCGCTGGATGCGCTCAGCCAGTCGGAATACTTCGGCGCCATGCCGGTGCCGCTGGCGGTCTACCGCGAGCAGGTCAAGCGCCAGTCGATCCGCAATATCCAGGTGACCCGCGACCAGCTGATCAGCGCCATGGGCCACCTGATCCTGCCGGGCAGCCTGCTGGACCACCTGGGCCCGGCGGTCAGCGCCGGCCGCTCGATCCTGATGTACGGCCCGCCGGGCAACGGGAAATCCTCGATCTCCAACGGCATCCGCGACGCCCTTGGCGATCATGTCTACGTGCCGCGCGCCATCGAATACGCGGGCCAGGTGATCACCGTCTACGACCCGATCGTGCACACCATGGTCGAGCAGGAGCCGGAAGACCCCAACGCCCTGCGCCGCCGCCGCCGCTTTGACGAGCGCTACGTGATGTGCGAACGCCCCACCGTGATCACCGGCGGCGAGCTGTCGCTGGACATGCTGGACCTGGTCTACAACCCCACCGCACGCACCTATCAGGCGCCCTTGCAGCTGAAATCCACCGGCGGCATCTTCATCGTCGACGACCTTGGCCGCCAGGCCGAGCCGCCGCAGGCGCTGGTCAACCGCTGGATCGTGCCGCTGGAGGAAAGCAAGGACATCCTGGCGCTGCAGTCGGGCGAGAAATTCGAAGTGCCCTTCGACACGCTGGTGATCTTCTCCACCAACTTCCACCCGAACGAGATCTTTGACCAAGCCGCCCTGCGCCGGATCTTCTTCAAGATCAAGATCGACGGCCCGGATCAGGAGAACTTCCTCAAGATTTTTGCCATGGTGGCCCGCAAGAAAGGCATCCCCTTGGATGAACGCACGCTGGTCCACCTGCTCAAGAACAAATACCCAACCATCAGCAACGTTTACGCGAATTATCAGCCGGGGTTCCTGATCGACCAGATGATCGCGATCTGCGAGTTCGAGGGCATCCCCTATCAGATGTCGCCGGAACTGATCGACCGGGCCTGGGCCAACATGTTTGTCAGGGACGAGCAGATCGTGAAATGACCCGGCCCCAAAGTTTTTTGAAAACTTTGGGCCACCCTTTTCTAAAAAGTTTTGCGGCAGCACCTACATGGGACGGATGAGCATTCTGCCGCCCGTCATCGAGAACTGGTTCGCCTCCAAGGGCTGGTCCATCCACCCGCACCAGCACGCCATGCTGGAGCGGGCGTCTCAGCCCTGCACCCTGCTGATCGCCCCCACCGGCGGCGGCAAGACCATGGCCGGTTTCCTGCCCACCCTGGCGGAGCTGGCGGACGGCAGCCATAAAGGGCTGCACACTCTCTACATCTCCCCGCTCAAGGCGCTGGCTGCCGACATCAAGCGCAACCTGCGCACCCCGGTGGAGGAGATGGGCCTGCCTATCCGCATCGACGACCGCACCGGCGACACCCCCTCCAGCCGCAAGAAACGCCAGCGCGCCGACCCGCCGCATATCCTGCTGACCACCCCGGAAAGCCTCGCCCTGCTCACCTCCTACGAGGACGCCGCCCGCACCTTCAAGGGCCTGAAGCGCGTAGTGGTCGACGAAATCCACGCCCTGGCCGAAAGCAAGCGCGGCGACCAGCTGATGCTGGCGCTGGCGCGGCTGCAGACCCTCTGCCCGGATCTGCGCCGGATCGGGCTGTCGGCCACCGTGGACGACCCGCAGGCCATCGCCAGCTACCTCGCCCGCCATCCGGACCCCTGCGAGATCGTGCAGGCCGATCCCGGTCCTGCCCCCGATATCCGGATGCTGGAAACCGCTGAGCCGCCGCCCTGGGCCGGGGGCGGCGCGGCCTATGCGATCCCGGCGGTGATGGAACAGATCAGGGCCCACAAGACCACGCTGATATTCCACAACACCCGCGCCCAAGCAGAGATTTTCTTTCACAATCTCTGGCTCGCCAACGACGACGCCCTGCCGATTGGCATCCACCACGGCTCGCTCGACCGGGTCCAGCGCGAGCGGGTCGAGGCGGCGATGGTCCGCGGCGAGCTGCGCGCCATCGTCTGCACCGGCTCGCTGGACCTCGGCATCGACTGGGGCGACGTGGACCTGGTGATCCAGATCGGCGCGCCCAAGAACGTGAAACGCCTGGTCCAGCGCATCGGCCGGGCCAATCACCGCTACAACGCCCCGTCCAAGGCGCTTCTGGTGCCTGCCAACCGGTTCGAAGTGGTCGAATGCCGCGCCGCGCTGGAGGCGGTGCGCGCAAACGATCTGGACGGCGCGCCGCGTGGCCCCGGCCCCCGCGACGTGCTCTGCCAGCACATCCTGATCGCGGCCTGCGCGGGTCCCTTCGACGCCGACCAGCTTTACGCCGAAATGACCCAGGCCGGCGCCTACGCCGCTCTCACCCCTGCCGAATTCGATGCCTGCCTCGATTTCTGCGCCACCGGCGGCTACGCGCTGAAAGCTTACGACCAATGGCAGCGCCTGCGGCAGCGCCCGGACGGCAAGTGGCAGCTGCGCGACCCCCGCGCCGCGGCCCGCATCCGCATGAACCTGGGCACCATCCAGGACACCGATCTGGTCAAGGTCCGCCTGAAACGCAACCGCGGCGGCAAGCCGCTGGGCGAAATCGAGGAAGCCTTTGCCGCCACCCTCACCCCCGGAGACACCTTCCTGATCGGCGGCCAGACCGTGCGCTACGAGGGCCTGCGGGAAATGACCGTGGAGGTCAGCCGCAACCCCGGGAAAAAACCCAAGATCGCTGTCTTCTCGGGCACCAAATTCGCCACCTCCACCCAGCTCAGCGCCCGCATTCTGGAGATGTTCAAGCAGGACAGCTGGCCCAGCCTGCCGCGCCATACGGCAGAGTGGCTGGAACTCCAGCGCGAAGTCTCCGAGCTTCCCCGCGCAGGCAGTCTGCTGATCGAAAGCTTCCCGCATGACGGGCGCGCGCACGCGTGCGTCTATGGCTTCGCCGGCCGCAATGCCCAGCAGACGCTGGGCCTCTTGCTGACCAAGCGGATGGAGGAACTGGGCCTAGATCCCCTGGGCTTCGTCTCCACCGATTACGCCACGCTGATCTGGGGGCTGGAGGAGTTCACCGACCCCGCGCCGCTGTTCGACATCGGCGCCTTGCGCGAGGGGCTAGAGGGCTGGCTGGCCGGCAACGCGGTGATGAAACGCGCCTTCCGCGGTGCCGCCACCATCGCCGGGCTGATCGAGCGCAACACCCCGGGGCAGCGCAAGAACGGGCGGCAGGCGACCTTCTCCTCTGACATCCTCTATGACACGCTGCGCAAATACGACCCGGATCACCTGCTGCTGGACATCACCCGCGAGGAGGCCCTGCGCGGGCTGGTGGATTTCGGCCGCATCGAGGAGATGATCGCCCGCATAGACGGCCGCATCACCCTCCGGCGGCTGCAGCGGATCTCCCCCCTTGCCGCGCCGCTGCTGCTGGAGGCAGGCAAGGTCCCGGTCAAAGGCGCCGCCGAGGAGAAACTGCTGCTGCGGGAAACCGAAGCGCTGATGCAGCAATCCGGTCTCAGCGCCCTGCCGCAATAGGCCTTGCCAGCGCCGCTGGCACCGTTAAGAACGCATCATGAACGGCTTCGATTTCACCCTCGCTGGCACCCGCCTGACCGCCCTCGGCAGCGGTGCGCTCTGGTGGGCGGAGCAGCGCACCCTCTGCGTCTCCGACCTGCACCTGGGCAAATCCGAACGCCACGCGCGGCGCGGCGGCAGCGCCCTGCCGCCCTATGAAACCCGCGACACGCTGGACCGCCTCGACGCCGCGCTCCAGATCACCGGCGCGCACACGCTGATCTGCCTTGGCGACAGTTTCGACGATGACGCGGCCTGCCGCGCGCTGCCGCAGGCAGACCTGGGCCGCATCACCCGGCTGATGCAGACCCGTCGCTGGATCTGGATCGAGGGCAACCACGACCCCGCCCCGCCGGCCCTGGGCGGAGAGCACGCCGCCGCTCTGACACTGGGCCCGCTCACCTTCCGCCACATTGCCGACCCGCAGTCCAGCGCCGAAATCTCCGGCCACTACCACCCCAAGGCGCGGGTCCGCAGCACCTCCCGGCCCGCTTTTCTGGTGGACGCCGCCCGCGTGATCCTGCCCGCCTTCGGCACTTACACGGGCGGCCTGCGCAGCAGCGATCCGGCGTTCGCGCCGCTGATGGCGCCCGATGCCCTGGCCATCCTGACCGGGCCGCGGCCGCTGCCGGTGCCAATGCCGCGCTGACCGGGCAAATGGCGCAGCGTCACCTGCGCAAGGGTCCCGCGCTCCTCTATGCTGCGGGCAGACCAGCAGAAGGACACCGCCATGGACCACCGCATCCGCAGCAGCTTCGCCAGGCAAAGCATGATGCAAACCCTGGGCGCAGAGATTGAACGCGTCGCAGCCGGTGAAGTGGTGATCACCGCCCCCATCCTGCCCGGCAGCCGCCAGCAGCACGATGTGGCCCATGCCGCCCTCAGCTTTGCCATCGGCGACACGGCGGCAGGCTACGCCGCGCTCACCGTGATGCCCGAGGACTGCGAAGTGATGACCGCAGAGATGAAGATCAACCTGCTGGCCCCCGGCGCCGGAGACCACCTGCGCGCCACCGGCAAGGTCATCAAGCCGGGCCGCCGCCTGGTCATCGTCACCGCGGAGGTCCACGTCGTGACAGCGAAAGAAGAAAAACTGATCGCGCTCCTGCAAGGCACCATGGTGCCGGTCACCGCCTGACCCCCAGCTCATTCATCTTTCAAAAAGGGGCTCCGCCCGTTCCCGGGCGAAACGCTCACCCCTTCATCTTTCAAAAAATACTCCCGCCGGAGG